>JASJDY010000241.1 GCA_030065025.1 Planctomycetota bacterium
GCACGCCGGAAACGGAAACGCGAACGGAAACGGATACGGGGGACTGACCCCGCCTTCCCACGCCCAACCGTTCCCGAATCGCTATCCTGTCCCGTCCCCGATACCGGGGGGCCAGGAGGCACACCATGCGCGTCGGAGTCATCCTCAGCGGCTGCGGGTTCCAGGACGGGGCCGAGATCCACGAGAGCGTTCTCACCCTGCTGGCGCTCGACCGCGCCGGCGCCGAGATCGCCTGCTTCGCGCCCGACACCGCCCAGACGAAGGTCGTCAACCACCTCACCGGTGAAGAGGCCGGCGAGTCACGCAACGTCCTCGTCGAGAGCGCGCGCATCGCCCGCGGCGAGATCGCCGACGTGAAGACGGCCGACGCCGACACGCTCGACGCCCTCATCCTGCCCGGCGGCTTCGGCGCCGCGCTCAACCTCTGCGACTTCGCGCTGAAGGGGCCCGAGGCCGACGTCAACGACGACGTCGCGAACCTCGTGCGCGCCATGCACGCTGCCAAGAAGCCGATCGGCGCCATCTGCATCGCGCCGGCCCTGATCGCCAAGGTGCTCGGCAAGGACGGCGGGCCGACGCTCACCATCGGCACCGACGCCGGCACCGCCGGGGCCATCGAGGCCTGCGGCGCCGATCACCAGGACTGCCCTGTCGAGGACTTCGTCGTCGACAAGGAGCAGCGCATCGTCAGCACCCCGGCCTACATGCTCGGCCCCACCATCAAGCACGTGGCCGAGGGCATCGAGCGCTGCGTCGCCGAGGTCCTCGCGCTCGTCGAGCCCGCGAACGTCGCATAGCCGCGTTCCCACACCAGGAGCAACACCATGGCGGAAACCCCGCACAGCGGGCAGGCCCCCGCGAACCCGGTTCCCGGCGTCAAGAACATCATCGCGGTCGGCGCAGGCAAGGGCGGCGTCGGCAAGTCCACCGTCGCCGTCAACCTCGCGCTCGCGCTGCTCGAGGCCGGCAACAGGGTCGGCGTGATGGACGGTGACGTCTACGGGCCCTCCATCCCGACCATGCTCGCCAACAACGAGCAGCCGCGCGGGACGGGGCCGAACCACATCGACCCGAACGAGGCCTACGGCCTCAAGCTCATGTCGATGGGGTTCCTGCTCGACCCCGAGAAGCCGATGATCGTGCGCGGCCCGATCGTGCACTCGGTCGTCCGCCAGTTCCTCGGCGACGTGCAGTGGGGCGAGCTCGACTACCTCATCGTCGACCTGCCGCCGGGCACGGGCGACGTGGCGCTCAGTCTGGCCCAGTCGTGCCCGCTGACGGGCGCGGTTGTGGTCTCCACGCCGCAGGACGTTGCGCTGCTCGACGTGCAGAAGGCGGTCTCGATGTTCCGTACGCTCAACGTGCCGGTGCTCGGCCTCGTCGAGAACATGAGCTGGCACGAGTGCGTGAAGTGCGGCAATCGCGAGGAGATCTTCGGGCACGGCGGCGCCGAGGCCTGGAGCAAGGCCCAGAGCATCCCGTTCCTGGGCGGCGTACCGATCCACGCGTCCGTTGCCGTCGGCGGCGACGAGGGCAAGCCCGCCCTCGTGGACGAGCGCACGCCGGACAACGTGCGCGATGCCTTCCGTGCGCTCGCGACCGAGCTGGACAAGCAGGTCGTGACGCTGCGCGACACCGCCCCGCCCGGGCCGCTGATCCAGATTGAAGGCCTCTCGTAGAGAGCCCCTCACTGTCCCTGCCGTTCGAGACGTGGAGACGAACGATGGCGCGCGAACGTGGCTGCACCAAAGGCAAGAAGAAGCCCAAGCTCCAGGGCAAGGATCCGAAGTTCGAGTGCAAGCGGTGTGGCTGGGAGGCGCGCAAGAAGGGCGCGCTGTGCAAGCCGCAGAAGGCGTAGTCGCGTGTTGCGGGTAGCGCGAGACGCTCCGTTTCCGTCTCCGTGCGCGTTTCCGTTTCCGGCGTGAGCCGGGACACGGGCCTGGACCCGACCCGCCGCGCCGTCTCTGATGTCCGTCTCCCCGTGACGAGCGCGAGCGCGTAATCGAGCGCGTGCGCGTGAGGGCCTGCCGCATGGACGGCGCCTTTCGTACGTAGAGCTCCCACGAGTTCGCGCTCGAGGACGCGCTCGCATACGACACGCGAGGGCGACCACAGGGGTCGCCCCTACCGGGTAGGTCCGCATGTGTTCGGTCGCCCTCGGGCGGGCATTCCAGCCCGCCCCTACCGGGTAGGTCCGGACTGGTGCGGCGGCCCTCGGGCGACCACTGCGCTTCGACACCTCGCGCGACGATGTCGCGCTCCGAGTCTCGCGCGCGGGTCGCCCCTACATTCCCGTGCCCGGGTCGCCAAGTGCTGCTGTGAAACCTCCTTCGCGAGGGCCGGTATGGCAGGTTGTCCACGCAGGAGCCCGCCATCATGAAGCTCACGATCTTCCTCTCGCTGCTCTCCCTCGGCGTCGCCGTCGGCGCCGGTGCCTACCTCTACTCCGAGAACGCCGCCCTCAAGGACAGGATCGCCACGCTCGAGACGCCTCTCGCGGACGGCGAGGATCCCGCCCGGCCGGGTGCGACCCCGGCCCTGCAGGGCTCGGGCGCCCGGCGTGAGCTCGCCGAGCTACGCGGCCTCACGCGCGCGCTCACCGAGCGCATGACCAGCCTCGAGCGCACGGCCGCCGAAGCACCTGCGGCCGGTGGCGTGGCCATCGACGCCGGTGCCCTGGCGGACAAGCCCGCGTTCACCGAGGCGGTTCGCGAGGTCGTGCTGGACATGGCGAAGAACGACGTCGACCTGCGTGCGCGCCTTGGTACCCAGGAGCGCACGAAGCTGGGCAAGGACGCGCCCTTCGCCCTCGTCGCCGAGACGCTCAAGCTCGACGCCTCGCAGGAATCGCAGATGAACAAGGACCTGCAGGAGATCCAGCAGGAGCTGTTCGCGCTGCTCAGCGAGGAGCGTGACGACGGCGTCGTGCCGCTCGAGCTGATCGCCAAGGCGGAGGAGCTGAAGGACGGCGACCCGAAGAAGGCCGAGACCTTCATGAAGCTCTTCACGCTGAAGGTGCCGGGCGGTGAGGACACCTACATGCAGCGTGCGGTGCAGCTGGGTACGTCGTTCCGCAAGAAGATCGACACCTACCTGCGGCCGGCGCAGCTCGAGATCCTGGATGCGGTGGAGATCGACTGGTTCAGCGTGAAGTTCAACTAGCCGCGGCCGGTACGGCCGCGGCTTACGTGCCTCTGCCCGTGCCAGTGCCGGTGCCCGCATGTGCACGGGCCACGGGCGGGCACGGGCAGAAGGCACCGGCACCGGCACGGTGGATTAGCGCTGCTCCGCAGCGCTAATCCATGAACGGATAACGCCAGTCCTTCGGCGGAAGGAAGTTCTCCTTCACCGAACGCGGCGCGATCCAGCGCACCAGGTTCTGCGGGCCGCCGGCCTTGTCGTCGGTACCCGATGCACGTGCACCGCCGAACGGCTGCTGGTTCACCACCGCACCCGTCGGCTTGTCGTTGATGTAGAAGTTGCCGGCCGCCTGGCGCAGACGCTTGCCGATGTACTCGGCCATGCCGCGGTCCTGCGAGAACACCGCACCCGTCAGCGCGTACGGGCTCGTGGTGTCGCAGAGATCCAGCGCGCCCTCCATGTCGTCCGCCTTGTAGACGTAGACGGACAGCACGGGGCCGAAGATCTCCTCTTCCATCGTGACGAAGCGCGGGTCCTCGCACTCGACCAGGGTCGGCTCCACGAACCAGCCCTGATCGTCCGAGTAGCCGCCGCCCGTGAGGATCTTCGCGCCGGCCTTCGCCTTGTCGACGTAGCCGGTGATGTCCTGGTAGGCCCACTTGTCGATCACGGCGCACATGAAGTTCGAGAAGTCTGCCGGGTCGCCCATCTTGATCTTCTCGATCTCGGCGACGAGGCGGTCGCGGAACGCGGGCCAGAGCGTGTCCGGCACGTACATGCGGCTGGCGGCCGAGCACTTCTGACCCTGGAACTCGTACGCGCCGCGCAGCGCGGCCACGACCAGGGCGTCGAGGTCGGCCGACTCGTGTACGAAGATGAAGTCCTTGCCGCCCGTCTCGCCGACGATGCGCGGGTACGTGCGGTACTTCGCGAGGTTCTCGGCCGTCTGCAGCCAGATCTTCTGGAAGACGCCCGTCGAGCCCGTGAAGTGCAGGCCGCTGAAGTGCTCCGAGCCGAAGACGGAGTCGGCCATCGCCTTCGGCGAGTTGGGCACGAAGTTGATCACGCCGGGCGGGAAGCCAGCCTCCTCGAGCAGCTTCATCACGTAGTAGTTGCTGAGCATCGAGCCCTTGGAGGGCTTCCACAGCACCACGTTGCCCATGAGCGCGGGGGCGGTGGGCAGATTGCCGGCGATGCTCGTGAAGTTGAAGGGCGTGATCGCCATCACGAAGCCCTCGAGCGGGCGGTGGTCCACGTAGTTCCACGTGTCCGGCGTGCTCGTGGGCTGCTCGGTGTAGATCTTCGTCAGCGCCATCCACGAGTTCAGCCGGTAGAAGTCGATCAGCTCGCAGGCGCTGTCGATCTCGGCCTGGTGGCACGTCTTGGACTGGCCGAGCATCGTCGCTGCGTTGACCGTGTCACGCCACGGTCCGGCGAGCAGGTTGGCGGCCTTCTCCAGCACGGACATGCGTACGTGCGGCGGCTGGTTGCTCCAGTCCTTCCACGCTTCCTGCGAGGCCTGCACGGCCTTGTGGAGCGTCTCCGCGTCGGCACGGTGCCAGCGGCAGATGAGCTTGCTGTGGTCGTGGGGCGCCGTGACGTCGACGACGTCGCCCGTGCGTACCTCCTCGCCGCCGACGATGCACGGGATCTCGACCGTCTCGTTCGACATCTCGGCGAGGCGCGCCGCGAGGGATTCCCGTTCCGGGCTGCCCGGGGCGAATGCCTTGACCGGCTCGTTGGCGGGCTCGTCGCGACGGAAGACCGTGTTCAGCATGGCGTGGTTCTCCTCCTGCACGCGGGAGGAGCAAATCTACAGCCGGGCGATGAGCCGGTCGTGCCTTGCCCGAGGGCGTTCGTGCCGGTGCCGGTGCCCCTGCCGCTGCCTGCACGGGGACGGGCGGGCACCGACACCGGCAAAGGCACCGGCACGGCGCTTCTCTACTTCGAAACGCGTTTCTTCAGGAGCTCAAGCGCCTTGTCGAACGCCGTATCGGTCCCCGCCTTGTGTTCCACCCGCACGTCCGGCGCCACCCCGCGGCGCTCGAAGCCGGTGCCGTCGGGGAACAGCGAGATCCAGCGCGAGTACCAGACCGTGACCCCGTTCGGCAGCGCGACGGGGGCCGGCGACCCGCTCGAGCCGCGCGTCGGCAGCCCGACCAGCGTCACGTTCGTGAGCGCGCGTCCCATCATCGCCATCGCCTCGCCGCTGCTCATGCAGCCGGGGCCGACGAGCGCGATCACCGGTCCGCGGTAGCGCTCCTTGCGCGGCTGCACGTAGCGCTTCGCGCCGGTGTGGAACTCGTCGTGACCGGGCCCGGACCGCAGCCGTGACGTCGCGTAGTAGACGGGCACGTCCGCGAGAGCGCCGAGGAGGTGCTGGCCCCACATCTCCTGTCCGCCGCCGTTGACGCGGAGGTCGAGGATGATGCCCGGCGTGTCGAACAGGCTCCGCCACGCCGCGTCGACGAGCACGAGGTCGGGACGCTTGCCCTGCATCGAGCCGATGGCGAGGTAGCCGTAGCCGTCCTTCGTGCGGCCCACGAGCACGTTGCGAACCACCTGACGGTGACTGGCGAGACGCTTCATCACTTCCTGGAGGCTGAAGTTCGTCGGAGCGGCAGGCGGCCACGTCGGGCGTCGGGGTTTGCGCGGAACGTCGATCCAGACGTGACCGTCCTTCAGCGCAGCCAGCATCGGCGTGATCGCCGTGGCGAAGGCGGCAGGTGTCTTCGCGGCGAGCGCCTTCTTCCGGTGCTCGGCCGTCAGCTTCTTCCAGTCGATGTCGTGCTGCTGGAAGAAGGGGTAGTAGCGATCCATGTCCTGCACGAGGACGTCGAAGCTGTCGCTCGGCTCCACGCGGGACAGCGCCATCCGGCGCACCTCGAAGCGTCCCGTCAGCGAGCAGAAGAAGGCCGCTTCGCCGTACGCCGTCCCGCGTGGGGCCTGCACGTGCAGGAAGCCCTTCTGCCACGCATCGGTGTGGACCTCGACGAACGGGAACGCCAGGCGCTGCCCCTTCGCGTTCTTGAAGAACGCGCCGACCCAGCGGTTGGCGAACTGGTGTTGCTCCTTCTTCAGGCCGACGCCGCGCGCCTCGAAGTCGAGCCGGAAGACCTCGCCCGGGCGGGCCGCGAAACGGCGCGTCAGCATCTTCCACAGGCCGGCCGTGGGGGTGTTCACCGAGGCGACGCCGCCGCCTTCGAGCGGCTCGAAGCGGTTCGTCTCGCTCTTGGGCCCCTGGAAGCCGTGGCGCGCCCCCTCGGCCGCGACCCAGCCCACGGGCATGCCGTCCTTCCAGGCCGAGAAGTCGCCGTTGCCGAGGAGCGGTTCGTCGGCGCCGGCCGGTCCGGCCCAGAGCAGCAGGACGGTCGCGAGGAGCAGGCTGCTTCGCCTCATGGTGGTCTCCGCGTGCGCTACGACCGGAACGGTACACTGGGCCGACGGCCGCTGCCCCCGGAGAGCCACCGATGAGCCGCATCCCGACGTTCGCGCAGGACGCGCCCATACCCAGCGGGACGTCTGCGTGAAGCGGCTGCACGCCCTGATCGGCAGCGAGCATGCCCTCGCCGAGACGGCCCGCCAGATCCGCGGCGCCGTGCGTGCCCAGGGCGCGACCGGCGTCGGGGGCTTCCAGATCACCTGCGCGGACGAGTGTGAGCACGAGTGCTCCGAGGCGTTCTGGCGCGGCTTCGCGCTCGAGCTGCTGCCGCGGCTCAAGTACGGCGAGCGGGTGCCGTTTCGCATCGCGAACCCGGGGGCGCGCTACGAGTGGGGCGCCGTGCGCATCGCGGAGGACCACTTCGCGACGAAGGAGGCGCGCAGCGGCTCTCTTGCGCTCGTGGTGAAGATCAACGGGCACGTCGCCGTCACACGTTCCGGCGCGCGCGCGCGCGCCTTCGGTCGCACCGATCGCTACGGCGGCGAGTCCACCTACTGCGGCGCGATCCACGCGGTCCTCAGCGGCAGCGAGCTCCCGTTCGCCGAGGAGCTGCGCGCCGACCTGCTCTCCGAGGGGCACGATCGCATCGCCGCGCTCCAGCGTGAGGAGCTGCAAGCCGACGGGCGCAACGTCCTCTTCGGCGCGCTCGTCGCAGCCCGACTCCAGGCACGCAAGTGCGTGCTCGACATCCAGGACCACACGCCGCTGGCGCCGTGCATCTACATCGTCATGCACGGCGTGACACTGAACAAACCGGGCCAGGACAGCGAGCTCATCGGCGGGCTGTACGTGCTCGATCACCGCACGTCCAAGCGCCGCGAGACGTACCACGGGCTCGGTGACGACCCGTCGGCGTACGTCCTCGAGAACGTGCATGGACGCCTCGCCGTGCACGATCCGCAGTCGGCCCGCGAGCGCCCCGTGCGCGACCATCGGGAGATGGCTGCCGATCGCCTGCGCGGACTCCCCGATGGCGCATACACGCTCGCC
>JASJDY010000242.1 GCA_030065025.1 Planctomycetota bacterium
TGGGCTGCTGCGCGGGATCGGGCTTGTCGCTCCCGCCGGTGCCGGGCGGGTCCACGAGCAGGACGTCGCCACGCTCCGCCAGCATGGGCGCGAGGAAGCGCCACGTGCGGTGGTCGGCCAGCACGCCGGGCTGGAGGACGAGCAGACGATCGTCCGCGGGCGAGGCGCTCGCCAGGTGGACGAGGCGCATGCGCAGGACGGGCTCGCCCGGCGCCTGGGCCTCGACCGTCTCGACGGTGCGGCGTGCGCCGAGGCCGCGCAGGCGAGACCAGCTCGCGTACGGCTCGGCCGAGCGCTCGTCGAGCAGCTCCCGCGGCGCGCTGCAGGCAGCGGTGAGCAGCACCAGGAGGGGCAGCGATCGCAGGAGGGTGCGCACGCGCCCGGAGTATAGGCTGTCGGGCCTCGGAGGAACGCCATGCTTCGCTCGTTCGCCTGCCTGCTGCTCGCCCTGTCGCTGCTCGTCCCGTCGGCCCAGGCCGAGGACGTCGCGCCGCTCACGGAGGAGCGCTGGGTGCAGGCGGCGCTCGAAGAAGCGGGCGAAAACCGCGCCGAGCTCGAGCAGGTGCTCACGCACTTCGCGAAGGATCCGCGACGGCTCGAGGCTGCGCGCTTCCTCATCGCGAACATGCCCGGCAAGGGCTACATCACGACCGAGTTGCGGGACACCGAGGGCAAGGTCATCTCCTACGACCCGCTGGCCTACCCGGACTTCAAGGCAGCGCTCGCAGCGCTCGATGAGATCCAGGCAAAGCACGGTGAGGTCGACTTCGCGCGCGACAAGAAGATCGAGGACCTGAAGACGGTGAAGGCCGCCTTCCTGATCAAGCACATCGACCTCTCGTTCAGGGCCTGGCATCGCATGGCGCCGAGCCAGCGCGTCGGGTTCGCGGCGTTCCTACACCACGTCCTCCCCTACCGAGGCAGCCAGGAGCCGGTGGACGACTGGCTCGAGCCGCTCATGCAGCGATACGCCGGTCGCCTGAAGGCCGTGGCGAACGACAAGCTCGATGCGAAGGGGCTCTACGCCTGGCTCTCGAAGGACATCCACAAGCGGCTGCGCTTCAACGAACGCTACTACCTGCACCCCACCGACCAGAGCTTCACGGAGATGGGCCGCTCGGGGCAGGGCCGCTGCGAGGACATCACGAACATGATCACGTTCGCGGCGCGCAGCCTGGCGCTCGCCACGGCCGCCGACTACACGCCGTACTGGGCGCACCGCGACAACAACCACGCATGGAACGTGCTGCTGGACAAGGACGGACGCGGCTTCGATCGAGGCCAGTCCCACGCGGCGAAGGTGTACCGCAAGACGTTTGCCATCCAGCGCGAGAGCCTCCCGTTCCAGCTCGAGGAGGGTCGCGAGCCGCCGAACCGCTTCATGGCGAGCACCACGGCGATGGACGTCACCGACCAGTACATGGAGACGACGCAGGTCGATGTCGTCCTGGATCCCGCGGTGGCGAAGGAGGAGCGCCACGCGTACCTCTGCGTGTTCAACGGCGGCGAGTGGAAGGCCATCCACTGGAGCCCGATCCGCGAGGGCAAAGCCGCGTTCGACCGCATGGGCCGCGGCATCCTCTACCTGCCCTGCGTGCACGATGGCGAGAAGCTCGTGGCGGCAGGCGCTCCCGTCCTCGCGGGACACGAGGGTCAGGTCACGGCGCTGCCGGGCTCAGACGACGCCCGCTCCGTCATCGCCGTCGCGGTGAGCCCGAAGAAGATCAGCCCGGACACGTTCGAGGAGACGCCGGTCAACTACCTGAAGGCCGGCGAGACGTACGTGCTGAAGCGTTGGGACCATGCGTCCCGCGACTGGCGTGACGTGCGCGAGCTGAAGGCGGGCGAGAAGGCCCCGCGCTTCGAGAACCTACCGGTCGACGGTCTGTACTGGCTCGTGCAGAAGGACGGCAAGCCGCGACGCCTGGAGCGTCCGTGGACGATCGGACCGGGTGGTTTTCAGAGGTTCTGGTAAGGAGCGAGCTGCTACGTCCTGCGACGTAACCGTAACCGTATGCGTAACCGTAACCGGTCAAGCCGCCCAGTAGTCGCAGTCGGTTACGGTTACGGTGACGGTTACGTTCACGGCGAACCTCGCAGCGCCCCCATCAACCTCCTGATCTCATCATCGATCTCGGCCTCGGCCCCCACGGTCTGCGCGATCTCGTCGCGCAGCAGATCCCGGTAGCGGCCCTTCATCCGGTGCACGGCGACCTTCACCGCCGTCTCGGTCATCCCCAGGCGCAGACCCACGTCCCGGTAGGGCTCCGCGCCGCGTCCGGACAGATACGGTCGCAACGCCTCGAACCGCTCGGCCTTCTCGCTCGACGCGCCCCGGTGCTCGGCCGCCAGACGCTCGAGCGCACGCTCGATGAGCGTCAGCGCCCAGCGGCGCTCGAACAGCGCCTCGGCCGTGACGCCGCCGGACGGCTCGAGCTGGTAGCGCCGCTCGCCGTCCTCGAAGTCGAGCGACAGCTGCGCCTTGCCGCCGCCGCGCTTCAGGGCCTTCGCCTTGGCCCACTCCTTCGAAGCGAAGTGGCGCAGCGCGGTCATCAGGAAGGTGCGGAAGCGGCCGCGATCCTTGTCGGCCTGGGCGACATAGCCCTTCTCGAGGAGCGCGGCGAAGAAGCCCTGGACGAGGTCGGACGCCTCCTCGATGTCGCTGCCCCGGCGGCGCTGGAAGGCGTAGAGCGGATACCAGTAGGCGGCGCACAGCTCCTCCAACGCCGCACGCGCCTGCTCGCCTTCGCCCGCTGAGGCGGCGGCGACGAGGCTCCAGCGCGTGGTGTGGAAGCGGCGTGCGCCCTCCGTCACCTACCGCCCTCCTCGACCCGGACCTTGTCCACGACGAACGTCCAGCCGTCCACCGTCCGCTTCATGAAGAAGGCGACCGTCGGAGTCACGTAGCGCCCATTCTTGTAGACCCCGCCCGCACGGGCCGTAACCGTCGCCTGGCGCTGCCAGCGGTCCAGCTGGATCGACTGGATGTGGAAGAAGCGCAGCGGCGTCTCGAGGGACTCGGAGCCGACGAACCCCATGCCGAGCTCGTTGCTCTTGCGAAGACGCTCGAACTCGTCGCGATCCGTTTCGCGCAGCTTGCGCAGGATCTGGATGTCCTCCTCGGTGTAGATCTCTGCGGCTTCCGCATGATCGATCGTCAGGTCGCGCACGGCCACGACGCGTAGGAAGCGATCCCAGGTCTCGAGGACGTCCTTGCGGATCTCGTTCTCCATCACGGGGCTCAGCACACCGTCGACCGTCACATGCGGAGTGGGCGGCCGCGGACGGTTGCGCTCGCGCTCGAAGCTACGCTGACGCATGTACTGGTTGTGCTCGCTCGCGACGCCGATCGCCGTCCCCAACATGCCGAAGGCGCCGACAGCCACGATTACGAGGGAGAAGACGTAGCCGCGCACGAGCTGGGGCCGCTGGCGCGCGCGCATGGCGCCGAGCGACGCGAAGCACACGACCAGGCCGCAGATGCCGAAGGCGGTCCAGAGCCCGGCCTTGGCCGCGTGGTAGTCGCCGCGGATGGACCTCTCGCCCACGCTGTCGACGATGGCGACGACGCCCCCTCCGATGATCGCGGCGGCGGGGATGAGGACGAGCGCCCACACGGTGAACACGGAGAACCGGCGCCGAGCCTGCGTGGATCGCGGCGGATGTCCCGCACCCCCTCGACCACCGTCGAGATCGGCGTCCCGGTCGCCGACGAGGGTGCGCACGTCCGTCTTGACGTCACTGGCGTGCTGGTAGCGCAGGTCACGCTCGCGCTCGAGCGTGCGCATGACGATCTCGTCGAGGCGCGCATCGAGGTCGGGCACATCGCTGGGCTTCGCGAAGTTCCCGACCGGCAGCTCGCCCGTCAGCATCTCGTAGAACACGACCCCCAGGCTGAAGATGTCGGCGCGGTGGTCGACGTCCTGCGGCGTCTTGTACTGCTCGGGCGCCATGTAGTGCAGCGTGCCCATGACCTGGTCCGTGCCGGTCAACGTGAAGTCGCCCGGCCCGCGGTGCAGCATCTTGGCGAGCCCGAAGTCGGCCACCTTCACGCGCCCGCCCTTGTCGAGCAGGATGTTCTCGGGCTTGATGTCGCGATGGACGACGCCTTCGCGGTGGGCGTACTCCAGCGCATCGCAGATCTGCGGCACAATGGCCAAGGCCTCGCGCGCGCTGAGCTCGCGGCCGCTCATCAGGCTCCGCAGCGTGACGCCGTCGACGTACTCCATCGAGAGGTAGTACAGCCCGTCCGTCTCGCCGATCTCGTAGACGCCCACGATGTGCGGGTGCTGGAGCTTGGCGAGTGTTCGCGCCTCCCGGGTGAAGCGCTCGGCGAACGCCGGATCCATGCCCAGCTCGCGCGGCAGCACCTTCAGGGCCACGAGCCGGTCGAGCTTGCGGTGGCGCGCCTTGTAGACGACGCCCATGCCACCCTGGCCGAGGACCTCGAGAAGCTCGAAGTCGGGGAAGTGCTCGGCCATCGCCGCCGGCGAGGGCGGCACCTGGCGCCGTCCGCCTGTATCCGACAGGCCCACCTCGAGCAGACGGGCCGCCTCCTCGTCGCCTGCAGGCGCCGTAGGCCGGTTCATGGGGCTCTGGGGGTCGTGGGGCTTCTTCATGACTGCGCTCCGCGTCTCGGCTGCAACTCCATGACGCGGAGGGGCGTCGAGGTTACCGCGCCCTCGACCCATGAAACCATCATCGCCATGGATGCCCTGCCCCCCACCACCCACCGGCCGCCCGCCCGCCGTGAGGCGTCGCTGGGCCCCCTCTTCCTGCTGCTGGTGGCGCTCGGCGCGCTCGGGTTCGTCGTCTGGCGCTACGTGCTGCCCCGCAACGCGCCGCTCCATGATCCGACCGCCGCGCCCCGCGCGGTGCTGCCCCGCGGCGATCTCGCGGCCGCCGAGAAGACGACGATCGAGATCTACCGCGAGGCCTCCCCCTCCGTCGTGAACGTCGCGAACGTGGCCTTTCGCCGCGGCCGGTTCTCCTTGGATGTGAGCCGCATCCCGCAGGGCACGGGCTCGGGCTTCGTGTGGGCCGAAGAGGGGTACGTCGTCACGAACGCGCACGTGGTGCGTGGCGGCGACCGCTACGAAGTCACGCTCGCCGACAACACGACCTGGAAGGCCGTGATCGTGGGCATGGATCCCGACAAGGACATCGCCGTCCTCAAGCTCGACGCCGTTCCCGAGGGCAAGCTGAGGGCTCTCGCTGTCGGCACGTCGAACGACCTGGTCGTTGGACAGTCGGTCTTCGCCATCGGCAATCCGTTCGGTCTGGACCAGACGCTGACGACCGGTGTGATCAGCGGTCTCGGTCGGCGCATTCGCGCGCAGACGGGCCGTCGCATCGACGACGTGATCCAGACGGACGCAGCGGTGAATCCCGGCAATTCCGGGGGCCCGCTGCTTGACAGCGCTGGGCGCGTGATCGGCATGAACACGGCGATCGTCAGCCCGAGCGGTGGTTCGGCGGGGATCGGCTTTGCAGTGCCGATCGACACGATCAACCGCATCGTGCCGCGCATCATCGCCGGTTCGCCGCCGCTCCGCGCCGGCTTCGGAATCACCTTGTTGCCGGACGGCTACCGCCGGCAGTTCGGCCTCGAGGAAGGCGTCGCCGTCCTCGAGGTGATGCCGGACAGCGTGGCCGCGCGCGCGGGCTTCCAGCCGCTACGTCAGGACCGTGTGCGTGGCCGCACGCTCCTCGGTGACGTGATCACCGGTGTGGACGGCAAGCCCGTGAAGAACCAGGAAGCTCTACTGGACCTCATGCTGGAGCACGCGCCGGGCGACGAGGTGGACGTGGAGCTGATGCGCGACGGCGAGCGGCGTTCGGTCCGCGTCAAGCTGCAGGCGCTCGCGGCCCGCTAGGCCGCGAGGCTCGACAAGCCGAGGCGCCGCAGCTCGGCCGGATTCAACCGGCGCTCGAACGCGAGCGTGACGAGCACGTCGCCCTCGGGCGGAAGCTCGAGACTGCACACGCGAACGGGCCCCGTGTACAGGTGCTGGTGCCCATCCATCAGCTTGATACTGCCGCGCGTTCCGTGCAGCTCGGCGAACCGCATGGTCGCCTCCATGACGGTGAGCCCCGCGTACTCGTCCGGCAAGACGCGCACGCGGATGGCGTCGCGGCTGAGCTGATCGGACTTGCCCAACAGCGTCGGGTGCGCGTCCGTGCCCTCACGCTTGAGGTAGGTGCGGTAGACGTGCTTGGCCGAGGCCGCGAAGCGAGGCGTCGCCATCGGCGCTGCGGCCGGCGTCGACCCCTCGGACACCGGGACGGGCTCCGGAGCCGGCTCCGGTTCGGACTCCGATTCGGGCTCCGACTCGGGCTCCGGCTCTGCTGTGGGCTCCTCCTCCGCAGGCGGCTGCGGGGCCTGCGACAGCTCGATCTCGCGGTGAAACGGCGCCGGCATGTCCGCACGGAGCAGGGGTGCCTCGTCGTCGCCCGTCATCGGCGGCAGCGGGGCTCCCAGCGACAGCGTCTCTTCGTGCGAGAGCGGAACGTCGAAGCTGCAGCCCAACTCGATGACGGCCGCGTCGTCCGTAGGCAGCGCGATGCGCGTCATGCGGAGGGTACGCCGGATGAGCGGCCCCAGAACGCGGTAGTGCAGGTGCGCCTCGGTGGTTGCCGACAGCGCACCACGCACGAGCTTCGCGGCTGCCTCGAGATCCGGGCTCGAGAGCGGCCCGAGCTGGGCGGCCTGGATCCGCAGGCGCGCGCCGCTGCGGCTGAGGTCTGCGGTCACCGCCTCGACGGCGCGATCCAGCCCCTGCAGCTGCACCGGGATGCGTACGGGTACGCGCTCGGCCTGTCGTCGATTGCCCCCGGGCATCCCACCTCCTCGCGCAGAGCACACCGGTCCCTGCCCTATCGGCCGGATGGCCCGCGCGTCTGGAGCCCGTCTCGCGCACCGCGGTCGCCTGGGTCGCTTCGGGCCTAGAATCAGCCGCGGAGGGCACGACATGCTCAAGGACGAGATGAAGCGCCAGATGCTGGAGGCCATGAAGGCCAAGCGGACCGTCGAGAAGGACGTCCTGCGGGTCGCGCTGGGCGAGATCCAGACGATCGAGAGCCGCTCGGGCCAGGACGCCACGGACGAGGAGATCGGGAAGGTCCTCCGCAAGCTGATCAAGTCCAACGAGGAGTCGCTGGCCGCGAGCGACGACGCGGCCAAGCGCGCGACGCTCGAGGAAGAGAACGGCGTGCTCGGCTCGCTGCTGCCGAAGACCCTCAGCCCGGAGGAGATCGTGGCGGCCCTGGAGCCGGTGAAGGACGCCGTGCTGGGTGCCGGGAACGACGGCCAGGCCACGGGCGTCGCGATGAAGCACCTGAAGTCCACGGGCGCCGCGGTCGACGGCAAGGACGTCAACGCCGCCGTGCGTGCGATGCGGGCGTAACAGGACGCGTGGCTGGATACGAAGCGACCGAGCATGCAATGACGAGTGCGAGCGCGTTCTCGTGGTCGTTCTCGTGACGGCCTGAACTACGCCGTCGCTGGTGAGCAAGCCGGTCGATGGTCGCAGTGCCGTCAGTTTCTCCAGGTCGACGAGCGCCTGCCGCC
>JASJDY010000243.1 GCA_030065025.1 Planctomycetota bacterium
ACTCCTGCTCGAGCTGTGCACGGTAGCGGATGGCCTCCGTGCGCGGGTCCTTCTCGGTGATCACGAACGTGTTGCGACCGTCCCAGAGGAAGCCGCGCGTGCCCGCCGGCCCCGCCGAGGCCTCCGTGCGCTCGTCGTCACGCGGCACGCGCGTGAGCTTCTCCAGGTCGACGAAGAGCCCAACGTGCCCACGATCCGGCATCGTCGCCATGGTCTGCCGGAAGGTGTCATCGGTCTCCAACGCCCGTGTCTCGCGATCCGCGATCGTCTCGATGATCTGGCGCATGTACGCCTCGTTGGAGGAAATGACCAGATAGTCGTCCGTGAGCAGGAAGCAGGGCGAGATCAGGGCCAGGTCGAGCGCCTTCACCTGGAGCTGGGCACGGATGAACTTGAAGCCCTTGAAGTTCACGTGCTCCATGTCGCGGCTGAAACCCATGAGCGGGATCTTGCCGCTGAGGTACTCCTCGAGCTCCTTCGCGCTGCCGCCTTCCTTGACGCGCACCATGACCGCGAGCGCCGGCTTGGGATCGACGGACTCGTCCCAGAAGGTCGAGTACTCGACCTTGTCGAACGTGTCGCTGAGACGCGCGAGCGCGATCATGGCCTCGGTGCCGATGCGCGTGCTCAGGTCGGCGAAGAACTCCTCGAGCGAGTCGAAGCCACCCTCCACGCTGCCCTTGAGGTTGCGCTCCCAGAGGCGGCGGTCGGCCGGCTCGAGGAAGTCGCTCACCAGCGAGTTGAGCAGGTACTGGGGATCGACGCGCAAACTGAGAACGGCGAATGTGTCCTGCGCCGGAACCAGCTCCGAGATGCCCTGGCGTACGGCGCGCTCGGGTAGCGAGTAGACGTTGCGCACGACGCCGGGCGCCTGCTGCCCGATGTAGGAGATGCGCGCGCCGCCCTCGAGAAGGTCGAGCCCGCCGAGGGAGATGGAGCCGTTCAGCTTCTCGAGAGCCTTGGGCGGCAGGAAGCGGCGGAGCGGCTTCAGCTCCGGGTAGTACTCGAACGCACTCGTGAGGTACGTGTGCAGCGGCTCGACGTTCACGGCTGCGGTGACGCGTCCTTCGACCCGCTGCGCCTCGTAGCCGGGTCGCGACGCGAACGAGCGGCCGCCCGCGTTGTCGTTCGCGAGATCTGCGACGCCGTTGATGAGGCGGCGCGAGTTGCTGACGGCCAGCACGTCCTTCACGCGACGTAGGTACCAGGTGTTGCGCGGCGGGATGATGAACCCGCCGCCGCACCCCATGCGCTGGCTCTCCGGCAGCACGCGCACGTTGGGGAACACGAGCTTGTAGATCTCGTCGTCCTCGGCACTGACGCGCAGATTCGGCCCGAGCTGTTCGCGGATGAAGCCGTGCTTCAGTGCAGCTACGCAGCGCGTCTTCCACGACACGCGCGTGAGGACCAGGATCTCCTGCCACTTCGGGGGCCCCTGGTCCGCGCCGATCCCGCGGCAGAAGTTGCCGGCGACGCAGACCTCGCCCTTGATCACGTCCTCGACCACACCGAACTTCGCGAAGTCGACGGGGATGTTCTGGTTGATCTGCTGTTCGATCCGGGCCATCTCGGCCTCGGCCTGGTCGAACGCCTCACCTGCTTGCTCCGCGAGCAACGGATGCAGCGGATCGTCGAGTACGTTCTGCTGCACCCAGGTCGTGTCGCGCAGGTCCTCGTAGTCACCGCGCAGGACGAACTCGACGTCCTCGGGTACGAGCGTGAGCACGTCGTCCACGCTGCCTTCGAGCGGCCAATAGCAGAACCAGGTGAAGGCCGCGACGCCGAGCACGGCGAAGATCAGTCCGACGAAGACGAGGCGCTTGAGGTACTTGAGGAGGCGCTTGCGCAAGACGGGTTTCCGGTCGGGTCGATTCGATGCAGGTGGACCTGCGCGGCCGAAGGCGCGGCCGGCTCCGAAGGTACCGTGCCGAGGCGGCGTGGGCGGTGCCCGACGCGACTGCGCCTGAGTCGGAGTTGAACGGCGTGCCATGGCCCGGCTTGGACGACGCCGTACCCGCTTGGCGTCCCAGGGGCCCAGAGGTAGGGTCGCCTCATGATGCAGTTCAGTCCCTCTGCGGGCGGTCTGGCCGAGTCCCAGACCCTGGCGATCACGGCGGCGGCGAAGCGCATGAAGGCGGACGGCATCGACGTCGCGCCCTTCGCGGCGGGCGAGCCCGACTTCCTGACCCCGGACTTCATCCGGGAAGCCGGCATCCAGGCGATCCGTGACGGCCGGACGAAGTACGGTCCCGCGGCCGGCATCGCGGAGCTGCGCGCGGCAGTCGCGGAGACCATGGCCGCGAGCGGATTCGCGGGCATGACGGCGGACCGCACGGTCATCGGCGCGGGCGCGAAGCCGGTTCTGTACTTCGGGCTCGCCGTCCTGCTCGAGCCGGGCGACGAGGTGATCATCCCGACGCCCTGCTGGCTCAGCTACCCCAAGATGGTGCAGGCCGTCGGTGGCACGTGCGTCTACGTCGGCACGCGTCCGGATCAGGGCTACGTGATCGATCCCGACGCCGTGCGCGCCGCCATCACGCCGCGCACCAAGGCGCTGATCCTGAACTCGCCCGGCAACCCCACGGGCGCCGTCCAGCCGGACGACGTGCAGCGAGAGCTTGGCCGCATCGCCGCAGAGCACGGCATCGGCGTGATCTCCGACGAGATCTACGAGCACATGACGTATGCGCCGGCGCGCTTCCACTCGTTCGCGGAGCTCGCGCCGGACGCGCACGACCTGACGCTCATCGTGAACGGCGTCTCCAAGGCCTATGCGATGACCGGCTGGCGCATCGGCTGGGGCGCTGGCCCCAAGGACTGGGTGCAGCGCATGATCCGCCTGCAGAGCCACGCGCTCAGCGGGCCGCCCGACATCGCGCAGCTCGCGGCCCTCGCCGCGCTCCAGGGCCCGACGGAGGAGCGCGACGCGATGTGCGCCCGCTTCGTGGAGCGGCGCACCGTGATGTGCGAGGCGCTCAACGCGATCCCGGACGTCTCCTGTCCGGTGCCGGACGGCGCGTTCTACGTGCTACCGGACGTGTCGGCGTACCTCGAGGCCTCGTACGAGGGCGAGCCGATCGGCAACTCGACCAAGCTCGCGGCGCTCATGCTCGAGCACGCGCACGCGGCGGTCGTGCCGGGCGACGTGTTCGAGGCGCCCTACGCGGTGCGCTTCAGCTACGCGTGCTCGCAGGACGACATCCGCAAGGGCATCGCCCGCGTCGCCGACTTCCTGGCGTCGCTGCAACGGCCGGCGACGGCCTGAGGGCCGATTCAACCGCAGAGCACGCAGAGGCCGCAGAGGCCGGTGGTGCGGCTACTGCTGGTGTGGTGTGTTCAACCACGGAGAACACGGAGAACACGGAGCGTGGCTCCGCCTCGCAACGGTGCTCTTCGGACTGTTGGTCACCCTGGTTCGATTGAACAGAGGGGGCGTGCGGCTGCGACTCGCGCTCCGTGTTCTCTGTGGTTCCAGTCCGAGAGCCGTGCCGCGGACGCACGGGTGCCCTCTGCGCACTCTGCGGCCTCTGCGGTTCTCTGGTTCGGGCGCCTAGACGCCGACGCCGGCCTCGAGGGCCGCCATGATCATGTCGCCCCACTCGGTGGTGGAGTGCACGCCCGCGCCCAGGCTCTTGATCTGGCCCGACGTCAGCACGTGCGCGACCGCGTGACTCACGCGCTGCGCAGCGGCGTCCTCACCGATGTGCTCGAGCATCATGCGCACGGCCTCGATCGTGGCGAGCGGGTTGGCCTTGTTCTGGCCGCGGTACTTCGGCGCCGAGCCGTGGATCGGCTCGAACATCGAGACCTGACCCGGGTGGATGTTGCCGGAGGCCGCGATGCCCATGCCGCCCTGCACCATCGCGCCGAGATCCGTCAGGATGTCGCCGAACAGGTTGGGCGTGACGACGACGTCGAACCACTCGGGGTTCTTCACCATCCACATGCACGCGGCGTCGATGTAGGCGTGGTCGGTCTTGACGCTCGGGTACTCCGCGGCGACTTCCTCGAAGCAGCGGGTCCAGATGTCCTGCGCGCGGATGGCGTTGGCCTTGTCGACCAGCGTGACCTGCGGCGCGTCGTTCTTGTTGCGCTTCACCGCGAGCTCGAAGGCGTAGCGGATGACGCGCTCGACGCCGTTGCGGGTGTAGATCATCTCGGCGACGGCCACCTCGTGCGGCGTGCCGATGCGGTGGATGCCGCCGAGGCCGGCGTACGCGTCCTCGGTGTTCTCGCGGACGATGAGCATGTCCACGTCGGCGGGCGTCTTGCCCTTCAGCGGGCAGAGGTCCTCGTTGTAGAGCTTGACCGGACGCAGGTTGACGTAGAGGTCGTACGTCTGGCGGACGCCCCAGATGATCTTGCGCTCGAGGAAGCCGGTCTCGACGCGCGGATCGCCGATGGCGCCGAGCAGGAGGGCCTCCTTCGAGGCCATCTCCTCGAAGGCCTCGGCGGGCATGTCGACGCCCGTCTCCAGGTAGTGGTCGGCGCCGTAGGGGTAGTGGGTCTTGTCGACCTCGAACCCCTCCATCTGGGCCACCGCGTCGAGCACCCGCAGGCCCTCGCGCACGACTTCCTCGCCGATCCCGTCGCCGGGCAGTACCGCGATCTCGTGGCGTCGCATCGTCCCTCCAGTTCACGGCCTCTGGGGACCAGATCGAGGCCGGAGAGGTAGGGAACCACGGGGGCGCGTGAGGGCTGAGAGATGGCGGGGGTGCAGCCCTTTGATTGCAGAATGCAACATTCGGGAGAGCAATCGCGCTCGCGATCCCGCTCGCGCTCGAATTTCGACCGCAGTCCGTGGGCAGCCGCAATTCGAGCGCGTGAGCGAGCGAGAGCGCGAGGAGCGGGGCTACACCCCCACCTGCTCCTTCGCAAACAACCCAGGCTTCCACGCCGTGATCCGCCCCGTCACCGCGGACGCCGCCACCGTCAGCGGCGAGGCCAGGTAGAGCTTCCCGGGACCCGAGCGCCCCTGGAAGTTGCGGTTGATCGCGGAGACGGTCACCTGCTCGGGCGTCTCGGAGACGCCGGGGCCGCAGCCGATGCAGGCGCCGCAGCCGGGCTTGATGACCTCGACCCCGGTGGCGGCGAAGATCTCCAGGTGGCCCTGCGCGCGTGCGTAGGCCTCGACGTCGGCGCTGCCGAACTGGATGTAGAAGTGCACGCCGTCGGCCACCCGCAGGCCGGCCTCGTGCGCCTCCCGCATCACGGCGGCGTACATGTCGAGATCGTCCTCCTTGCCCGCCGTGCACGAGCCGCCGTAGGCGATGTCGATCTCGACCTCGCCCAGGCCGGAGATGAGCGCGCCGTTGGTCGGGTCCGAGGGCACGCCCTCGTCCGGATCACCCGGGGTCGCGACCATGGGCTCGATCGCGCCGAGGTCGATGCGGTGCACGCCGCCGTCGTAGTGGGCGCCCTCGTCGGGACCGACGAGCCCGGCGCGGAGTGACTCCCGATCGACGCCGGGCCGACGGGCGGCGATCCAGTCGAGCAGCGCCTCGTCGCCCTCGACCACGCCGGCCCGCGCGGTGCACTCGGTCGCCATGTTGGCGAGCGTCGCGCGCTCGTCCAGCGACAGGTTGGCGAGGCCGGGACCGCCGAACTCCATGATGCGGTTGAGGGTCTTCTGCGGCTTCGCGTAGTGCAGCAGGATGTGGAGGATCACGTCCTTGGCGGCGACGCCGGGACGCAGCGAGCCCTCGAGCTCGAAGCGGATGCTCTCCGGCACCTCGACGAGCGTGAAGCCGGAGTGCAGGAGCGCGGCGTACTCGGTCGCACCCACGCCGTAGGCCAGGGCGTTGCTCGCGCCCCCCATGCACGTGTGGCTGTCGGTGGCCTGGATGAAGTCGCCGGGCTCGATGATGTGCTCGCGCGCCACCTGGTGGCAGATACCGGGCGAGACGCCGTCCTTCGCGCTGTAGTCGCGAACGCCGGTGTGCTTCTGGAACTCGACCTGCAGATCGCGCAGCGTCTGGATCTGGTCGATGAACGGCATCATCTTCTTGACGCCGTCCGCGTAGATCAGGTGGTCCTCGAACACGGCGAACTTGCTCGGGTCCTTCACGCCGTAGTCGTTGCCGAACTCCTCCTCGAGGAAGACGTGCACCTGAGCGCTCGTGAACTCGTGGCTGTAGCCTCCGTCCACGCGCGCGACGACCGCGTCGCCCGGCTTGACATGCTGGGGCACGTCGCCGACGAGGTGCGACGCGATGATCTTCTCGCCGATCGTCATGGGGCGCTCGCCCGTTTCGTGGGGCGGCACCGTGATCGTGTTCTCGCGCACGCCCTTGCCGAACGCGAACAGGCCACCCGCACGGATGATCTCGGTGGTGATCGGGTCCTGCCCTGCGAGGAACTCATCGAGCGGGATGCCCTCGCCGGCCTGGAGGCGCCGCACCATGTCGTAGCCGCCGGTGAGCACGCCCTGGTTGATCAGGTTGCGCTCGTGGATCGGGGCGAACGAGGCGGCGATGGACAGCCGGATGCCGGCCCACTTCTCGGCCTGGGCCGCGGTCTCGCGCGACGAGCCGACGCCCTTGCGCAGGCCCGCGACGATCACCTCGAAGCCGCCGTTGATGAGGTCGTCCGTGCCGAACACGCGCTCGCCGTCCGCGACCCAGCCCGCGTACGCATCCCGGGCGAGGTCGGCCGGTCGGTGGCGGAAGCACACCCAGGCGGGGGTCATCGTGTCCGTGTTGATGTCGTCGAGCAGGTCGGCGGGGTCCACGTCCTCCATGCGGAGGTCGAGCTCACCGCGGAGCTGACGGCGCACGAGCTCCGGATCGCGGGTGAGGAACAGGACGCGCTTGCCCGGCGTGAGGCGGAACTCGGCCGGCGGGGGGCCGAACGTGAGGCTGGAATCGCTCATGGACCGGGCAGTATCGCCCGAGACGCGGCCTCGGCTCCAGCCCAGGGGGCACAGAGCCCTCCCAGATCGGAGCGGCGCTCAGGTCAGATCCCGGCTCGTGCCATGCCAGGACGGCCCCAGCCCGCCGAATAGGCGTGCCCAGGCCCCGCCCAGCGAGTCCGGATCGGGGTAGGCCGAGACGTCGCCGCCGAAGGCCGTGGCGAGCATCTCGGTGGCGATGACGCCGGGATTCAGCGCGAAGGTCACGATGCCGGGCCCCGTCTCGCCCGCGAGGGAGCGCGTCAGCCCCTCGACCGCCCACTTGCTGGCGCAGTAGGGCGCGACGTGCGGCGCGGCGGTGCGGCCCCAGGTCGAGGAGAGGTTGATGATCACGCCTTCGCCGCGCGCCTCCATGCCTGGGAGCACGTGGCGGATGAGGTTGGCCGTGCCCACGACGTTCACGCGCAGCGTCTCCTCCCAGTCGCCTGCCGGCGTGGCCGTCATCGGTCGCGGCTCGAGCAGCACGCCGGCGTTGTTCACCAGCACGTCGACGTGCCCGTACGCCTCCTCGGCCGCCCGCGCCATGCGGGCCGCGTCGGCGTCGTGGCCGACGTCCCCGGCCACGCCGAGGACGTCGGCACCGCGCTCGCGCAGAAGCGAGACCACGTCCTCGAGCGTGCCGGCCGAACGCGCGCTCAGGACCAGCCGCGCGCCCGCGG
>JASJDY010000244.1 GCA_030065025.1 Planctomycetota bacterium
GCAGAAGAGGAGATCGTCACGGCGCGGCTCAGCTGGGAGCCGGGTGGCGTCGGCGGCTTCAGCAGCGGCAAGGTGCCGTGGCGCGCCGGGCCGCCCGAGGGCGTCACGCCGCTGACCGGCGTGAGCAACGTCCGCTACGCGCGCATCAAGATGGCCGGCAGCAAGGGACTCGCCCTGGCGCTCGACATCGTGAAGGACGCGCCGCGCCTCTGGGTCGACCGCGACTTCGACGGCGATCTGCAGGAGGAGAAGCAGACCTACCTGCAGCGCTCGGGCACCCGTTGGTTCCGGCGGCAGGTCGTGCTCGCGCCCTACGCCGACGAGTCGCAGCCCGTGCCGATCCCGCTGCAGTTCAACTACCTCCCGGGCAACGGCGAGGACTACGTCACGGTCTACGCCCCCATCCACCGGCGTGGCACGGTCGTCCTCGGCGGGCGCCTGCGCCTGATCGCCCTGACGGACCACAGCTACGACGTCTGCTTCGACGACGAGAAGCGCGACCGCATCTGGGTCGACCTCGACGGCGACGGCCGCTTCCAGTCACGCGGCGGCGCGCCCGAGCGCGTGGCTGCCGGCGAACCGTTCCGGGTCGGCGAGGAAGGCTGGATCGCGCGCGTGACGAGCCCCTCCGGGCTGGCGATCGAGTTCCGCCGCGCGAAGACGGTGCCCCCGGCGAAGCCGCGCACCTGGCCCGACGTGACCCCACCCACGGCGGGCGTCACGCGCAACCCGCCGGCCGAGTCGCTCGACGTGCTCGAGCGGCGCTTCGAAGCCGAGAAGAGCAAGACGTACACCGAGCGCTACGCCACGGTGAACCTCATCGGCAACGTCGGCACGAAGGCGAGCTTCGAGCTCCTCCTGCGGATCGCCAAGGGGGACTCCGACATCAACATCCAGAACGCGGCCTGGCGCGGCATGGGCAACAAGGCCTACCTCGACCTCGCCGGCATCCGGGTGGCGACGCACGCGCGCAAGGCCACGGGCGGCGCGGCGAACGCACTCGCGCAGGCCCTGCACTACATGGGGTATCCCGACCGCGAAGCGATCTACATCGACATGGTGAATGGCAGCGACAGCAGCGCGGTGAGCGGCGCGGCACGCTGGCTGGCCTACATGCGCACCGAGCGCGGCCGCAAGGCCATCCTCGCGGTCGTACGCAACACGGGTACGGACGCGCTGCGCTACAGCGCCTACATCCAGGGTGCGCGCAACCTCGAAGGCGGCCCCCCCATCGCGACGATCCTTGCGGCCGCAGACGACAACTACCCGACGCTGAAGGCCGAGGCGATCCGCGACCTGGCCAAGCTCGGCCATCCCGAGGCGCGCAAGCGGGCACTCGCTCTGGCTGAGACGCGGCCCGTGCAGGTCACGATCGGCATGGCTCTCGCCGAGGTCCTCGGCGCGCAGGGCGACGCCACAGCGGTGAGCGCGCTTCTCGGCTTCTTCGAGGACGAGAACCTGCACGCCAACGTGCGCAAGAAGGTGCTCGAGCAGCTGCGCTACATCCGCGCGCCGGCCAGCGTGGACGTGATCGTGAAGGCGCTGCGCTCGAAGATCGGAGCCCTACGCGCCGTCGCCGCCGAGATCCTCGCCGCCGTGCCCGAGCGCAGGGTGACCCAGGCGTTGCTCAAGCGCGCGAAGCGGGAGAAGGACGCCGATGTCAAGCCGCTGCTGCTCGAGGCCCTCGGGGACCACGGCGACGACATCGCCCTCGGCTTGCTGCTCAAGACCGCCAAGAGCCGGCGCAAGAACGAAGCCCGCCGCGCGGCCATTCGGGCGCTCGCGCGGCTGGGCTTCCACCGGCCGAAGGTGCGCACGTACCTGCTGGGCTTGCTCGAGGCGCGCAGCTGGGAGGACCGCATCCTCGCGCTGGATGCGGCGAAGGCGGCCGGCGATCCGGGGCTCGCGTCGAAGGTGCTCCTCTCTCTCACCCACGAGCGCTGGCAGGTTCGACTCGCCGCGGTCGAGGCCCTCGACGCACTGCGCGCGGCGCAGACCATCGAGCCGCTGATCGCGCGACTGGAGGCAGAGGAGGAGGAGAGGGTGCGTGACGCCATCGCGACGACGCTCTTCCGCCTGACGGGCCAGAACCTCTACGACGACGCGGCGATCTGGAAGCGCTGGTGGGCGGAGCACGGCAAGGGCTTCGAGATCCCGACGGAGATCCCCCAGCCGCCGGAGCAGCACGCGGGCACGCAGGCGGGCTTCTACGGCATCCCCGTGAAGTCGGAGCGTGTGATCTTCGTGATCGACCAGTCGGGCTCCATGAGCGCGGCCGGAGAGCCCGCCGGGGACGATGGCAAGCCGGGCCGCAATCGTCTCGACGTTGCCGTGCGTGAGGTCCTGGGGGCCATCGGGAAGCTCAAGAACCGCGCACGGGTGAACGTCATCTTCTTCCACAGCACGATCCACCCGTGGCAGGACAAGCTGCGCAAGCTGGGCACCGCGACGCGGCGTCAGCTCCGCAAGGACCTCGAATCGAAGAAGCCGACGGGCGGGACGAACCTCTACGACGGACTCGAGCGGGCGCTCCAGAGCAAGGACGTGGACACGATCTTCCTGCTCTCGGACGGCGTGCCGGGCGCGGGCAAGTACGTGGCGACGCCGGACATCCTGCGCGCAGTCCGGCGCGAGAACCAGACGCGCCGCGTGGCGATCCACTGCGTCTCGATCGGCATGGACTCGGAGCTGCTACGCCGGCTGGCGGCGGAGAACGGCGGGCGCTACGTCCGGCGCTAGACGCGTCGGCCCTCGCACATAGTGCCCCGGCATGACGAGCATCCGGTGGCCGCCGCCGGGTCGGGCTGCGGTAGGGGCGGCCGGAACCCTGAGCGGAGCGAAGGGTGAACGCCCGCCCGAATCGGATGCTCCAGGGATGCGCGCGGTCCTGCGGCTCCCCTCGGTCGGTTGCGCAGTTGCCGTGGCCGCGATCGGTGCCGGCTCATGACGAGCACGGAGGGCGGGCACTCCAGCCCGCCCCTACCGGGTAGATCAGGACGCGGATCCGGAAGCCCTCGGGCGGGCATTCCAGCCCGCCCCTACCGCCGCGCGAGGAACTCCTGGGCCCACCAGGGGCCGCCGCGGCCCGTGTGGACGCCGATCCCGACGTGGGTCGCGTAGGGCGACAGCATGATCTCGCGGTGGCTCGGTGAACCCATCCAGGCGGCCACGACGCTCGCGGGCGATTCGTTGTGGCGCGCGAGGTTCTCCCCCACGCAGAGGTCCATGTGGACGCCGCCGTCGCGCATCCGTTCGCACCCGCCGCGCATCTCGGGGCTCACGTGGGCGTAGTAGCCGCGCAGCCGCATGTCGACGCAGTGGTCGTAGGCCGCGTCCGCCGCCTCGGAATCCCAGGCCACGGGCTCGAGTCCGTGGACTGCCCGCTCGTGGTTGACCCGGTCGAGGACCTCGAGGGCCATCGCGAGCTCCTGGGCGGTCATGCTCTCGCCGGGGGGCGTATCGAACTTGGACTCCGAGCTGCCGTCGATGCCGCCGACGCCGCAGGCCGCCAGCGCAGCGAGGAAGAAGGCCGGGAGGATCCGCAGGGGGCGACGCATACACTTGCCTTCGTCAAGATGCGGCCGCGACTGTAGGCCTCTGTCTCGGATCGAGACGGGAGAGCCCCAAAATCAGGCGTCTTCGAAGTCCCCCACCACGGGTGCGTGGTCCGACGGCTGCTTGCCCTCCCGCTCCGCGCGGTCGATCCAGCACGCCTCCGAGCGATCCGCCATGGGCTCGGTCGCGAGGATCAGGTCGATCCTCAAGCCCTGGTTCGTCTGGAAGCCCATGTTCCGGTAATCCCACCAGGAGTAGAGGCCCTCCTCCCGCGTGTGCCAGCGCAGGAGGTCGTGGAAGCCCCAGGCGTGGAACCGGGCCAGCCGGGCGTGCTCCTCCGGGTGGAAGTGCACCTTGCCGCGCCAGCGTGCGGGGTCGTGCACGTCACGCTCGTCGGGAGCGATGTTGAAGTCCCCGAGCAGGACGACCGGATCGTCCGGGCTGTGCGCCGCCTCGATCGAAGCCAGCAGGCGCTCGAGCCAGCCCAGCTTGAAGGTGAAGTGCTCGGTCGCGACGTCCTTGCCGTTCGGGACATAGACGTCGATGACGCGCACGCCGTCGTACGTGGCTGCGATGACGCGCCGCTGCTCGTCCGGCGCATCGTCGGGCATGCCGCGCGTCACGTCCTCGGCCGGCTTCTTGGAGATCAGCGCAACGCCGTTGTAGGTGCGCTGCCCGTGCGTCTCGACGTGCCAGCCCCGATCCTCGAACGCCGATCGCGGGAAGTCCTCATCGACGACCTTCGTCTCCTGCAGGCAGAGAACGTCCGGATCGTGGCGCTCGAGCAGGGCGAGGACGCGCTCCAGGCGCGTGCGGATGGAGTTGACGTTCCACGTGATGAGGCGCATCGCGGGCTCCCGGCCGGGCGGGATTCTACGTAGCATCGCCTGCGCGAAGGGAGGCGATCCGTGGACATCCTGCTCGGCGTCGCCGCCCTGCTGGTGCTGGGCATGGGCGCCCAGTGGATCGCCTGGCGCCTGAAGCTGCCGTCCATCCTCCTGCTGCTGGTCTTCGGGTTCTTCGCCGGGCCGCATTGGCTGGACCTGGGCATCGCCGACCTGCTGCGGCGGGAGCTGCTCTTCCCCGTCGTCTCGGTGTTCGTCGCGCTGATCCTCTTCGAAGGCGGCATGACGCTGAAGATGGGCGATCTGAAGCAGCACGGCCGCGTCGTGATCCGGCTGATCTCGATCGGCGCCCTCGTGACGTGGGTGCTGGCGACGCTGGCGGCCTGGTGGTTGCTGGGCTTCGACTTCGAGCTGGCCCTGCTGCTGGGGGCGATCCTGATCGTGTCCGGCCCCACGGTCGTGCTGCCGCTGCTGCAGCACATCAACCCGCGCGGACGCTCCGGCGCCATCCTTACGTGGGAGGGCATCGCCATCGACCCGGTTGGGGCGGTGCTCGCCCTGCTGGTCTATGAGGGGCTCGTGTCGCCCGGCGGCTGGGGCCAGGACACGGGCCATGCCCTCATCGGTCTCCTCAAGACCGCGGCCATCGGTGGTGCCGGAGGCCTCGCAGGCGGCTGGGTAGTCGTGCTGCTCCTGAGGCGCTACTGGCTGCCCGACTACCTCCACAGCCCGGTCACGCTCGCGCTCGTGGTCGCCGTGTTCGCGGGCACGAACGCACTGCAGGACGAGTGCGGACTCCTGGCCGTCACCGTCATGGGCATCTACGCGGCGAACCAGCACTACGTCTCGGTGCGACACATCCTCGAGTTCAAGGAGAACCTGCGCGTCGTGCTGCTGTCATCGCTCTTCATCCTGCTCGCCGCGCGGCTCGCGACCGAGCAGGGCATGGCGGCATTCGGTGGACTCGATCTCGGCATCGTCGCCTTCGTCGCGGTCCTCGTGCTCGTGGTGCGCCCTGCCGCGGTGTGGATCGCCACGCGCGGCGCGCACATGTCGCGCGAGGAGAAGCTGTTCCTCGCGTGGCTCTGCCCGCGCGGCATCGTCGCGGCGGCGGTCGCCTCGGTGTTCGGCTTCGAGCTGACGGAGCGCGGCTACGCCGGGGCCGAGCTGCTCGTGCCGGTCACCTTCGCCGTGATCGTGGGCACGGTCGTGGTCTACGGCCTCACGTCGGGCATCGTCGCCCGCCGACTCGGCCTCGCCATCCCGAACCCCCAGGGGATCCTCTTCGTCGGAGCGTCCTCCTGGGTGCGCGAGCTGGCGAAGATCCTGCACGCGGAGGGCGTCCCCGTGCTGCTCCTGGACGCCAACCGCCGCAACGTCCGCGAAGCCACGCGGGCGGAGCTGCCCGCCAGGCGCGGCAATGCGCTGGATGAAAACGTCGGCGCGTCGCTCGACCTGTTCGGCCTCGGCCGCGTACTGGCCGTCACCCCGAACGACGAGGTCAACACGCTCGTCGCGCTGCGCTACGCACACGGCTTCGGCCGGAGCGAGACCTACCGCGTCGCGCCGGACACGGTGCCGGCGAAGGGCCGGGCCCAGCCCTCGGGTGATCTGGGCGGCCGGACGCTGTTCGCCGCAGACGCCGACTACTACGCGCTGAGCGCCCGTTGCGCGCGCGGCCGGATCCGCGTCACGCCGCTGACGGCGCAGTTCGACTACGACGCCTTCCGCGCCGAGCACGGGGAGCGGGCGCTGCCGCTGTGCGCCCTGGGTCCGGACGGCGACCTGGCCATCGCGACGGCCGAGATCCCGTTCGCCCCCGCCCCGGGCGACCGCGTGGTCGCCATCGTGGAGGGCCCTCGACCCGAGCCGTCGGGGGAGGCGGCGCGGGACACGCCCGGGCTGTAGCCCCCCGCTGGACCGGGCCTCGCAGGCGGCTACCTTGACCGGCCCGGAAGTCTGGAGCCTGTCGATGCCCGATGCCACGGAAGCCGCCCCGAAGACCCTATTCGAGGTCACGCAGGAGCACCTGAACACGGGCCTCCGCGGCTACCCCGTGGGCACGTGCCGGACGAGCGCCGTGAGCCCGGAGCTCGGCGTGACGTACGTGGGCTACACGCTCCGCGACCTGCAGGACCTGCCCGCCGAGGACGTCATCTTCCTGCTGCTCAACAAGGAGCTCCCGGGGGAGGATCAGCGCGAGGCGCTCAAGGCGGAGATGGGCAAGCGGAGCGACGTCGATCCGCGCGTCTTCGACGCCCTGCGGGCGCTACCCAAGGACGGCCACCCGATGGAGTGGCTGATCAGCGGCCTCTCGATCATGGGCATGACCGGCAAGTCGCCGGACAACGACTACCGCGAGGACTGCCTCAACCTCATCGCCCGGATCAGCACACTCGTCGCGGCGATCTACCGCATCCGCGAGGGCTGGGGCGATCCGATCGAGCCGCGTCACGACCTGCCCCTGCACGAGAACTTCGTCCACATGCTGGGCATCGAGGACGCATCCCCGGTGCTTTCCGAGCTGCTGCGCCTCTTCTACGTCCTGCACATGGACCACGGCGGAGGCAACCTCTCGACGTTCGTCGGCAAGGCGATCGCGTCGGGCAAGGCGGACATGTACTCGTCGATCGCGGGCGCGATGGCGGCGCTCTACGGTCCGCGTCACGGGCGCGCGAACCAGGAGTGCCTCGCCTTCGTGAAGTCGATCGGCACGGCGGAGCCCGAGGCCGCCGAGGCGCGCGTGCGCGACATCCTCGCGTCGGGTGGTCTCGTCTTCGGCTTCGGCCACGCGGTGCTGCGCCAGGAGGATCCGCGCGCGGACATCCAGTACACGTTCGGCGAGAAGCACTTTCCCGACCACGAGCTCGTGCGCACGGCGCTGGCCCTGCGCAAGGTGGTGCCGGGGGTCCTCGGAGAGAACCCGAAGATCCAGAACCCCTACCCGAACGTCGACGCGATCTCCGGTTCGCTGCTGACGGCGGCGGGGCTCACCGATCCCGAGTACTACACGCTGCTCTTCGGCTGGTCGCGGGTGGCCGGCATCGCGACGCAGATCCTGGACGAGCGCACCTATCCCGGGAAGAAGGACGGCCTGCCGATCTACCGCCCGAAGTACGTGGCGGAGGGGCAGACCCCGCGCACGCGGTAG
>JASJDY010000245.1 GCA_030065025.1 Planctomycetota bacterium
GTCTGGCGTGCGTGCCAGGCGAAGGACGCCCCCATCCGTGACTGGGTGAGGCTGGCCGTCACGCGGGCCCGCGCCACGGGCGCGCCGGCCGTGTTCTGGCTCGACGCGACGCGCGCGCACGACGCGCAGCTGATCACGAAGGTGAACGCCTACCTCCAGGACCACGACACCGACGGTCTCGTGATCGAGATCCTCGCGCCGGCCGACGCCATGCGCTACTCGCTCGAGCGCATCCGCAAGGGCGAGGACACGATCTCCGTCACGGGCAACGTGCTGCGCGACTACCTGACGGATCTGTTCCCGATCCTGGAGCTGGGCACGAGCGCCAAGATGCTCTCGATCGTGCCGCTGCTGAGCGGCGGCGGACTGTTCGAGACCGGCGCAGGCGGCTCGGCGCCGAAGCACGTCCAGCAGTTCACGCAGGAGACGCACCTGCGCTGGGACTCGCTCGGTGAGTTCCTCGCGCTCGCGGTCTCCCTGGAGCACCTCGCGCAGCAGGCCGACGTCCCGGGCGCACGCATCCTGGGCTCGGCACTCGACGACGCGACGACGAAGCTCCTCGCCGAGCGCAAGTCGCCGCTGCGCAAGGTGCACGAGCGCGACAATCGCGGCAGCCACTTCTGGCTCGCCTGCTACTGGGCCGAGGCGCTGGCCGCCCAGACCGAGGACGCCGCGCTGGCCGCGCACTTCGCGCCCATTGCCGAGGCCCTCGCTGCGAACGCCGAGACGATCGAGGCGGAGCTCATGGCCGCGCAGGGGGATCCCGTGGATCTCGGCGGCTACTACCGGCCCGAGAAGGACCGGGTGGACGCGGCCATGCGCCCGAGCGCGACGCTCAACGGCATCATCGCGAGCATCGGCGAGCACGTCGCCTGACCGGGCTCGTTGCGGGCCAACGTCCGTCACGGGTAGGGTGCTGAGCATGAGCACCGACCAGCCTGCGACCGTGATCTGCTCCTACCGCGTGAAGCCAGGCGAGGGGGTAGCCTTCGAGGCCTTCCTGGCGAAGCACTGGCCGACGCTGCATGCCGCCGGTCTCACGACGGACGATCCGCCCCGCATCTACCGCAGTCACGCCGCGGGCGAAGGCGGCGATGCAGGCACCCTCTACGTCGAGATCTTCACGTGGAAGAGCGCGGGCGCGTCCGGCCTGGCGCACGAGACGCCGGAGATCATGGCGATCTGGGAGCCGATGGGCGCGCTCTGCACCACGATGGAGTTCCCTCACGTCGACGCCATCGATCCGATCGGGGGCGGCGCCTGACGCGCAGATCGCGTCCGGCGTACGATTCGGCGCATGAAGACCGCCGACGAGTGTTTCATCTGCCAGGGACTGGACCGCGCCGTCGCGCGCTCCGAGGACGGCCGCGCCGTCGTGATGCCCTTCCGCGATCCGTTCTTCGAAGGCCACGTCGTCGTCGCGCCGGCGACGCACACGGACACGATCGACGTGGATCCCGCGACGTGGAGCGCCATGGGCACGCTCATACCGGATGCGATCCGCGGCGCGTCCGACGAAGACACGGCGAAGTGCTACTTGCTCGCGCTCGGCGACGTGGACACCGGGCACCTGCACTTCCACGTGGTGCCGAAGAAGAACGGCGACGTGTCGCTGGGGCAGTACGTGTTCGGCCCGGAGGGCTGGAACGTCTCGCGGTGATCCGCGCTACTTGAGGAACGCAGCGTCCTCGCGCAGCGTGTGCGCCAGCGCGCGCCAGAGCTGCTCGGCCGCGGCGACCATGTCGTCGGCGGTGAAGCGGAGCCCCAGACGACCGACGGGCTCGCCGCCCAGCTCCAGCGCCTGCGCGCGCATCGCGTCCGTATGCAGCTCGAGCTCCAGCACGACCGGCTTCTCCACCACGAGCGGCTCGCCGCCCTTCGCCAGCCCCTCCCGCGCGGCTTCCTCGATGCGCGCCTGCGCCGTCTCCAGCGAGAGCGTGACGATGGCCGTGGGCCCGAGCGTCTGCTTCACCTCGGCGAACACGAAGCCGTCGCCGAAATCCTCGCGCATCTGCCTGCCGTACTCGTCCGCGCCCGACGCCGTGACGACGGGCACGCCGTAGTGACCGAGGATCGCGGCGTTGAGCCACGACTCGCTCGCGGGCTTGCCGTTGAGCCGGATCTCGTGGACCAGGCGCCCGACCCAGGTGTGCGCGAGCAGTCCGCCCGGCGTCCCGGCGCGCGTGTGATGGCCGATCATGAACGCGGCGTCGTAGACGCCGTGCTCGAGCGCACCGAGCTGGCACAGCGGGCGGTTGCGCACCTGGGCAGGACCGGTGAGGAGCCGCGCGAGCGGATCGAGCTGCTCCAGGATGATGTTGCGCATCGTCCCGTGGCCGTCCGCGACGAGGACGTCGGTCGCTCCGGCTGCCTTGGCGCCGCGGATGGCGGCGTTCACGTCGCCGGTCAGCCAGCGGCGGGCGGCCTCGTAGTCCTGCCCGCCGGGCATGAGGTGATCGGGATGACAGACGCCGGTGGCGCCCTCCATGTCGACGCTGATCAGTACGCGCATGGCCAGGAGTCTACGCGGACGGGCTAGCGCGGGAAGAGCACCTCGCGGGCGCCGCCGGGCGCGTACTTCACGATCCGGCGCTCGTCTTCGCGCAGCACGACGGATCCGTCCTTCAGCAGAGCGACAGGCGCCAGGCGGGTCCAGTTCCCCCAGCCCGTGAGCCGCTGCAATGTGCGCGCATCGGGCGAAAGGAGAGCGAAGGCGCTGCTGGGTGGGTCCATAGCGAACAGCATGACCAGCATCCGGCCATCGCCCGCCCTACCGAAGACGAACTCGTCACGGATGCCCTGCAGCCGCTCCCCCTGCCACTCGATGGCGCGGGTTTCTCCCGTCACGGGATTCCATGCGTGGAAGCGGCCCTCTCGCCTGGCAAGCACCAACTCCTTGCCGATGGTGCTTCCCCAAGACAGGTTCTCCGGCGGATTCCGAGGCTCGAGCGGCTCACCCCCGAGGAGCGGCAGCAGGACGGGTCGTGACACGCGACGGCCGTTGTCGTCCTTGGATCGGCTGTACCCCACGAAGTGGCGATCCGAGATCAGCTTGCGCGCGAAGAAGCCGACATGACGGCCAGGCCGGAGCTCTTCCTCCATGCCCGTGGAGGCGTGCAGAAAGGAAGCAGCATGATCCGTCCGTGCAGGGCTGCCCTGACTGAACCACCCACCAGGCGCAGGCTGCAGCGAGCGCGTCCGTTTCGGCCGGGCGGTGATGCCAATCGCGGGCTCGCGCACGTCGCCTTCACGCTCGTAGAGACCGTCCCGCAGCCAGACCCGCCGCCCCTCGGTGTCCCGCAGCCAGGAGTTCGCCGCCAGCGTCTTGCGCACGAGCGCGAGCGACGTGCTGTCTCGCACCCCGGCGGCAAGCAGCCTGTGGGGCTGCGCCTGCGCAGCGTCCCACCACGTGTAGCCGTCGATGCTCTGCTGAGCATCCGAGGTCTGATAGCTCACGACGGCGTGCTGTGGCTCGAGCGGTCCGAACCAAGCTGGCGACGATTCGGGGATGCGCATGAAGAAGCTGGAGCCGCTCGTATGGACGCGGCGGATGGCGTCGGTCTCGACATCCACGATCCAGGCCTGCGGCGGGGTACCCCGCGCGATCCTCCCCTTGGGTGAAACCGGATTGACGCCGTAGCTGCGCCCGTTCTGCCAGAGGCGGCCACGGTGGACCGTGACATACAGGTACCGCTCGCCAGCTGCGACGTGCGCCTCGTGGATGCGGAAGTCCTCGGCGTGTGGATCGAGCTCGAGCCAGTCGTCGAGCGCGAGCTGGCCGTACGCGTAGCCGCCGCAGAGTGCGATCAGGAGTACGGCGCTGCCGAGCAGGAACGGCCGGAGCGGCCGCCCCGCGAAGCGCTGTCCTCCGATGTAGCTGACCGTCAAGGCGATCGCCGCGACGACGGCTGCGATGCCCGTCGCCCCTTGGATGACGTCGAGCCAGCCCGGGAAGAAGTACCGGTGATCGAGGAACAGCAGAGCGAAGGGAACGCCCAGCACCGCCAGGACGAGTAGCGCGCCCACGCTTGCGACGCCACTCCTACCCATCCACGTGGAGACGAGCAGGGTCCAGAGCGTGAGGACGCCGAAGCCCAGGGCATGGATCCAGAGCGGGCTCAGGGGAAATGCAGCCAGCTGCTCCAAGAGGTGCCCGGCTCGCGTAGCGCCATCGTCCGGCGGGCGCAGCACGTGCGTTAGCTCGACCTTGTTCGAGGCTTCGGCGAGCGCGAGGGCGAGCGTCTGCCACACGGTCACGGCGAGGACCAGCAGACAGAGGAACGTGACCTTCGCCAGGAAAGCCGCTCGGAAGCCTCCCGGGAGGCGTCGCACGCACTCGATGGTGCCTCGCCTGACTTCGCCGGCGAACAGCGAGGCGGCGATGGCGAAGTTCACCAGGACGAGCGCCGTCCCGAGGAACCACGTACGCACGCTGTGCAGATGGCTGTCCGCAAGCTGCTCGCCGAAGGCCCAATACGCGAGGCCGGTGAGTCCTGGGAGCGCGATCAAGATCCCGATCGTCACGGCCCGATGGTCGCGCCACTCCTTCCAGAGCCAGGTTCGGTAGGTCTCGAGGGCGGAATGCATCACGCCACCTCCTTGGTCGCGTCTGCCGCGGAGTCGCGGCTCAACGTGGGAACAGCACCTCGGGATCCTTGCCGGGCACGTAGCGCACGACGCGCTTCCTCTCCTCGCCCACGATGAGCACGTCGTCCGCGAGCAGGGCCAGCGGCCGGTTGCTGCCCCAGAACAGCCAGTCGACGATGAGTCGGGCGGTGCGCGCATTCGGCGAGAGCACGGCCCACGCGGTGCGGGCCGGCGTCTTCGACTGCAGGAGAAGCAGCATGCGCCCATCACCCGCGCGGCCGTAGACCATGGCGCTGGCTACGCCTCGCGGCTCCTTGCCCTCCCACGCAAGGGGCCGATCGGCGCCGTCCAGCGGGTTCCAGGCGTGCAGCCGGAGATCGCCCTCGTCCCCGCGGAGCGCCAGCACGAGGTTCTCCGCGAGGATGCTGCTGATCTTCTCGGGCACGTTCTTGGGAGCCGACGCTGGACCGCCGTCCAGCGGAACGACAATGCGACGCGTCTGGGGCGCCTGGCCGTTCCAGTTGTTGCTGGGCCGCTTGCGCCGTTCGTAATCCAGCGCATGTCGCCCCGAGAGGGCGTAGTGGCCCCAGGAGCTCACCTTGTGATCGGGCTTCAGCTCGCGCTGCTCGCCGTCCACCGAGAGGAAGATCTTGTCCTGCGGCGACCTCGTCCAGCCGTACCAGCCGCCCGGCACTGGATGCAGTGCCCGCACCCGCTTCGCGCGCGGACGCACGCCGGGGGGAACCGGCTCCAGCGCGCCCTCGACCTCGAGGATGTCGTCACGCAGCCACACGCGGCGTCCCTGGGCATCTCGTAGCCACGAGCTCGCGGCGAGCGTCTTGCGCACGAGATCGAGGGCCTCCGGATCGCGCGTGCCCCACGGGAGTGTGCGCACGGGCTTCGCTGTCGCCGCGTCCCACCACGTGAGCGCGCTCGGGTTCTCGTCCACCTTCGACGTTTGCACGCAGACGACGGCATGTTGCGGTTCCAGCCGCCGGAAGGCCCCCGTGCCCATGGCCTCCGGGACCCGGGTGAAGTAGCGCGCGTCCTTGCCGTACGTCTTGTCGATGGCGCCGGTCTTCAGGTCGCAAACCCAGGCCTGCAGCGGCGTGCCGCGTACGCCGTCCCAGCCCGACTTGCCCTCGAGGTTGCGCAGGTTCTTGTCGCCGATCCACGGTGCCCCGCGATGCACGGTGACGTAGAGGTAGCGGCCGCCCGCACCGACGTGGGCCTCGAAGATCCGGAAGTCCTCATGGTGCGGATCGACCTCCAGCCAATCCTCGAGCGTGCTGTGGGCATAGGCGTAGCCGCCCCCCAGCGCGACGAGCAGTACCGCCGACCCGACCAGGAACGGACGCAGAGGTCGCCCGGCGAAGCGCTGGCCGCGCAGGAACGACAGCGACAGCGCCACGAGGGCTGCGAGCGCCGAGATCGCCGCCGTCCATCCGGCGAGTGCCCACGGACCGGCGAAGAAGTAGGGATGCTGGATGAAGAGCAGCGCGAACGGCGCGCTCAAGACGCCCAGCAGCACGATCGAGCCCACGCCGGCGACGCCGCTGCGCCCCATCCACGTGGAGACCAACAGCGTCCAGAGGCACAGGACGCCCATACCGAGTCCGACCGTCCAGAGCTCGCTGGTCGGGAACGCGAGGATCTGCTCCCAGAGGACCATGGCGCGCGTCGCGCCGCCGTCCATGTCGTAGCGCAGCCCCAAGTCCGAAGCGACGCCGCCGTTGCCCGCTTCCGCGAGCGCGAGACAGAGTCCAGACCAGGCGATCACGACGACGACGAGCAGCACGAGGAATGCGAGCTTTGCCAGATACGCAGCGCTCAGACCTCCGGGCAGACGACGCAGCGTCTGCATCGTTGCGTGCCGGGTCTCGCCTGCGACGAGCGAGGCAGCCACGGCGAAGTTCACGAGGCCCAAGCCGATGCCCAGGAAGATCGCGCGCGTGTTGTGAAGCCACGCGGTGCGGAGGTTGTCGCCGAAGGCCCAGAAGGAGAGCGCCGTCAGCGCGGGGATCGCGACCAGGATGCCGATCGTCACGGCGCGCTGGTCGCGCCATTCCTTCCACAGCCAGGTGCCGAAGCAAGCGAGTCGAGCACGCATCACGCCACCTCTCTCGCAGCGTCGGCCAGCGCGTTGCGCAGCGCCGCCGGCGTCGCGCCCCCCTCGGCCTCGTCGGCGAAGTCGGACACGGGCCCCTCGCGCACGATGCGCCCGTTCACGAGCACGCCGATGCGGTCCGCGACACGAGCTGCGACATCGAGGTCGTGCGTCGCCATGAGCACGGTGCGCGGCTCGCTCCCGAGCGCATCGATGACGTTGCGCAGAACGTCCTCGCGCACGAGCGGGTCGAGTCCACCGAAGGGCTCGTCGAGCAGCAGCAGACGGGGACCGTGCGCGAGCGCACCGGCGAGCATGGCCTTCATGCCCTGACCGCGGCTCATCTGCTTGAAGCGGGTCTTGCGGGGCACGTCGAGCTGGTCGACCAGCGACCACGCACGCTCGTCGTCCCATGTCGGATAGTGCGCTCGCAGGAAGCGGAACCAGTCGCCGATCCGCATCCATGCGTACGCGTCCGGCACGCTCGGCACGTAGCCGAGCTGCCGGCGGAGCTCCGTCGCCTCGTCGACGGGATCGCAGCCGAGCAGGCGCGCCTCGCCGAGCTGCGGCTTCAGCACGCCGAGGCAGACGTTCAGGAGCGTCGTCTTACCCTCGCCGTTGCTGCCGAGCAGCACCGTCGTCGCGCCCTCGGGCACGTCGAGGTCGACACCCTGGAGCACCCGGTTGCGCCCGAAGCGCATCTCCAGGTCGCGAATCCAGACAGCAGGTACGTCAGCCACCATCGTTCTCCTCCTCAGGCCGAGCGGCGCACGCCGCCCTCCTCCTCGCCGAGCCGCCGCTCGATCTGCCGCCGCAGCGCGTCGACGCCGTGCCCCGC
>JASJDY010000246.1 GCA_030065025.1 Planctomycetota bacterium
CCGGCCAGGCGGCCGAACACCTGGAGGTTCTCGCGGACCGTCAGGTCCTTGTGCACGGCGAGCTGCTGCGGCACGAGGCCCAGTGAGGCTCGGGCCGCACGGTCGGCTGCCGGATCGCGGCCGTCCAAGCGAACGCTGCCCTCGCTCAACGCGAGTCGGCCGCACACGGCGCGGATGAGGCTCGTCTTGCCTGCGCCGTTGGGCCCGAGCAGTCCGTAGAGCGTGCCCGGCTCCAGCGCGAGGCTCACGCCGCGGAGGCCCTTCGTGCCGTCGAAGAGACGTGTTGCGCCTTCGACGGCGAGGACGGCGGAGCTGGAGGGGTCGGCGGCCAAGGCGCCGAGGGTACCGGGGCGCCCACGTGGGCACCCGCGTTTCATCGCCGCTCACCCACGGGCGGCTTCGGGGCGGGCGCGCTATGGGGCGAGCCGTTGCGCGCGTTCTCGGTCCGCTTCATTGCCCGAGCTCTCGACATGCGCGCGCAGTCGCTGCTGTAGGGATCGTGGCAACCCACGCACGCGGTCGTCGGCGTCACGGCCCAGGAAGAAGCGCGCCGCCCCGGTCAGGTGCTCCGGCTTCAGCCCGGGTCGCTCCAGGACGTTGACCAGGGTGAGGGTCCGCACGCTCGCGAGCAGGCCGTCGACAGGCTCGTCGAAGCCGTAGAAGTCGACCAGGGATCCATCCCCGTGAGCGTGCCATGCGAGCAGGGCCAACACGCGATCGCCCACGTCGGGATAGGCGCTCGTGAGCGCCTCGGGCCACGACTCATAGTGCCAAGGCGTGCCCAGATCATCGACCTCGAGGAGCTTGGAGAGACTGGGGGGCGCGTCAGCAATCCAACTCTCGTAGGCCCTCCGCCCGATGACCGCTTCAGCCTCCGACTGCAGGAACTCCGCGAGGGGTTCCTCCACGCCCTGCCGAGCCAGCCAGTCGACCAGGCTTCTGCCGTCGACCAGCTCGGCATCGTCCTTCCAGGCCTCCCAGCGGATGCTGCGTCCGTGATGCACGCCGATCACGGCGAGCGCTTCCCCTGCCGCATCGCGCAGCTGGAGGCCGATGTCGCCGTGGCACATGCAGTGGCCCGCACCGCCGTCCTCGATGCGCAGCGACGCGCGCAGCGCATCGAGCTCGGCCGCGTCGTCGACCATCAACAGCCGCTGACCGAGCAGCTGGGAGCCTGCGACACCATCATCGTGAACGGCCACACTGGCCACCTGCTCGAGCACCGGTGCGAAGGACGCCTGCGTCGGCTGGGGTGCCTCGGAGTCCATGTACTCGAGCATGGCCGGATCGACGAGCATCTTGCTGCCGTCGGGTCGCTCGATGACGGTGAAGCCGCTCTCGTCGGTCGACCGCGCCCACTGACTCATCGGCGGCTCCCGACGCAGTCCCAACAGGCGGCGTAGCCAACCCAGCACGAATCCGACCTCCGCGAAACGGCACGATAGCAAACCTCAGCCTGCGACGCCGCAACCCATCGGTTCTTCGCCGAGCCCCTGTCGCCGCCGGCGTCGTCCCGCAGTTCATGGGGCGGCGGCGCGTGCCGCCGACAGGAGCCCCGATGCGTCTAGCCCCTACCGCGTGCCTCATCGCCCTCTCCCTCGCCCTCGTCGCCTGCGGCGGCGGAGGCGGAGACGGAGGGAGCGAGGCGGCTGTGCCCTCCCTGCGTCTCGCGAGCCTCGTGCCTTCCGCTGGCGTGTTGTCGCCCGCCTTCGATCCCGACGTGCGCGTCTACACCATCGAGACGCTCGTCGCCGGGGATGCCCCGACCGTCGCGGCCACGCCCGAGGATCCGACCGCGACACTGGAGATCATGGGTGCACCCGTGGCGCCGGGCGTACCGTCCGCCCCCATCGACCTGCCGCTCGGCGCGCTCGCCGTCGATGTCGTCGTTCGCGATGCGGGCGGCGTCGAGAGCACCTACGCCGTGGTGTTCAAGCAGGCCGTGCTCATCCAGGACGCCTACGTGAAAGCCTGGACGCCCGGCGACACCGATCGCTTCGGCCGGTGCGTAGCCATCGACGGCGACACGCTCGTCGTGGGCACCGAGGAGGAAGACAGCGACGCAACCGGCATCGACGGTGACGAAAGCGACGACACTGCGCCGGAGAGCGGCGCGGTCTACGTGTACGTGCGCGTCGGGGGATCGTGGACGCGTCAGGCGTACATCAAGGGCTCGAACACGGAGGGTGGGGACCGCTTCGGGGCCTCGATCGCACTCCAGGGCGACACCTTGGTCGTGGGCGCGCCGGGTGAGGACGGCGACACCACGGGCGTCGGCGGCAATCAGGCCAGCAATGCGGCGTCGGCCAGCGGCGCCGTGTACGTGTTCACGCGCACGGGCGGCGTGTGGAGCCAGCAGGCCTACGTCAAGGCGTCCAATACCGGTGCGCGAGATGGGTTCGGCCAGACGGTGGCGCTCGACGGCGACACGCTCGTCGTCGGAGCCCCCGACGAGGACAGCAACGCCGTCGGCGTGGACGGACTGGAGAGCGACGACAGCGCGGAACGCGCCGGCGCGGTCTACGTGTTCACGGAGACGGGAGGCGTCTGGACGCAGCAGGCCTACCTGAAGGCGTCGAACACGGAAGCCCAGGACCGCTTCGGAACGCAGGTGGCGGTCTCGGATGACTCGATCGTCGTGGGCGCCGCGCGTGAAGGCAGCGCCTCCACCGGCGTGAACGGCGTGCAAGGCGACAACACCGCGGCCGAGAGCGGCGCGGCCTACGTGTTCACGCGGACGGGGGACACGTGGAGCCAGCAGGCCTACCTGAAGGCCTCCAATGCGGACGCCGGCGACGAGTTCGGCCACGCGGTTGCGATCGACGGTGACACCATCGCCATCGGGGCATTCCGGGAGGACACGTTCCACGACCAGAGCGGCGCCGTGTACGTCTTCACGCGGACCGGCGGGGTCTGGTCGCAGCAGGACTTCCTGAAGGCGTCCTACACCTCGGCGGGCTCCAAGTGGTTCGGCAGCAGCGTGGCGCTGCGCGGCGACGCGCTGGTCACCGGCGCGCCCAATGAGGACAGCAGCGCCACCGGCGTGGACGGCGTCGAGGCCGACGACAGCGTGAGCAACAGCGGAGCGGCCTACCTGTTCTGCCGCGTAGACGGCGTCTGGAGCCAGGCCAGCTACATGAAGGCCCCCGCCGTCGATCCCGGCGACTTCTTCGGTACGTCGGTCGCCCTTGACGACACGCAGATCGCGGTGGGCGCCATCAACGAGGACAGCAGCGCCGCGGGCGTTGGCGGCGATCCCGCGCTCGACGACCTGAATGCCGCCGGCGCCGCCTACGTCTTTCGGTAGCAGGAGCTGACGGCGCACCGAGTACGGTGAGCCGGTGATTCGACTCCCCAGCCCCCTACCGCACGCACGGATCGGCTGGGCCATCTGGCTGACGCTCGCAGCAGGCGTCGGAACGATGGCCGCGCTCGCGCCCGAAGCACGCACCGTGTTGCCGGCCTACTACGCGGGCTGCAGCCGCTTCTGGGCCGGCGAGGTGCTGTACGAGACTGGCATCCACGGCTTCATCTACCTTCCATGCAACGCCTGGGCATTCAGCCCCATCTACTTCCTCGGGCCTCCGCTCGGTGACGTGCTCTGGCGCCTGCTGGGAATCGGGCTCCTCGGCACAGGGATCTGGCGCCTCGCAGGCTTCCACGCGGCGCGACGCCCTGACATGGCCTTCGTGTTCGCGACGGCACTGATGCTCCCGGCGACATGGTCGGCCGCGCGCAATGGTCAGGCCAATCTCCACGTCGTTGCGCTCATGATCCACGCCGCACTCGACCTCGCCGGAAGACGTCCGGTGCGCGCAGGGTGGGCCCTCGTCATCGCGACCGCCTTGAAGCCCATCGGCATCGTGCCGCTCCTGCTTTTCGGCGCACTCGACCGCACCCTGTGGAAGACGCTAGCCATCGGTCTCATGGCGCTGATTGCCCTCCCGCTTGTGCATCCGGATCCGGCGTACGTGCTGGCGCAGTGGCAGGAGGCCTGGGCCATGCTGCATCGCGTGGGCGAACCGGGTGTGCCCTACACCGAACTGTTCGGTGGCCTGCAGCGGCTGGGATTCGATGTACCGACTGGCACGCGGACGGTCTTGCGCGTAGTCGCAGCGCTGCTCACCCTCGCGCTCGCGCTGCGTGCTTGGCGCCGCGACGGCCGCGTGGCCGGCGTGCTGACGACGCTCGGCCTGGCCGCGGTATACCTGATGGTCTTCAACCCGCGCACGGAAGCGAACTCCTACGTCATCCTGGGCGCCGTCATGGCGCCCGCAGCGGCCGCGACATGGCTGGCCGGCCGCCGACTCGAGGGCGGCGTGCTCGTCGCTCTGTGCCTCCTGCTCGGTACGCATCTCCTGGGTAGCGCTGTCCACGTCCCGACGAAGCGCTGGCTCAAGCCGCTGCTCGCCCTGATCTTCGGCGCATGGCTCGTCTGGCGACAGCGGGTCGGCACAGGCGCTCCGGGCCCGACAACGCCGGACGGGTAGCCGCCGGCCACGATCCAGAGGTTCTGCCTCCGCGTGTGGCCCCGGCCACCGCGAGCCGGGTAGAGTCTCCGCCGGTTGTCGACGGAGGAGATGGCTTGGCAGAGGGGCGCAACATCGGCCTCGATCACCGCATGACCGAGCTCGGCGAAGCGATGGTGAAGCTCGCCGAGACGGTGGACGAGAACCTGCGTACGGTCCTCCTGGCGATGACCACCGAGGAGCAGCTGCAGGACGGTCTCGCGCTCCATCACACGACGCCGCTGCAGGAAGACGTGATGCAGAACGCGGTCCTGCTGTTCGCCCTCGAGGGTCCCGTGGCCCGCGATCTCCTGTGGTCGATGGCCATGATGCGACTCGCCAAGGACTACGAGCGCATCGCCGACCTCACGCGGGCGCTCATGCGCCGTGTCGAGCGGCTCACCGACACGCTCCACGAAGAGGTGCTCCACGCCATGACGGACGTCATGCGCCTCATCCTGCGCCTGCACGGACTGATCCTGGTGCCCGCGCGCCCGGCCTTCCGCTTGGATGGGATCGACTGGTCGGAGCACGAACGCGCGGTCGAGGCGGTCAACCGCGCCATCCAGGAGATCGATCAGCTCTCTGTCGCGGCGCTGCTCAGCGGGGAGGGATCGCCCGAGAACCTGCGCGAGCTCGTGCTCGCCACGCGCCACATCCAGCGAATCTCCCATCAGCTGGAGCGGATGCCCGCCGAGCTCAACCGGCTCGGGTCCGGCTGAACCGGAGTAGGCGACGAGCCTAGGCCTCTTGCTGCTCCGGCATGAGAACGCCGATCGCGAAGCCGACCGCCGCGAATGCGGCTGGCAAGTAGGCGTACAGCAGGATGCCGAGGCCCTCGGGGCGGGCAGCGGCAGCCAGGCCCAGACCGAGCACGATGCCGCCGACCGTGCCCAGCGCAGTCCGCTTCGCAATGCGGCCCATCGCAGGAGCACGCTCACGCGGCCGGCGGCCGATGGTGGCGAGGAGCCCGCCGAGCAAGGCAAACGCAAGCACGGCGAAGCCCAACTTGTCGGTGAACGCGCCGGCCGTCCGCTGCGCGATGAGTGCGGCAAGCCCACCGGCGACGGCACCGCGCAGGAACCCGAAGCCGTGGGATGCGGTCCGCAGCCATGCCGTCATGGAGGCGGACGCCAGCAGCAGGCCGAGCATGGCGCCGGTGATCCGGGCCGCCTGAAACACGGAGGCATCCAGCTGCCAGGGCTCTGCTGCGTAGCGATCGTAGCGATCACCGAAGACCGAGGCGGCAAACCAGCCGGCCGTGACACCGACGGACAGTCGAATGAAGGTGAAGATCGCTACGCGCATGAGTGCCTCCGCTCGGGAACCGGGGGCATGTACGGATCCGTGCTGCGGCCTCGCACCCCGAACGCGGGACGACGCTCCAGAACCCACCATGGGCCGGCGAGGCGGTCGGGTCCGGCGGAGCCGAGAGCCGCCGCCTCGGAGCCGGGCTAGGATCCGAGCCCATGACCAAGCGCCTCATCCCTGGAGTCCTCGTGGCGGTATGTCTGGCCGCAGCGCTCACCGCGCGTGCGGATGACAACCCCCAGCCGATCGCGCTCGAGAAGCGCGTCGCCTCTCTACCCGCGCCAACGAAGGCACTCGGCTTCGACATGACCGTCGAAGTCCAGGCGCTCGGCAACGTCGTCGGCGAAGCGCGCTTCCAGGCGCAGCCGGGCACCCTGCCGGGCACGAAGACGACCGGCTGGCAGATCCGCGAGACGCTCACCGTGGGCCAGGGCGAGGACGGAATACACCGACTGCTCGAAGCCTGGCTCCGGCCCGACCTCGAGCCCGTGCAGGGACGCATCGTGGAAGGACGCGGGGACGACCCGCTCGTGCACGCCTTCCGGCGCGTGGAAGGCCGGTTCGAGGTCGTCGTCACCGGCGACGGCCGCGAGGGCCGCACGAAACGCGCCGAGCGGCCCGGCCACGCGTTGCTCGGCACGTCGTCGTACATCCTGTTGGCGCGTCACGTGGGCGGGAAGCGGGCGGCCTTCGTAGGTCGCTCCTTCGATCCCACGTGGGACCTGCTCGTGGCCGGGCGCCCCTTCCATGACACGCGGATCACCGCCGGGCCTCGCGCGTACCGCGGCCGGCCGGCTTGGCGGCTGCAGATGCGCTGCCCGGCCGAGAACGAGCAGCTGACGATCGTGCTCGACGCGAGCACGAAGGCGCTGCTCTACGCCCACATCCAACCGCCGTCGAGCCCGGCGTTCGACCTGCGCCCCAAGCGCGAGGCGCAGGCCGCGGACGCCGCCATCCTCGACGGAGCGGCGAAGACGCCGCGCGCGGCGGCGATGCGCACCGCCCTCGCGTTCCTCACGGGCGACCTCGACCTCTTCACGGCGACCGTGCATTGGAAGCGCCTGCAGGAGAACGGCAAGGCCTACGTGCGGGGCAAGCCGTCGCCCGAGCGATTCAAGGCGGCGATCCAGAAGCAGTTCCGGACGAACCGTCCGCCGGCGATCCCGGCGGATGCCGCGCGCAAGCGCATCCTCGCGGCGCAGGACGCCTTCCTCGTCGAGATGAAGGGCAAGGCGGGCGCCGTCGTGACGTTGCCGCCGACGATCGCGCCGATGCGACTGACCGTCGAGCAGATCGAAGGCACCTGGTTCCTCGTCAAGCTCCCCCACCAGTAGCCCGGGCGCCCATGAAGGACGGGCCGGGACACGGTGTCCCGGCCCGCCGGGCGAGGGCGCGCGAAGAGGACGGCGGCACACCCTCGCGAGTGGTACGTCGATCTACGGATCCGCGAAGAACACGGTCGTGTCGAAGCCCCCCGCGGCGTTCGGTTGCCAGAGGAGCCCGAGGTCCTCGAGATCGAAGGCATTGCCGCCGTGGAAGTACTCGCGCACGTACGCGTTGTGCGGCACCGAGGGCTGCGACGTCCAGTCCACGTAGTAGCTCGTCGTGTACGGATACAGAGACAGGTAGATCGCCCAGCTGTTGCCGACGACGCCCCGGTACATCGAAGCGATCGAGCCGTCCTCGTGCAGCACCAGCTGGCTCGTCGCGCTGCCGGGCTGATGCGCCCAGCGGACGTTCTCGTACGTGATCACGAGTCGGTTGGGCAGCTGCTTGAGATGGATGTTCGCGTCA
>JASJDY010000247.1 GCA_030065025.1 Planctomycetota bacterium
CCCCAACGGGCCGAACGCCCGCCCGCACCAACGCAATCGTCAGACCCGGGCACCGGCACGGGCACGGCGCAGCCGGTGGCTGCAGGCCCCTAGATGCCGTGGTCGTACACGTCATCCGCCCCGTTACGACCGTTGTTCCCGATCATGTCGAGGAACGCGTCGTTCGTGGGCGTCTGCTCCATGCGACCGATGAGCAGCTCCATCGCATCGACGGTGCGCACTCGCTGGAGCACGCGCCGCAGCAGGTAGACCTTGTCCAGGAACTCCTTGTCGAGGAGCTTCTCTTCCTTGCGGGTGCCGGACATGTTGACGTCGATGGCGGGCCAGATGCGCTGCTCGGCGAGCGTGCGGTCGAGCACGAGCTCCATGTTGCCGGTGCCCTTGAACTCCTCGAAGATCACCTGGTCCATCTTCGAGCCGGTCTCGATGAGCGCCGTCGCGACGATCGTCAGCGAGCCGCCCTCCTCGATGTTGCGCGCGGCGCCGAAGAAGGCCTTCGGCTTCTCGAGCGAGCGCGAGTCCATGCCGCCCGACATCGTGCGGCCGCCGCCCCGCTGAAGCAGGTTGTAGGCCCGCCCCAGGCGCGTCAGCGAGTCCATCAGGATCACGACGTCCTTGCCGGTCTCGACGAGGCGCTTCGCCTTCTTCAGCACCATCTCGACGATGCGGACGTGGTTCTCGGGCGTGCGGTCGTTCGTGGAGACCGCCACCTCGCCCTTGGTCGCGCGCTGCATCGCCGTGGCCTCCTCGGGCCGCTCGTCGACGAGCAGGATCATGAGGTAGGCGTCGGGATGTACGACCTCGATCTGCTTGGCCAGCTTCTGCAGGATGATCGTCTTGCCGGCGCGCGGAGGCGAGGTCAGCAGTCCACGCTGGCCGAAGCCGATCGGCGACAGCATGTCGATGATGCGAAGCGTGACGTCCTCGCAGTCCTCCGTGAGCTCGATGCGTCGATCGGGGTCGATGGACGTGAGCTCGTCCCACTTCGGGGAGTGGTGATAGAGGTGCGGCGCGACGCCGCAGATGGAGGTCGGGGCGATCAGCTGGGGGTTCTGGCCCCGGCGCTTGGGCGGGCCGATCTCGCCTTCCAGGGTGACGCCGTCGCGCAGGCCGTACTGGCGCACGATCGAGGCCGAGACGTAGGGGTCGTCCGGCGAGGCCTCGTACTGCTGCTCGGGGCTCCGGAGGAACCCGTGGCCCTCGCGGGTCAGGTCCAGGACGCCCATGGCGTACAGGGCCTCGACGGGCGGCGCCTCGAAGGGCGGTGCGTCGGGGTCCGGTGCCGGGGGCGAGGGCGGCTCGAGGACCGCGCCGTAGGGCAGGCCGGCCTCATCGAAGACGGGGGCCCGATCCGGGCCTCCGCCACCTCCACCACCACCGCGGTTGCCACCGCGTCCGCGTCCTCCGCGGCGCCGGCGGCGTCTGCGACTTCCTGTAGCCATCATCGTCCGTTCGCCGCCGGGGCCGATCGTCCTGCCTGAGGCGTTCTGCCAGAGGCACGATCGGCGAGCGGTCCAGTCGAGCAGGGACCACCACGGGCCCCCAACGTGGGGACCGCCCGCTTGGGTTCACGCGGGGTGGTTCCTGCGGCTGGCAGAAGGAACTCGCCCCTTCGCGCTTCCTCCATCTCCCAGGCGAGAGCGCTACTCGTGGGGCGGGCGTCTCAGGGGGCGGGCATCTGCGTGCCCTGCGTCGGTCCCCTGGGCCTCTGCCGCCCAGGATGCTACCGGTCGCCCGGCCCCAGGCAACAAACAATCGCAATTTGCGCCAAGATGGCCGACGCCTGTGGATTCGCACGCAGCCTGACCCTGCGCGATCGTTCCCGGGCCGCGCGGGCGAGGCTACCTTGTCCCCCCTCTGCGCGACGCGACCCGGCGTCGCGCGCTTTCGTGTGACCCACGAGCGAGGCCATCACCATGGACTTCAAGGTCGAGACCCTGGGCCCCTGCCGCAAGAAGATCGCAGTCGTCATCCCCCCCGAGCGCATCGGTGAGGAGTACGACAAGAAGTACGACGAGATCAACGAGGCCGTGGCGATGCCGGGCTTCCGCCCCGGCAAGGCGCCGCGCAAGCTCCTGGAGAGGCGCTTCAGCGAGCGCCTCGGCGACGAGATCAAGAACGACCTCGTGAAGGCCGCCCTCGAGGAGCTCTTCGAGGACGAGGAGCAGAAGGTCCAGCCGCTCGCGCCGCCGGACATCGACATCGAGGCCCTCGAGCTGGATCCGAGCGAGCCGTTCGAGTTCGACTTCGAGCTCGTCACGCAGCCCGAGTTCGAGACGCCCGCCTACAAGGAGCTCGAGGTCAAGGTGCCGCCGGTCGAGGTCTCCGACGAGGAGGTCGACACGCAGATCGAGCAGCTCCTGCGCCGCAGCGCGACGCTCGAGACCGTCGAGGACGGCAAGGTCGAGGACGACGACGTCCTGATCGTCGACTGGCAGGCACTCGACGGTGACAGCGTCGAGGCCCGCGACACGGGTGCGTACTACCCCTACGGACGCGGCGTCCTCGCCGGCTTCGTGGCCGAGTCGCTCGACGAGCAGCTCGCCGGCAAGCAGGCCGGCGCCGAGGCGACGGCCACCGTGCAGGTGGCCGCGGACGACCCGCGCGAGGAGCTCCGTGACCGCGAGCTCGAGCTCAAGGTCACGCTGAAGGAGATCAAGCGCTACGAGCTCCCGCCGCTCGACGAGAAGTTCCTCGAGAAGCACGACTACGACGACGAGGACGAGCTGCGCGAGGACATGCAGAAGCGCATCGAGCGCGCCAAGAGCCGCCAGCGCGACGGGATGGCCGAGCAGCTCCTCGTCGAGCAGCTCCTGGACGGCGTCGAGATCTCGCTGCCCGAGGACTTCGTCGAGAAGGAGCTCGAGAACTGGGCGCTGCGCAAGCGCATGAGCCTGCAGATGGAGAAGGTCGAGGACGACGAGATCGCGAAGCAGATCGACGCCGCCCGCGACGACACCAAGGCCGCCATCGAGCGCGACATGCAGCGCCACTTCCTCCTCGAGCGCATCGCCAAGGAGGAGGAGATCGAGGTGACCGAGGCCGAGATGGTCCAGTCCATCGAGGAGATCGCCACGGCCTACGGCCACCCGGTCGAGCAGGTGGCGGCCCAGTTCCGCGACCAGGGCCGCCTGGCCGAGCTCCAGTCCGAGATCCGCCAGCGCAAGGCGCGGGGCGCGATTCGTGCCACGGCCAACCTGGTCGAAGACCCCTCCATGCTGGAGGAAGATGCGGGCGCGGACGACAAGGCCGCCAAGAAGAAGGCCTCCAAGAAGAAGGCCGCCAAGAAGAAGACAGCGAAGAAGAAGGCCGCCAAGAAGAAGGCGGAGTAGCCGAGGCGCCCGACGAGGTCGCCACCACGCAGCGGAGCCGAGCATGTCCACCCGACGCCCCCACGGCGAGATCCTGGCCGACATCGAGACCCTGAACCAGGGTTTCATCGTCCCCAACCCGACCATCATCGAGCGCACGGGACGCGGCGAGCGGCACTACGACGTCTGGAGCCGCCTGCTCGAGGATCGCATCGTCTACCTCGGCACGCCGATCAACGACACGGTCGCGAACATGCTGATCGGCCAGCTGCTCGTGCTGGCCAAGTCCGATCGCACGCGCGACGTCCACCTCTACATCAACAGCCCCGGCGGGTCGATCACGTCGGGTCTCGCCGTCTACGACACGATGCAGTACATCTCCTGCCCGGTCGAGACGGTCTGCATCGGCAGCGCCGCGAGCATGGCGGCGATCCTGCTGTCCGCCGGCGCGACCGGCAAGCGCTACGCGCTGCCCAACGCGCGCATCATGATCCACCAGCCGTGGGGCGGCGCGCAGGGCACGGCGGCCGACATCGAGATCCAGGCCGAGGAGATCCTCGCGGCGCGCGATCTGCTCAACCGCATCCTGGCCCAGCACACGGGGCGTCCGATCGAGCAGATCGAGAAGGACACCGACCGCGACAAGTACCTCTCGGCCGACGAGTCGAAGGAGTACGGCCTGATCGACGAGGTCATCGAGTCGCCGAAGGCCAAGGAAGCCGCGGAAAAGGCGTAGGGGCCCATCGCATCACGCACGCGAGCCGGCGAGCGTGCATGCCCGCGTGCCTTGCCCAACGGGGCCCCACGCGACCGCAGGTCGCGATGGGGCGGTTGCCCGGCCCGTACGTCCTCCCTGGGACCTAGCGCTCGCCCGTCACGCGTAGGGCGCTGCGAGCCACGCACGCGAGCCGGCGAGCGTGCATGCCCGCGGCCGATACCCCAGCGGGGCCCCGCGCGACCGCAGGTCGCGATGGGGCGGTTCGCCGCCTGTTGGCCCTACGAATCGACTGGACCGGCCAACTTGAGACACCGTATCCCGCTGGAACAAGGCGCCCTGGCCGCCCTTGAACCCGGGGCTACACTGATCCGCGCCCGTGCCGAGTCACGTACCGGTCCGGGGGGAGTGGCCTCGTTTCCCGTTGGGAGCAAGCAGCGCAGATGACTTCGCGTCGTGGACCGGTCGAGAAATGCACGTTCTGCGGCAAGAGCCGCCAGCACGTCGAATCCCTCATCGCGGGCCCGCCCGGGATCAACATCTGCAACGAGTGCGTGGAGCTCTGCAACACGATCCTGCTCGAGGAGCTGCGCCGCTCGGGACGTCCCGCGCCGCGCCGCCGCTCGTCCGGCGGCAGCCGCCTCGAATCCTCCGCCACCGGCTGGGAGCAGGGCGCGCTCAAGACGCCCCGCGAGATCCTCGGCTACCTCGACCAGTACGTCATCGGCCAGGAGCGCGCGAAGAAGACGCTCTCGGTCGCGGTGCACAACCACTACCGGCGCGCCCTGTACGAGGGCGACACGGACGTCGAGCTCGACAAGTCCAACATCCTCATGGTCGGCCCCACGGGCAGCGGCAAGACGCTGCTCGCACGCACGCTGGCCCGCTTCCTCGACGTGCCCTTCGCGATCGCCGACGCCACCACGCTGACCGAGGCCGGCTACGTCGGTGAGGACGTCGAGAACATCCTGCTCAAGCTGCTCCAGGCGGCGGACTTCAACCGCGAGCGCGCCGAGTACGGCATCATCTACATCGACGAGATCGACAAGATCAACCGCACCACGCAGAACCCTTCGATCACGCGCGACGTGAGTGGCGAGGGTGTGCAGCAGGCGCTACTGAAGATCATGGAGGGCACGATCGCCAACGTGCCCCCGCAGGGTGGACGCAAGCACCCCGAGCAGCAGTACATCCAGCTCGACACGCAGAACATCCTCTTCCTCTGCGGCGGCACGTTCTCCGGCCTGGAGGACGTCATCGCCCGCCGTCTCGGCACGAGCCTCATCGGCTTCGGCCGCGGCGAGGAGCACACCGAGGACCTCGAGGCGGAGGAGCGCGCACGCATCCTGCGTCACGTCGAGCCGCACGACCTCGTCGAGTTCGGGATGATCCCCGAGTTCGTCGGTCGTCTGCCGGTCGTCTCCACGCTCGACCCGCTCACGAAGGAAGACCTCGTGCGCGTGCTCAAGGAGCCGAAGAACGCCCTCGTGCGTCAGTACCAGCAGATGTTCGCCTTCGAGGACTGCGAGCTCACCTTCGACGACGGCGCGCTCACCGCGATCGCCGAGCGCTCGAAGAAGCGCGCCACCGGCGTGCGTGCGCTGCGCGCGATCCTCGAGGAGCTGCTGCTCGACGTCATGTTCGAGCTGCCGGAGGCCGAGAACGGCACCACGTTCCGGGTCACCGAGGCCTCCGTCCACGGCAAGGAGCGCGTGCGCCGCGTCGCCAAGCGCCGCAAGAGCGCTGGGTAGGCGGTGAGCTCGAGCGCCCCTCTCGCGGGGCTGACGCTGGACGAGCTGCGCGATCGGCTCGTCGCCCTGGGCGAGCCCCCCTATCGCGCCAAGCAGATCTTCCAGGCCGTGCAGCAGCGCGGCGTGCTCGATCCGCGCGAGATGACCACCCTGCCGCTCGAGCTGCGCGAGCGCCTGGCTGAGGAGATCTCACCGGCAACCGAGCTCGTCGAGGTGCAGACCTCCGAGGACGGCACGACGAAGTTCCTCTTCGGCCTGCACGACGGCAAGCGCATCGAGTCGGTGCTCATCCCCGAGGACGGGCGCAACACGATCTGCGTGTCGAGCCAGGTCGGCTGCCCGATCCGCTGCGTGTTCTGCGCATCGGGCGTCGAGGGCCTGATCCGCAATCTCGACGTGGCGGAGATCGCCGAGCAGGTGCTGCGCGTGCGCGCGCATCTCGGCGAGCGCCCGAGTCACATCGTGATGATGGGCATGGGCGAGCCGCTGCTGAACATCGAGAACGTCATCGCGGCGATCCGACTCTGGACCGACAAGGACGGTCTCGGCTTCTCGCCGCGACGCATCACCGTCTCGACGGCGGGCACGCCTTCGAAGGTGGACCGTCTGGCGGAGTCCGGCCTCGGCGTCCACATCGCCATCTCCCTGCACGCGCCGGACGACGAGACGCGCGCGCGGCTGGTGCCGGGCAGTCCCGGCGGACGCACACGAGCGCTCGTGGAGGCAGGGGCGCGCTACGCCCGCAAGACGGGTCGCGACGTGACGGTCGAGTACGTGCTGATGGCGGGCGAGAACGACGCGCCGGAGCACGCTGACGCGTTGGCGGCGCTTACGGCGGGCCGCCACATCCACGTCAATCTCATCCCGCTGAATCCGGTGTCCCACCGGCCGGATCTGAAGGCGCCGAGCGGGTTGGCGGCGACGGGCTTCCTGCGCCGCCTGCAGCAGCAGGGCGTGTCGGCAACGCTGCGGACGCAGCGCGGCGAGGACATCGCCGCCGCGTGCGGCCAGCTGGCGCTGGAGCGCGCGCTCGAGGACTGATCCCGGGCCGCCCCTACCTCTCGTACGACCGGAACCCGGTCGCCGGGAACGCCGCCGGACACGCGCCCAGCCCCCACACCACGTCCAACGTCGTCGGTGACGTGCGCCTCAGCCACGTGTACGACCCACCCGCTTCGTAGCAGATCTCCGTCGTCACGGTCCGCGGATCCACGCCACCCGGTACGTCGAGCGTGCCCGCGAGGCCGGCGATGCGCACCGTGCCGTCGCCGAGATGCGTGCCGAGGGCAATCCGCGCCTGGTACGTGCCGTCCGGCGCATGCGACACGAGCGTCCATTCGCCTCCGATGCCCCCGCTCGACTGGTCGGCCAACACCCGGCAGGGCGCGCCCGGCAGGCCGACGCCCCCGATCGTCCCGAAGCGCGCCGTGTAGCCGGGGCGCAACGGAGCGGCGAAGTGCGCGTACGGGCAGACCCCGTGAAGCTTCTGCCAGAAGCGGTCGTCGCGATAACGCTGGGTGTTCGGCGTGGACGCCTCCTGTGCGAGGTCGTACAGCCCGAAGTCGATCCCGTTCACGGCCGCTGTACCCGTACTCGTCCCGATGAGCTCGCCGGCCGCGAACACCAGCGGCGCGACGTCCTCGTAGCGCGAGCTCGGATCGGCCGTCGAGATGCGGCTCACGATGTCGGCGCGCGGCGAGGTGACGTGCCCGAGCGCGATCCGGTAGCGCGCGTTGACCTCGAAGATGAGTCCGTAGTCGTTCGACGCCCCCACCCACGTTCCCTGGGTGAGCGTCATGTCGGTCGGAGCGTAGATCGGCACCGCACTGCCGTCGGTGCGGAAGTGCGAGTGGGCTTTGACCTCGTCGCCGCTCAGCGCACCCGACG
>JASJDY010000248.1 GCA_030065025.1 Planctomycetota bacterium
GAGGCGCGCCGCCGGCTCATGGTGATCCAGGCGCACGAGCACTACGTCATGGCGCTCGCGCTGGCGCCTGACGGCAGGACGCTGGCTTCCGCCTCGGGCGACGGCTGGGTGCGGCTGTGGCCGCTCACGCCGGCCGCGGATCGACTGCAGCGTGCGCACGACGCCGCGGAGCAGGGCCGCCGGATCGCACCGCACGTCGCGCGCCACAGGGCCGCGGCGAGCACGCTCGAGGAGGCGCTCGCCGCGCTCCGCGCCGATCCCGCCATCGAGAAGCGCGATCGGACAGCCGCCATGGCGGCGCTGCTGCGCGCGTCGCGCTGAGCGCGAGCCGGGCTACGGCGTCTGGGTCAGCGTCTGGACGACGAGCTCGATCTCGCCCGCGTGCACGGCCTGGCCGCTGGCGTCGATCTCGAATCCGGTGATCCGGCACGGCCACGCGCCGGTGAAGCGGTAGACCGCCACGTCGCGGCCGACCTCGTCGCTGATCGTGATCGAGCCATCCAGGCGCCGGAAGTCCCTCGTGGTGACCTGGGCGAACCACTCCCGCCAGAGCGCCTGCTCCTCCGCCGTGGAGTCGAAGACGTAGCGCCGGCCCTTCTTGAGGACGATGTTGAGGTACTGGAGAGCGCCCGGGCCGACGCGGTTGTACTCGGGGACCTCTTCGGTCGGTCCGATCGGATTGGCGAAGCCCTCGTTCCCCAGCTCAACGCCCTCCAGCTCGATGTCGATGGGCTCGATCTCCTCGACGTTGGGGCGCTCGATCCCATCCGCGGGCTCTCGCGCGGGGATCGTCATCTCGGCCGTGAGTCCCTCGACGCCTTCGAAGACGCCCGCCCTGACGCCGTCGATCTCGACCTCGATCCGGTACGTCCCGATCCGGGTGGCGGCCTCTTCCACCGGCGCCTCTTCCTGAGCGCCGAGGCTGCGCATGGGGTCGCCGCATCCCGTGAGGACGCAGGCAAGCGCGATGAACAGAACGATGGGGACGACGGGGTGCTGCATGGGTGTCTCCTTCCGGCCCTCCGGGGGCCCAGGGCGCGGGGCCCAGGAAGGAATGCGCAAGGCGGCCGCGGATCATCGCGGAACGCCCGGCGAGCGCTGCATCGGGCCCGCAGGCGCTCTGGCTATCCTGACCGCATGACCGAGCCGCCCGAGACCGAGCCGCCTGCAGAGGAGCTCACGGACCTGCTGCGCCGCATGCGGGAGCGCGGCGAGCGGAGCGATCCGCACCTGGACCCGGTCGTGTACGACGAGGTGCGCCGGCTCGCGCACGGGCTCATGCGCAAGGAGCGTGACGGCCACACGCTGCAGCCGACGGCGCTGGCCAACGAGGCCTACGCCCGGCTGATCGACGGCAAGCGGGCCATGCCCACGGACAAGGCCCACTTCCTCGCGCTCGTGGCCCGCGCCATGCGCCGCATCCTGGTGGACCACGCGCGTGCGCGCCAGGCAGCGAAGCGGGGCGGCGACTGGCAGCGCGTGATGCTGGCCGACGTGCACGAGGCGAGCGAGGGCGAGGGGGGCGACCTCGATCTCGTCGCGCTGGACGGCGCACTGTCAGAGCTCGCGGACTTCGACGAGACCAAGGCGCTGATCGTGGAGCTGCGGTTCTTCGCGGGCATGTCCGTCCCGGACGTCGCCCTCGTCCTCGGCTGCGGCGAGACCTTCGTGCGCACCGAGTGGTACGTCGCCCGCGCCTGGCTCAAGACGCGTCTCGCAGGCTGAGCTCGGAGCTCCGGCGCCGAGACGCGCAACCCCCTCGGATGTGACCGGGGCGCCGCCTCGCGCGAGAGAGGTGTATGAGCACCTCTCCTCCCGACGCCGCCAAGGTGGAGGCCGCCGCCTACGCCGTCACCGAGTTCGCGATCGTCTCCCTGAACCCCGAGTACCTGCGCTGGGACAAGGACGTAAACCTCGGCATCGCAGAGATGGTCTGGAACGCGTGTAGTGCCGGACCGGATGAAGTCATCGAGCTCGGCTGGCTCCCCGAGTTCGCGGAGATGGCCGACCACCTCACGCACGTACGGAAGGCCCGCTGGGGGGACGAGCGGTTCCTCGTCCTGGGGCTCGACGCGCGGCAGGTCGACGGCGAGATCGTGTTCTGCTTCGACCTCACCTGGGATCACGGCGAGACCTTCGAGTCCTGCGAGATCACCTGGGTGCCTCGCCTTCGTGATGCCTCCCTCACGAACTGAACATCGCCGTGGCGGACGCTCACCGCAGACGTTCCTACACTAGGGGTGCCCGAGCCGGCGGGCCCGAGCTGACGCAGCGGCATGAGTCGCGCGAGGGGGTGACATGGGTCGGACGAACGGTCGTGTAGGACGGGTGCTGCTGGTCCTGTTGCTGGGGCTCCTCATCCTGCCCTGGGGTGGACAGCGAGCCGGGGCCGATGAAGACGGGCCCGTCCTCGACACGCGCTTCTTCCGCATCGGCGCCCTCACCATGGGCAAGACCGTCTTCGGCGGCGAGGTAACGCCGCCTACCGCGCACGACCGGAACGACAGCGAGAGCCCGCTCTTCGGGTTCGAGGGCGAAGAGCCCGTCTATCCGCTGGGTCAGGCCGACGAGATCATCGAGCTCATCAAGGGAGCCGTCGAGCCCGTCACCTGGGAGAGCGTCCGCGGCGCCGAGCTCGCCACGATGGACGAGCACCTGCTCTTCGCGCGGGCGCCCAAGAAGACACTCGACGCGGTCGCCGCGTATCTGGCCGAGCGGGAGCGCGACGCGCTGCGCACCCTGCGCTTCGAGGTGCAGGCCGTGCCCCTCGAGCCGGGCCAAGCGCCGCCGCGTGAGCCGGATGCGATCGCCGCGCTGCTCAGCGGCGCGGACACGGGACCGCACCTCGCCCTCGTCGGGTTGGAAGGCCAGCGGGTGTCTGCCACGAACGGGCGGCAGCTTGCCTACCTCTACGACTTCGACACCAACGTCGCCGAGAAGTCGACGATCTCGGATCCGTTCGTCAACGTCGCCAACCTGGGGCTCCTTGTCGACTTCCGCGCCGAGCCCCGCGGTGGCGCCAAGGGCTGGCTGGCGCACGCCTGGATCCGGATGGCCGGCCTCGAGTCGCTCCGCAGCGTGCCCGCGGACGAGGGCCGCCGGATCGAGGTGCCGACCTTTGCGACGGCCGAGCTGCACGCATTGGTCGGGCTCGATGCCGGCCGCTGGACGCTCGCCGGAGCGAACGGCGGCTGGGCGTTCTATGTGCGCGCCCAAGCCCTGTCGTACGCGTCCCGCCTGGGGGCGCCGCTGGCGGTCCCGGCTTTCGGCCAGCCGCGTGGCTCCATGCAGCTACGCATGTACGGCGTGCACGATCTCGCGACGGCGCCGCTGTGGAGCGTGCCGGATGCTCCCCACCATCTCATGCCCTCCGCCTACACGCCGCCGGAGCCGCCGGAGCTCCGCGAGCCGTCGCCGTTCGTTTCGCAGTCCTCCTTGGTGGATCTCCTGCGCCGTGCGAGCGGCTACGAGCGGTGGCAGGATCCCGCCACGATGGAGGTTCGCAACCGCACGATGATCATTCGCGCCGACGAGGGCACGCACGGCGGCGTCGCTGCCGCGCTGGCCGCGCTCCGTCGCCACCTCGTTTGGTCCTTCGAGACGCGCGTCGAACTGCTGAATGTGCCTGCCGAGTTCGCAGCGAAGCTGACCGCCACGCCCTGGATCGAAGGTCCGCTCGCCGCTGCCCTTCGAACCGCCCGGCGCAAGGGAGAGGTCGAGACGGTCGGGCAGGCCACGATGTCGCACCGGCGCATGACGCGCACGACGTCGCAGGAGGGCAGCACGCGTACCTATCTGCAGGACTACGAATCGAACCTCGCCCAGGATGCCGCCATCGGCAATCCGGTCGTGCAGTCGGTGTTCTCTGGCCTCAGCGTCGACCTGCTCGGCACGCTGACCAGCAGCGGTGATGCTGCTGCACTGGAGGTGCGCTTCACGCAAACCCATCTTCACGACCCCATTCGAACGATGCAGACGCCGCTCGGCTCGATCGAGTTGCCCGAGATGGAGGTGCTTCGCGCGCGGACCACCCTCATCGCGCCCCTGGACAAGACCGTGGCCTTGGCCGTCGCGGGCGACGGCGAACGACGGCGCTTGATCCTGCTCACGCCGCGCCTGGTTGCGGATCGCTGACGGACGTGGAAGGAACCCGCCGCGTTCCGAGTGCGACGAGCGCATAGAGCACCGCTGCCGCGCCCGCCACGAGGGGGATGCCCCACGTCGTCGAGAGCAGCGGTGCGCCTGCCGCAGCCGCAACCGAGGCACAGCCGTTCACCGCCAGCGCCCACGGCACCGACGCGCTGGGTAGTCGCGACAGCGCCGACGGGAACGGTATGCCCATCGGGAACGCGACGATGGCGCAAAGGAGTCCTACCCCCAACGGCGAGGCGGGCATCAGCAGGTAGCCGGGCAGCGCCAACCATGCGACCGCCAGCGCCGCGCGCCGCAGCGGCTTGCCCAAGCGCTCGACCACGAGACTGCCCAGCCCCGAGCCCACCATGAACCCGCCGATGACGGCCGCAGCGGCAAGCGTCGGGCTCGCCACGCGCATCGTGGCGCGCGCAAGGTACGCCATCTCGAGCAACATGAAGCCCAAGCCCAGTGCCAGGAAGAGCGGCGCCGGCGCGCGCGCCGCGCGACTTGCGATCAGCGGTCCCAGCAGCAGCAGCAGGCTCAGCAGCGTCACCTGCAGGAAGGCGACGAGCACCACGACGAAGGACCACTGCACGAACGGCCGCGCCGTCGGCTCGAACACGTCGCCCAGGCGATCCCAGCGGAAGAAGCGGTGGAAGTAGGGCCTCGCGTCCGTCGTCGGTTCGACGTCGTACGGGTAGTCGGCGCCCGGCGCGTCGAACGACACGTCGCTGCGGTGGTGCGGGGTCTCAGGCGCCCACGCCTTGGGCCGCACGACGTCGAAGCCGTGGCGTTGGCAGAATGCCTCGACGGCCGCCTTGTTCGCCGGCGTCGGCTCACTGTGGCGAAGCACGACGCACAGCCGCTTCATCGACCGGACTGCGATCACGTGACGCGTCACCCTCTCCGCCGTGAGTAGCAGGCGTAGCCCCGGGCGCGGCGGCGTCATCAGATGCGTGCTGACGGCGACCGCACCGCCGGCCTTCACGCACGCCAGCGCAGCACGGAGGCCTTCCTTCGTCAGGAGTGGCGCTTCATGCACGGGATCCCGCGTACCCACATGCAGCACGATGAGGTCGTAGGCACCATCCGAGTGCGTTGCGGCCACGCCTTCGAGGTAGGCGCGCGGCTCCGCGACCACACCCTCTGCGCCGGAGAGCGCCAGCAGGTCGGCGTTCGCCTCGACGACCTGGTCGGCTCGTGCGAGATCCGGCCCGATGCCGAGCAGCAGCACCTCGGGATCCGCAGTCACGAGTTCGAAGGGCAGGGCCCCGAGCGTGTGGTCGAGGTAGGCCGCGTCCTCCAGGTCCTTCACGCCGGCCTGCTGACCGTCCACGAAGAGCCCCTGCTGCTTGCCGGGCAGGTGCTCGGCCATCAGCGCAAGGCCCGGCGCGTCGTGGAGCGCGGGGCTCGCGACGAGGTCCACGCGGCCGAGCGGCCCATGGCGCGTCTCGAGCACCCTTGCCTGGGGCGTCGCCGGCAGGTCCTTGAATGGCGACATCGGCAGACCGACGCCGCCGATGAGCACAGCGACCACGGCGGCGACGGCGCCGCACACCCTCGGCGCTCGGCCCGGGATCAGGACGGCACTGAACGCTGCCGCGACGGCGATGTAGCGCAGCACGTCCTCGGGCGGCCCCAGCGTGAGCAACGGAGCTGCGGCCATCGCGCCGAGTCCCGAGCCGAGGAGGTTCATCGCGTAGATCGGGCCTGGCTTCTCCGCATGCAAGGCGAGTGCGATGGCGATGGCGAGCGCCGCGCACAGGAACGGCACGAGGAAGACGGCCTGCAGCAGGAGGAAGCGCAGCCACTCACCGGAGTCCCATCCGACCTGCAGCACGTTGAAGTCCACGGCTCGCGCCGCGATCAGGCTGAGGGGCATGAACACGGCGTAGAGCGCCGCCGCGATCGCCACACCGCGCGGGTGCTTCCAGCGCGGCGCGAGGGCGAGCAGCGTGCCCGCCGCACCGAAGCCGAGCAGCGCGACGGCCACGACAAGCGCCGCGGCGTGGCTGTACCAGGCGATCGCCAGCACGCGCAGCAGGCAGATCTCATGAGCGAGCACCGCCGCGCTCAGGAGGAAGACCGCCGCTCTCAATCGTTGCTCTTGCCGAGCGAGCCGGTCAGCGGAACGAAGGCGACGGCATACAGGCTCTGCGTGAACACCTTGCCCGACTCGTCCTTGATCACGAGCACCAGGTCCTGACGCGCGAACGGGGGACCCACGGGCAGGATCAGTCGCCCGCCGGGCTTGAGCTGCTTCACGAGCGGCGGTGGTACATGCGGCGCGGCGGCCGTCACGATGATGGCGTCGAAGGGCGCCTCCTCCGGCCAGCCGTAGTAACCGTCGCCCGTGCGCTGCTGCACGCTCGTGTAGCCCGCCTCCTGGAGCGCCTTCTTCGCGCTCTCCGCGAGCGGCGCCTTGATCTCGATCGAGTAGACGTACGGCGTGATCTCGGCGAGCACCGCCGCCTGATAGCCGGAGCCCGTGCCGATCTCGAGCACCCGCGACGTGGCCGTGAGCTTCAGCTCCTCCGTCATGCTGCCCACGATCGTCGGTTGGCTGATCGTCTGGTCGTGACCGATGGGCAGCGGACGGTTCCAGTACGCGCGGCTCTGCAGGTGACCCGGAACGAAGCGATGGCGCGGACAGCGCTTCATCGCCTCGATGACCGTCTCGTCCTTCACGCCCCAGTCGACGAGCGCGACCTGCACCATCGCCGCGCGCTCCTTGGCGCGTGCGTGCGGCGGTTGCTGCGTGGGCTCCGCCTTCTTCTCGGGGGCCGGCGCCTGCTTCGGCGCCGGCTCGGGCGGCGCATCCTTCGGCGCCTCGCCGCCGCAGGCCGCCCCGATCAGGAGGAGGACCGTGATGGCCGGCGCCGAGCGCATGGGCGCAATAGTACCGCGTTCATCGTTCGGGCGATGCCCCGCAGGGCCGGGAAGCCCGCGAGGTACAATGCGGCCCGAAGTCGCTGCGGACAGGCTGGCTGTGCCATGGAACCGATGCGCTTCTCCTCGGCTGTTCCCTCCCGCTACGGGACGCTGCTCCCCAGCGGCCGGGTCCGCTGCGAGCTGTGCCCGCGGCACTGCCGCCTCGACGAGGGCATGCGCGGCTTCTGCTTCGTGCGCGCCTGCCAGGACGGGCAGATGGTGCTCACGAGCTACGGCCGCGCGAGCGGCTTCTGCGTCGATCCGATCGAGAAGAAGCCGCTCTACCACTTCCTCCCGGGCACGCCCGTGCTCTCCTTCGGAACCGCCGGCTGCAACCTCGCCTGCAAGTTCTGCCAGAACTGGGACATCAGCAGGTCGCGCGAGACGGACACGCTATCCGAGACAGCCTCGCCCACGCGCATCGCCGAGGCCGCCGTCGAGCTGGGCTGCGGGAGTGCCGCGTACACCTACAACGATCCGGTCATCTTCCACGAGTACGCCATCGACACGGCGAAGGCCTGCCGCGCTGTGGGCGTCCGCTCGGTGGCCGTCACGGCCGGAGAGATGTGCGCCGAGCC
>JASJDY010000249.1 GCA_030065025.1 Planctomycetota bacterium
GGGCGCAGCCGCTCGAAGTCCTCGACCGAGCCGTTGTGCATGAACGTGAGCTGCTGCCACACGAACGGGTGGCAGTTCTCGAGGCGAACGTCGAAGCCCTCGGTGGCAGCCCGCACGTGCGCCAGGATCAGCCGGCTGCGCATGCCGCGCGCAATCGCGGGCAGCGCCTTGCTACGCCAGGCCGGCGTGACGTCCTTGTAGACCGCCGGCACGTTCACGAGGTGCGGCACGTACCACGCGACGCCCCAGCCGTCGGGGTTCGTCTCCTCGGTGCTCTGGTAGCTGTGCTGCGCCTGCGAGACGAGACTGTGGTCCGTACGGTTCAGCAGGGCGGCCAGGCGGATCGGAGGCCCCAGATAGACGGCGAAGCGGCACATGGCTCGCTCCCCCCATCGACGCCGGGCCCTTCGGCCTGAAGGCAGGAACCCGGGCCGCTACCGGTTCGGCGGCCGAATCGCGGTCGCCCGCCGCCCGTAGCATCTGAGCCGGTGGAATCGAATGCCGACCGCATCCGACGCGTGCTGTCCGACGGGGCTGCCATCGCGCCCGCGCCCGGAGGGCCCAAGCTGCGCGAGGTACCCGCCGAGGACGCAGCCACCCGCACCCTCGATCCCGACCTCCGCCGGCGGCTCGAGAGCCTGGGCGTGGCCCGGGCCGCGAGCGTCCCGCCGCCGCGCCAGCCGCTCCACGAGGACGACGAGCCGCCCCTACCGCGCCTCGAGCTCCGCCCCCCCGCGGAGTCGTTCGTATGGGAAGGGCTGCCCGATCCGGGCACCAGCGAAGAACCCGTGCCGCTTGCGGAGCTCGTCGGCGGCGTCGAACGCGAGACGTCCCACGGCCCGATGCTGTTCGTCGAGCGCCGCTTCCCCCTCGCGCTCGACCACGGCCGCATCCCCCTCGCCAAGGCGCTGCGCCACCCGGTGCCGCTCAAGCCCCGCGAGCGCGGCCCGTGCAGGCGCAAGGCGCTCGACGCGCGAGAGCCGGTGTTCATCGACACCGAGACGTCGGGCCTGGCTGGGGGCACCGGCACGGTCGCCTTCCTGGTCGGTGCCGGTTGGATCGAGGACGACGCCTTCGTCCTGCGCCAGTACTACATGCGTGACTACCCGGAAGAAGCCGCCATGCTGTCGGCGCTCGAGGAGGACCTCGGCGATCGCCCGCTGGTGAGCTTCAACGGACGCAGCTTCGACTGGCCGCTGCTCACGACCCGCTGGCGCATGCACCGCAGCCGGGCGCCTGCGCGCGCCCATCTGGATCTGCTGCCCGCCGCCCGACGGCTCTGGAGCAGCACGCTCCACTCGCACTCCCTCGCAACGCTCGAGCGCCACGTCCTCGGTCTCGAGCGCGGCGGCGACCTGCCCGGCTACCTGATTCCCAGCGCCTGGTTCGACTATCTGCGGAGCGGCTGGGGCGGCACGATGGCCCACGCGTTCCGTCACAACGAGATCGACGTGGTGAGCATGCTCGCGCTGTTCGCGCGCGTCGGGGCGATCCTCGAGGACCCCGCGGTCCGAGTGGAATCGCACGCCGACCGTGTGGGAACCGCACGCTTGCTGCTCGACGTGGACGAGGGCGACCGCGCCCGGCGCTGCCTCGAGGCAGGCGTCGAACATGCCGAGGCGGAGGATGTCCGACCTTTGCGACGTCTGCTCGCCCAGCTCTGCCGCCGAAGTGGGGAATGGGACGCAGCCCTCGATCACTGGCGCGTCGTGGCCCGCGCGAGCACGTTCGACGCCGAGGCATACGAACACGTCGCCAAGCTGTACGAGCACAAGCTCCGAGATCTGGGCGCTGCGCTGCGTTGGACGGAAGCGGCGCTCGAGCATCTCGTCGAAGGCACGCGCTCGTACGAAGCGTTCGTGCACCGCGCGGCGCGCCTTCGCCGCAAGCTCGCTGCGCACTGATCCGCACGGTGTGCGATCTCCCTCAGCGGCGTTCGTCCCGGTGACGATTCCGCTGCTCGGGACTTGTTGACGCCCACGGGAAGTGGCGCGCAAATTGCGCGTTCGTCACAAACACGGACCAGCCCCGGTCACAACCCGTCTGCGCGTTTTCCGGGGAGTCTCCATGTCCTTCCTCATCTCGCGTCGCGGCACCAACATCGGTGCATGCGCGGCGCTCGTCACGATGCTCGTCGTCCTCGTCTCCTGCGGCGGTGGCGGCAACGGCATGCCCGTCGTGCCCGGTGCCTCCATGAGCATCGTCGACACGACCCTTCCGACCGCCCTCTCGGGCGACACTGTCGACTACGAACTGCCGCTCGACGGCGGCTGCGGCGGCCCGTACGTGCTCGCCCTGATCGACGGCGAGCTGCCTCCGGGCATCGAGCTCGACGACATCGGAGGCCGCCACAACGTCTGCGGCACCTTCCTCGAGGCCGGTGAGTGCACGTTCCGCATCCAGGTGACCGACACCGGCTGCGACCCGTTCGTCACGACCACGGCCGAGTTCACCTGGGACGTCGGCATCGGCGAGCTGCGCATCGTCGGCGCGCGGCCGGGGCTCATCCCCCACGCGGCCTATGACGACGTCCAGAAGTGGCCGGACGCGGACGCCATCCCGCAGACCGTCTACAGCACGTTCACGGCGATCGACTTCGTGATCGCCGGCGGCGTACCGCCGTACGTCTGCTACACGGTCGACGACCCGGACGAGCCCAACGACCGCGGCCTGCCGCTCGGCACCACGATGCCGGCGGACGGCGCCAGCATCGTCGGTTCCCCCGTCGAGGTCGGGGCCGGCGGAAGGCCCTTCCTCTTCACGATGGAAGCCAAGGATGCGGCCGGCAACACCGCGCGCCGCCGGGTCCAGTGGAAGGTGGCGACGCCGCCCATCATCATCACCAACGAGAAGCTCGCCGACGGCCAGGCCGGCCAGGTCTACAGCGACCTCGTCCAGCTGGCGGACGGCGTACCGCCCTTCGCCTACGAGCTCATCGACGACCTGCCGACGGTGCTCGACGAGGACATCACGTACGACCCGCCGGCCGCTCCGACGTTCCCCTCGGGCACCGGCTTCACGGTGACCACGAGCGGTCCCGCCGACAACAAGATCGGTGCCGGCGGCGGCAGCACGCTGACCTATCCGGCAACGACGGACGACGGCCCGAGCTACGCGCCGTTCCCGTCCGAGGGCATCTTCCTCGTAGACGACGGCACGGCGCCCGGCGGCTTCGCGGGCCTCCCGCGTCGCGTGGGCGACTTCACCGTCTACGTCCACGTCTACAGCACGCTGGTCCCGAACGAGCGGGGACAGCACGCCTTCAAGCCGCTGCCCTTCAACATCGCACCGAGCGATCCGCCCGCGGTGGGCGGCGACGCCTTCGGCGTCAACCCGTCCTTCACCGAGGAAGGCGCTCTCCTGCCGGGACCGGAGTACGCCACCCTTCCGGAGTTCGAGGTCGGCGTGACCTACAACCCGGACCCGATCACGCACCCGACGCCGGGCCTGCAGCTGCTCGCCCAGGGCGGCGTGCCGCAGGACGGGTACAAGGACCAGCCGCACCGCTCACAGCGTGAACGCGACTGGGACGAGGTGGAAGGCCGCTACTGGTGGACGTCGGACTGGGATCCGGCCACCGCCGGCGTCCAGCCGCCGCCGACCGGCATCGCGATGGACCTCGCGACGAACCCGAGCTACTCGAACGGGCTCCTCGAGACCACGAACCCGAGCGCGCTGAACCGCAGCCTCAGGGAGTACGTCAGCCTGACGGTGCGTGACTTCCAGCTGCCCGACAGCGCACGCAACGTGAAGACGGAGACCTTCGGCTACAGCGTCGGCCCGGATGTGGTGATCATCACGCACAGCAATGCCAGCCTGACGCAGTACCGCAACTCCTACTCGACGTCGCAGCGGCATGCGTGGAACGACAACGATCTGACGATCCAGCGCTTCGAGCCGCTCGCCACGACCCCGCGGCGCGTCGTCCTCGACGACTCGGACATGGCGGCAACGCACGTGATCCCGACCGCGGCCGGCCTCGGCAGCGCGACGAACCCCCTGGGCGCGCTGCTCTCCGGCGCGACCGGCGGCGACCCGACGCTGGACCTCCTGCGTTGCACGATCAACGCCACCGGCTGGTGGGACGACCTGCACCACCTGAACGCGCGCGGTGCGCGGCCGTTCCAGCACGCCGACGCCAACCGCGGCTACCAGTACTACGCCGGCTACGGCTCGTCCTACTACAACAACGGCAACTGGCAGCCGTCCTGCTCGGCGATCGCGCTACCCGACGCGGAGGGCGTGACCCACGCCGCCGACCTCGGCCGCTACGCCGACGGCGGACGTCTCTACCACTTCGACAGCGCGAACCGCTTCGGCGTGTTCATCGTCCGCAACGACGCCAAGATCTACGTGCCCTTCGCGTACGAGAAGGACTCGAGCATCGCCGGCTTCGGTGACGGCATCTTCCAGTCGTACTCGACGGTGGATCAGAACAGCGCGCTGCGCACGGTGCAGATGACGGTCAGCCCGGACGGGCGCTTCGCGGCGATGAAGCTGAAGCGCTATGCGAGCGAGTTCTACGAGCACGCCAACACCGCCCAGATCGTGATCTTCAGCCTGACCGGCGAGAAGCCGTTCGCCGGCGGCACCCGCACGTGGAAGATCATCGACGGCGGCGCCGCGGCGACCGGCAGCGGGCACCGCATCCTGCACGCCAGCAGCCTCGCGCTGACCAACACGCACCTGTATTTCACGATGGGCACCTACGCGCCGAGCAGCCACAGCTACAGCTCATCGCCGATGTACTACCAGTCGTGGTCCGGTCACTACCTGATGTGCTACGAGATCCAGGGCAGCGACCCGGCGGCGAAGCTCATCAAGGCGGACGACCCCACGGACACCGAGTGGAAGCTCGACGTCAACGTGCCGATGCAGACGACGTTCCACCACCATGGGCCGGACTACTACAGCAGCCTGCCGATCGAGAGCTACACGTTCTATGGCTACTGGCCGTACCACCGCTACTGGCGTGAGGACGGCATGAACCTGAACGAGCACGGCCAGGCGCCGACGCCGTTCCGGGTCAGCCGCGACGGCAAGGCGGTGGCCTTCATGGCCGGCGAGAACGTCTACAGCACGTACAACGCGAACGTCTACATGAACCACGGCTGGGTGGACTACGAGGGCAGCGGCGCGCGCCGCATCACCTCGAAGAAGCGCCACCACGTCCTGGGCAGTGGCCGCGGCTACTCCCTCATGACGGGCCCGAACGAGTACGGCATGTGGGGCCGCTACAACGGACCGACGCCGGGTCTGGAGATCAGTGACGACGGCCTGCAGGTCGCCTTCACCTACTTCGACACGACGAAGACGGTCTCCACGACGACCTACGCGTACTACAGCAGTCACCCGTGGGCCAACGTTCGCGAGAACATCATCCTGTGCCGGACCACCTCCGCCGCGAAGTGGACCAACCGTGCCACGGTGACCACGGAGCGCGACGTCACGAGCAAGACGTTCGGCGGCTCCCACTACTGGAAGTTCGGGGGCCTGGCCTTCTCGGTGAACGGCAACCGTCTCGTGTTCTGGGGCGGCGCACCGGTCTACCGGTCGACCAGCACGTCCTACGCGCAGTCCTACCACTTCCACGGCACGTACTACGTGCACAACGTGACGGACACGGACCGCGTCACGAGCATGCTGGCGGCGACCGCAGGCGGTAGCCCGGACGGAGCCGGCAAGCTCTACACGGCGACTACACCCAACAGCCCGACGGCGACGTCGGGCATGGACAACCGCTTCGGGGCGATCCAGCCGTGCGGCGGCTTCATGTCGCGGAACCGCAAGTACCTGTACGTGACCAACGCAGGCGCGACGTCCTCCGCGGACGGCACGGCCTGCAAGCTGATCGGGCTCAACCTCGCGGAAGCGGTCGACAACGGCCACGCCGGGGATCGCGGCTTCGTGCCGAGCGGTTGGCCGTCCCGTCGCGGGTTCGTCGGCAACTACTACTACTACCCGCGTTACTGGCTGGCCGACGGCTACGGGTACGCGCCCAACAAGATCCAGGGCGCCGGCCGGCAGGTCATGGCCAAGGACACCGGCTGGGTGTTCTGGGGTTCCGGCTACCAGTACTCCGGCCCGTCGAGCTCGGGCTCCTCGGGCGGGCCGCCCCACCGGACGTACTACCGCGGTGCGTACGGCTACGGCGGCGTGGGCCTCTACGGCTTCAACGCGGACATGGGCGGCGCCGTGAAGCAGCTGAACGCGCCCGGCCTGTCGCAGGACAGCACCGGCACCTACGAGCTGCTGCACTGGATCGAGGTGACGCCGGACGGCAAGCGTCTCGCCTACGTCTCGTCCTACTACTACCTGTACAGCTACTACAACCGTGAGCGGGTCAACTACGTCGAGAACATCGACTTCGCCACGCCCAATGGCGCGATCCACGCGGACTTCGACGCCGGTGACGACGCCGGCCGCTTGGAGGCCTCGAACGGACGTGCGGGCGAGGCGATGGCCTTCACGCCGCACGGGCCGACGCTGTACTACGCGTACAAGGTGGGCGCGTCGAACGAGACGGGCCGCGAGATGGTCAAGCGCAAGTACGATCCGGCCACCGGCACCTGGGCTACGACGCGCTTCCCGGCCGTCACGGGACGCATCAACGTCCTCTACGCCGCGCGCTAGCCAGCTGGCGCGCGAGCGCACCCGGCTGCGTCGGGCGGGCGACGCAGCCGGGGCGCCACCCTGCGAACCGGGCTCGCTCGATCGCAAGCGCGGCTGCGCAGCCGTGGGCCTGTACCATCCCAGACCCATGACGCAGCAGATCCGTTCGCTCCTGCCGCCCGGCGGCTTCTCCAACCTCGTCGGTCACTACGTGTCTGCCCTCGACATTGGGTTGACGTATGCGGCCGAGGCCGCGCGCGGCGCCGGGGATGCCGGAGCCGCGTGCCGTGCCCTGCGGGCCTACGGCGAGCTCGAGAGCACATGGGTGCACGAGGCCGTGGGCCAGGTACCGACGCCCCCCGCCCCCGAGCAGGACGACGACGTCGAGGCGTGGCTCGGATGGCTGGATGCCGTCCGCACGGTCACCATCATGGTCCTGCGGCCGCTGCAGGATCGGGACCTCGAGCGGCTCATCCGCGTGGCCGGTGAAGAGGGCGCGGCGCGCACGCTCAAGCGCGTGCTGGCCGAGCTGCTCTTCCTCCAGGGGCGGGCGCTCGGCGGGATCTGATCGAGCCGGCCGCGTCGGGCCGGAAGGAACCACGGAGGCGCGGAGGCACGGAGAGGCGTGTCGTGAGCGAGCGCGTGCGCGTGGCCACTTGACGATGCGAGGCCCCGCGCGAGTCGAGAGCACTCACGCGCACGAGTACGCCCACGCACACGCGCTCGGCTCGGAGACTTCAGGCGAGGTCGCAGGACGAGACCCGGACACGGAGCGGCGGGGCGGGCCCGTGCACGGGACCGGATCACGCCGGAAACGGAAACGCGAACGGAAACGGAAACGGAAACGGGGGTTGGCTAGTCCATCCCCGCCGCACGACGAAGGCGGGCCGCCTCCTTCATCATCCTCGCCTCCTGGTCGGAGACCTTCGGAAGGCCCTGGCGCAGGCTGTTGGCTGCGGCCTCCAGACCGGCGAGCAGGATGCGCCGCGAGTCGACGGGGATCTTCGAGGCCTCGAAGCCCGCGCG
>JASJDY010000056.1 GCA_030065025.1 Planctomycetota bacterium
AAGACGCCGTCACCGACGGTGGCCGTGGCCTCCATGTGGGGGAAGCCATAGGAGTTCAGCTCGCGCTGCAGATCCTCCACCGGCAGCGCGTCGGGCAGGTCGCGCTTGTTGTACTGCATGACGATCGGCAGGTCCTTGAGGGTCTTGCCGATCTCCTTGAGGTTGTCTTCCAGGTCGGCGAGCGACTCCTTGTTCTCGCGCATCTTCTCTGCGCTGGAGTCGGCCACGAACACGATCCCGTCCACGCCCTGCAACACCAGACGGCGGGTGGACTTGTAGTAGATCTGTCCGGGCACCGTGTAGAGCTGGAACTTCGTGCTGATGCCGGCGATCTGACCGAGGTCGAGCGGCATGTAGTCGAAGTACAGCGTCCGCTCGCCGGTCGTCGCGATGGACGTCAGCTCACCGCGGTGATCGTCAGGGGCCTTGGCGTGGATCAGCTCCAGGTTCGTCGTCTTCCCGGACATGCCCGGCCCGTAGTAGACGATCTTGCACTGGATCTCCTTCTGCGCGAAGTTGATCTGAACCATTCGTCGTGCTCCGTCTTGCTCTAGCTACTCGTGTGTGGCGAAGTCGGCGGCGCGCTGCAGGCGGTTGGCCGCGCTCTGGATCTCGATGCTGCCGGGCCCGATCTCGAGCCGCGCTCCGACGAGCACCATGAGGTATGTGGGACCGGCCTCGGCGAGGAGGATCTTGCCGTGCTCGGCGGCCACCTCGACGTGACTGAACTCGGTCAGGCCTGCGCGAGACAGGCTCGCACCGACCTCGGTGACGATGGCGGCGCCGAGCGCACTGAGGCGGTCGACGTCGACGCCTTCGTTGACGTCTGCCGCAACGAGCACGCCGTCGCGCGCGACTACGAGGGAGCCGCGGGCGCTGATCGTCTCGTTGAGCTGTCGCAGGATGTCCTTCACGACGCGGACCTCCCCGTCACGGACTCGAGGGCATGGGCCACGCGCTCCCACATGCGCGCGGGCTCGCGCGCCGAGGCTCCACGCACGCCGACGATGACGTTGCCGACCTTGCCGACGACGACGTTGCCCTGGCGGCTGCGGATCGTGCAGCGACTCAGCTTGCCCATGTCGAACTCACGTGCCTGCGGCAACACCTTGCCGCTGACCGTGCGCACGACGTCCACGAACCCGTCTTCGGGCTCCTTGTGCGAGATCGGCGAGCCCAGGAGGGTGCCCGCGCTCTCGTCGTAGCTGGGTTCCGGCGCCTCGTCCGTGGGCTTGACCTCGCCGCGGACGCCGAGCGGACTCGCGTGCGTGGCGACGCTGCCGTCACGGCGCAGCAGGACGACCTCGTCCACGGCGTCCTTGTCGATCAGCTTGCGCACCACCTTGTCGGCGGCGGACTCGTCGAGCTCGGACGAACTGCGATGACGGTTGGACAGCGGCCAGTCGCCCGGATCGCGGCGGAGCCGGCCGTCTACCTCGATGCGCTCGAGGAGACCGTCGAGCTTCTCCTCGGCCTTCGCGTCTGCCACTTCGGCCATGACGGCGAAAGCAGCCTCCATGGAGCCCGTATCGGCCGCCATGCGCTCCAACGACTCCTGCATCAGGGCGAGCGACTTGCGCGCGTCGATGCAGAAGTAGAACTCGGCGAGCAGCAGGCGCGGGCGGACGGCGAGGCCGTTGAGGTTCGCGGCCTGCAGGAGGTGCTCCTGCGCGCGGTGTCCGTGCCTCGCCTGGAGGTCGTCCAGGAAGCACTCGAGGAGCATCTCACCGAGGATCAGGTGCGGCGCGTCGCGCTGCGGGTGCTCGGAGACGAACGTCTCCGCCATGCGCCGTGCTTCGTCCGGCAGCTCGAGCTCCTGATAGAGGCGGATGAGCTCTTCGTAGGCGATGGGGTCGCCGTTCATCTCGATGCGCTGCTCGAGGCGGCGCATCGTCTTGTGTGCGCGGGCGCGACGGATGCTGAGACGCAGGTCGAGCAGACCCGAGCTGGTGGGGTAGCGCTCGAGGCCGGCCTCGACGACGCGCGCAGCTTCGTCCAGCTTGCCGTTGGCGAGCTTCTGGCGCGCTCGATCGACGAGCGCCGTTACCGAACGCCCTCCAAACCAATCCGCGAACCGTCCCACGAGGTCTCCACTTGTCCCGGGCCCTGGGCCCAATCGACCAATGGCCTATCGGCCGGAGGTAGCTGCGAAGTGAAGGCTCATCCGAGCCACATCAACGCTCGACGGCGACGAGTCGGCCGTCTACCAGCACGTAGATGGCGTTGCCCAGCACCAGCGGCTGGGTCGACGCCGCAGCGCCCAGCGGCGCGCGCCAGAGCGGCGTTTCGGGCTTTGTCAGGCTCGCGGCGCTCATCGCCCCGTCCGGAGACGCGCCGAACAGGACGCCGTCGGCGCCTCCGACCTGGTCCACGGAGGTCCCGAGGCCTTCGATCCGAGCGGGCGCGGTGGCATCGGCACCGAGCCAGCGGACGCCGTCATCCTCGATCCAGGCCACGCCCGCGCGACCGACCCAGGGAAGACGATCGATCGCGGGCTGTGCGTCGCCGCGCGGCGTGACCGTGCCGTCCTTGGCCACGAAGCGGCAGCCGCCCGCTCCGCCGCCCAGCAGCACGGCGCCCTCGCCGAGCGGAAGCGCGAAGGCCGGGCCGCGCGCCTTGGCGGCCAGCGGCGTCACGCCCCCGCGAACGGGATCGATGCGGTAGACCGCGCCGTCCATCGTCGCCATGAGGATGCCGTGCGCGCCCACCATCGGCGCCTGGGTCGGCGCGCCGCCGATCTCGACGCGCCACATGGGCTCGCCGTCGCTCGCGCGATAGCAGTACAGCGTGCCCATCTCGTCGACGAGCACGAGCCGGCCCTGCGTGTAGAGCGGGATTCGCTCGAGCCGACCGATGGCCTGCGTCTCCCAGCCCTGGCCGTTCGCAGGGCGCACCGCGAAGGTGCGGTGACCGCGAATGTGCCACTCGAGTCCGCCGGGCAGACGTCCGCCGTAGCGGATCGCGTCCACCGTCGACTTCAGCCGGGCGCCCGGGATCAGCGCGCCGTCGCGCGGCGACGCGGCATACACCACACGCCCGCGGCCGCCGGCAGCGATCGGGATCGAGCCGCTGCCCCAGAGCGCGGCGAAGGGGCCCTGCAGGTCGCTCACGGTCCAGCGCGGTCCGGGGACCAGCTTGCCGGCGATGAGCGGGCTCCACGCCCGTGCCTCATCAGGGCGTTGACGCATCTGCACGTAGCTGGGCAGGCGCGCATCGACACCGGTGCGGCCCGGCAGCCGCAGCTGCACGCTGGGATCCTCTGCGAACGGCGTGTACGTCATGACGCACGGCGTCCGCAGGCCGGTGTCCTCGCCACCGAGCCAGACCTCGGCGCCCGCCGGCTCGGACTGCACGCGGACGGGGAACGGCAGCTTGCGCGTGAGGTCGCTGTCCAGCAGCTCGCCCAGCGTGTCGACGCCCGTTGCGAACGCCAGGCGCAGCTCACCGTTCTCGGTCGCCTCGAGCATCGCGTCGCGGGCCGATTCGAACTGGTCGTAGTACTCGTCCACGAGCCCCAGCAGGCGCGTCGCGTCCGAGCGCGTGGAGGGGTCGCGGAAGGCGAGGTTGCGCGCGGCGTGGAGCTGCTGGCGCGCCTCTTCGAACTCACCTTCCTTGTGCGAGCGCAACGCGATCTTGAGCGCGTCCCGCGCGTGGCCGGCTTGCTCGTCCACGAGCGCCTGGGCGCGGGCGCCAACGGAGTGGCGGCGCTGGGCCAGCGCCTCGTAGCGCCGCTCGTGCTCCGGGCGGTAGCCGGCGGCCTCGGCCCGGCGGATCTCCGCGGCGTAGGCCTGGAGCTGCTCCGTCGGCTCGAGCATCACGGCCTGCACGTCGCGGATCAGGCTCGCCGCTGCGCGTTCGAGGGTCTCATCGTGCTCGCCCGACACGCGCGCCGCCTGACAGCGCGCGGCGAAAGCGGCGATGTGTGCGCTCGCGCGCTGCTCCGCCAGGTCCACTGCGTCCCGCGCGTCGAGGTGCGAGATCGAGATCTCCGTGGACGAGGTGTCCTCGAAGGTCCACCAGGCGAGTCCGGCAGTGCCACCCACGAGGGCGATCAGCGTCACGATCATCGTGATGCGGGTCCGGTGGCCCCGGCGTCGCCGGGCGCCCTCCAGCTCGGTCTGTCGGCGGTGGGCGTCGGCGTGGCCCGGATCCAGCTCGAGGACGCGGCGGAGCATGCCGCGCGCGGACGGCACGCGGTCCGTCGCGATCAGCTCCTCGGCCCGGATGTAGAGCGCTGCTGCCGCTTCCTGCCTCGCGCCGCCGGCGCTGAACAGGTCCGCGAGCAGCAGCAGGTCCTCGCTCGGCGCGTCGCCGGCTTCGATGAAGCCCTTGAGGCGCAGCGCGGCGTCGACCGGACGTCCCGTGGTCGTTGCGCCGTGGATCAGGTCGCGCAGCGCGTGGTTCGCCAGCGAGCGGTACTCCTGCAGCCACGGCCTGCGGCGCAGGTAGTAGTCGCAGACGCGTGCCGCGGTGGCAAAGTCCCCGCCGCGCAGCTTCAGCGCACGGCTGAGCGCCTCGAAGACGGAGGTGGCGTCTTCGTCGCCGCTGAGCGCGGCAAACGTGTCGAGCTCCGCGGCAGCCTCGGCCGGCTCACCGCTCGCCTCGAGGGCATCCGCGACCCGGAGTCGGGCCTCGGGCGGCGCGTCGCCGCGCTCGATCGCCCGCTGCAGCAGGGGCAGAGCCCGCGCCGCCTCCCCGCACGCGAGGAGATCCTCGGAGCGGGCCATGAGGCTCTCGGTCGGCACGGCGCGGATGCCGCCCTCCTCGAAGAGCTCGGCCGCCACCATCGTCACCTCGTAGGACGTGGTGTGGCACTCCTCGGCGATCTGCGCGAGGCTGCGATGCCCGTCGATGCAGCCGACGACCTGAGCCGCGAGCTCGGGATCCAGCTCGCTCTCGGGGCCGAGCTCGACCGCGATGCCCGTGCCTTCGTAGATCTCGCCGCTGCCGGGGATGACCTCACAGACGGTGTTCCACTGGTCCAGCATGCGGGCCAGGTCGAGCAGGAGGCCGTCGACCGGCAGCATCGGCTGGGACGGGTGCCCGTCGGAGCCGTCTCCGAGAAGAGCCCGGCCCTCGACGAACTCGAAGCCCGCCACAGCCGTGAGCTGGGCCTCGAACAGCTGCTCGAGCGCTGCGGTCTTCTGGAGCTCGAAGGCCAGTTCCTCGGCGACCAGCCCCATGTCCTGCAGCAGGGCGAGCAGCCCGCGGCCCGTCTCCTCGTGGCGCCGCAAGGCACGGTCGAACTGCCCACCGGCGGCGATCTCGCCGCCGCGCACGAGGCGCTCGATGGAGGCATTGATGCCGGGGTCCTGCTCGAAGAAAGCTAGTCGTCCGCCGTCCAGGTAGAGGGAGCGCGTGCCCGCCTCGGCCTCAAGGACTAGAGTCCCTTCCTTGTGGTTGAAGGCGAGCATCTGGAGCAGCTCGCAGAGATTGAACGTCTCGAGGGTGCCCTTGATGCTCACGTATCGCTCCGAGTCGGCCCGCATTGCGGGGGTCCACGGCCGGCACTAAACTGTCCCGGCGTGGTTCCCGACGCCTCTCTATCGGCCCACGCAGTCCATTGGGTGTAGGGACGCCCGGAACGTCGTCAGGACCTCCTCGCAAAGGCCTGTTCCATGCGGTTTGACAACCCTCTTCGTCCGTTGACGTCGCGTGTGAGCGCGGCCGTGTGCGCCTATCTGGGCCATCGCCGGCTCCGCCGGGGGGACCATCGGGGGGCGATCCGCGCCTTCCACCAGGCCCTGCGCAAGCGTCCCGGACGCTTCCCCGAGCTCATGAACGTGGCCCAGGCCCACCTGTGCGCCCGCGAGCTCCACGAGGCCCGCCGCTACCTGGCCCAGGCCCGCGAGGCCGACCCCACGCGCTATGACCTGCGCGCCGCGGCCCTGCTCGCCAGCTGTGGCTACGACATCGAGTCCGTCTGCCGGCCGCTGCCGCCCACGCGCCCCAGCGCCAAGACCCACACCGCCGTGCGCGACAGCCGCGGCGTCTCGGCGTCCAGCCTGCCTTATGGCGACTGCGCGGACATCGACGAGTACGCCCGCTTCCGCGCCATGCCGCCCATCTCCCAGGCCGAGATCGAGGACACCGATTGGGACACGATCATCGGAGACCTGTTCGACGATTGAGCAGGTTGGCGTAGGAGCGCAATGCTCCTGCAATCCGGCTGGGGGCCCCGTTCAGCGGGCTGCGTCGCGTTGGCACGTTGTTGGCCGGGCGTTGGGATGCCCGCCCGAGGAAACCGGGTAGGCTCAGCCGCGTTCCACTCCGGAACGCAACCCTGTTGATGAGGCGCATCCCGTGAAGATCTTCGAGCCGCACATCCACCTCTACGCGCGCACCACGGACGACTACGAGCGGCTTGCTCTCTGCGGTGTCCGTGCGGTCGTCGAGCCGTCGTTCTGGCTCGGGCAGCCGCGGACGTCGATCGGCACCTTCGTCGACTACTGGGCGTCGATCGCGGGCTACGAGAACCAGCGCGCCGCGATGTTCATGATCGACCAGTACCACACGATCAGCGTCAACCCGCGCGAGGCCAACGACGAGGGGCTCGCGACCGAGGCGCTCGACGCCATGATGCCCTTCCTCGACGGCGAGCGCTGCGTCGCCCTCGGCGAGATCGGCTACGACGACATCACCAAGGCGGAGGAGCGCATCCTCATCCGTCAGGTCGAGATCGCCGTCGAGCGCAACATGCCGCTGCTCATCCACTCGCCGCACCGCGAGAAGCGCCAGGGCACGATCCGCAACCTCGACATCCTGCGCGACATGAACGTCAACCCGGACATGGTGCTGTACGACCACAACACCGAGGAGACGATGGACCTCGTGCGGGAGTACGGCTGCTGGGCCGGCATGACGATCTACCCGCTCACCAAGCTCTCCCCGGAGCGCGCGGCCAACCTCCTCGACACGTACGGGCACGAGCGCTGCATGATCAACAGCAGCGCCGACTGGGGCATCAGCGATCCGCTCATGGTGCCGAAGGCGATCCTCGAGCTGCGCCGCCGCGGCTGGGACGACGCGCCGATCCAGGAGCTGGTCTGGAACAACCCGCGCGACTTCTACGCGCAGTCGGGCCGCCTGAAGCCGCCGACCCTGGACGTCGAGCAGCCGGTGACGGCGGGGGTCTGATCGCGCTCTCGCTCGCGCACGCGCTCGACCTACGGGCGCAATGGGGCGGGCGCCCGAGGGTCGAGCGCGAGCGGGATCGCGAGCGCGACCGGCGGGTGAACCACCCGGTCCGCTCACCCGTTCACCTCATCGTGGGGGCGTTCCATGCCCCGTGCGAAGGAGGTGTTGCGTGCGTGTACTCGTCTGGCCCGGCTTGATCCTCATGCTCCTCCTCCTCGCGCTCCCGGCCGCGCAGGCCGGGGAGGGCGAGCAGCGCCACCCGGCTTCCAGCGCCGCGGAGAAGGCCCTCGAAGCCCTCAAGCTCCGCATGGACGCCCGCATCAAGGAGGGCGAGCTGCTCGCCAAGGCCGGGCGCATCGAGGAGGCGCTCGAGGCCTACCGCAGCGTCGGCAAGCTCTACGAGCAGGGCATGGCCCAGATCCAGCGGCTGATCGCCGGGCTGGGACGCGTCAAGCAGCCCGTGCTGAACGACCGCCCCTGGGAGGGCCCGCCGCCGGACAAGGCCGAGACCGATCTCGGCGCCTTCTCCGGTCGCTCGCCTGCCCGCCGCGGCGCCACACACAACGCCGCCACGGCGATCGAGCTGGCCCTCGCGTGGCTCAAGGCCCACCAGAGCCCGAACGGTAGCTGGCAGGCAGCCGGCTTCGCCGACTGGTGCAACGGCAAGCCCGTGCCCCTCGGCGAGGCGAAGCCCGACGGCCGCGGCAAGGAGGTCTACGACGTCGGCGTCACGGGCCTCGCGCTGCTGGCGTACGCCGGTGCGGGTCACACCTACCGCGGCAAGGGCCCCTACGCCGAGACCGTCGCCAAGGGGCTGCGCTACCTGAAGACGAAGCAGGACGCCGAGGGCTGCATCGGGGCGCGCACGAACCAGCACTTCATCTACAACCACGGCATCGCGACGCTGGCCTTGCTCGAGTCCTACGGCATGACACGCAGCCCGATTCACCAGGCCGCGTGCCAGAAGGCGCTCAACTTCATCTCCATGGCGCAGAACCCGTACATGGGCTGGCGTTACGGCGTGCGGCCCGGTGACAACGACACGTCCGTCACCGTCTGGATGGTGATGTGCCTCAAGAGCGCGCTCGTCGTCAACGAGGCCGACAAGCGCGCAGGGCGCGACGCGTCCTTCAAGCTCAATCCTTCGGCGTTCGCGGGCGCGAAGAACTGGATCGACAAGATGACCGACCCCGAGTACGGCCGCGTGGGCTACAACGCGCGCGGCACCGGGCCGGCACGCCCACAGGAGATGATGGATCGCTTCCCCGCGGACAAGTCCGAGGCCATGACGGCGGCCGGCATCTGCGCGCGCATCTTCATGGGGGAGGATCCGCGCAAGAGCGCGCTCATCCGGAAGGGCGCGGATCTCATGGCGAAGAAGCTGCCGGTCTGGAACCGGGCCGACGGCTCGATCGACATGTACTACTGGTACTACGGCACGCTCGCGATGTTCCAGATCGGCGGCAAGCACTGGCGCGACTGGAGTCGTGCGCTCAAGGCAAACGTCGTGCGCCAGCAGCGGCTGGACACGACGACCTGCGGCGTCAAGGGCTCCTGGGACCCGATCGGGCCCTGGGGTCCCGACGGCGGCCGCGTCTACTCGACCGCCATGATGGCGCTGTGCCTCCAGACGGCCTTCCGCTACACCCGGGTGTTCGGAAGCAAGTAGAGACCACGCGCTCCCGCTCTCGGTCGCGCTCGACCCTCGGGCGACGGACCCGGCGCGTTCGAATTGCGAGCGCGCACGCGAGCGCGAGCGCGATGCTGCCACTTCGCCAGCGGCGCGGGTACAAACGCCGCATGACTGACGCGACTGACCACAGCGGACACGGCTTCTCGACCCGCGCGGTGCACGCCGGCCAGGAGCCCGATCCCACGACCGGCGCCGTGATGACGCCCGTCTACCTCACGTCGACGTACGTGCAGGAGGCGCCCGGCGTCCACAAGGGCTACGAGTACTCCCGCACCCAGAACCCGACGCGCGACGCGCTGCAGGCGAACGTCGCCGCGCTCGAGGGCGGGACGGCGGGCATCGCGTTCGCGTCCGGACTCGCCGCCTCACACGGCGTCTTCAGTCTCTTGTCCGCCGGCGATCGGCTGGTGTGCGGCCACGACGTCTACGGCGGGACGTACCGCCTGCTCGACCAGGTGATGACGCGCCAGGGGCTCACGTTCGAGACCGTCGACACGACCGACCTGGCGGCCGTCGATGAGGCGCTCTCGACGCCCGCGCAGATGGTCTGGTTCGAGACGCCGACCAACCCGCTGCTGGCCGTCACGGACATCGCGGCGGTCTGCGAGCGCGCGCGCGCCGCCGGCGCGATCAGCGTGGTCGACAACACGTTCGCCACGCCGTATCTGCAGACGCCCCTGGCGCTCGGCGCCGACATCGTCGTGCACAGCATGACGAAGTACCTCGGCGGCCACAGCGACGTCGTGGGCGGCATCTGCGTCACGTCGGACGACGAGCTCGCCGAGCGGCTGCGCTTCCTGCAGAACGCGGTCGGCGCGCAGATCGGACCGATGGACTCGTTCCTCGTCATGCGCGGTACCAAGACGCTCGCCGTCCGCATGGAGCGCCACTGCGACAACGCCGAGGCCGTCGCGGACTGGCTCGCCGCGCATCCGCGGGTGAGCACGGTCCACTACCCCGGGCGCGCGGACCATCCGGGGCACGCCGTGGCGAAGGGCCAGATGCGGCGTTTCAGCGGCATGGTCTCGTTCGAGCTGGACGCGGATCTGGAGACCGCGACCCGACTGGCCTCGGCCACCAAGCTCTTCGCCCTGGCCGAGAGCCTGGGCGGCGTCGAGAGCCTCCTCGACCATCCGGCGAGCATGACCCACGCCTCCGTACCGCGCGAGGAACGCCTGAAAACAGGCTTCACGGACGGATTGCTGCGCCTCTCCGTGGGGATCGAGGACCTCGCAGACCTGTTGGCCGATCTGGAGCAGGCCTTCGACACGGCCTTTGCGTGAGCCTCTCGCTCCGGTAACCTCCGCCGCTTGTCCCTCGATTCCGGGAGCGAACCATGGCTGTCAACCGCCGACTCGTGAAGAAGGCCAACCACGGCAAGCGCCCCTGCTCGCCGAAGCGCCAGCAGAAGAAGCGCATCCGCACGCCCAGGTAGCGCTGCGGCTCGTTGTCGCTGACCAAGGCGAGACGCACGACCCACACGTCGCTGGAGCATGCGTTCCGGGCGGGTATTCCGCCCTTCGATTCGCCTCGCCCTTCCACTCGCTCCGCTCGCTCAGGGACTACGTCTCTCTCAGGGCTCAACCCGCCCCTACAGCCCCTTGAGCGAACGCGCCGCCGGATGATCGTGCGGCCTAGGTGCCTTCCGTGGGGGGTAGGCCACCCCTCTTCCGCCCTCTAGCCGCGACGACGCGCAGCACCTCCAGCGCGTACTTCATGTCGGCCGGCAGCGGCGCCTCGACGCTCACCGTCTCGCCCGTACGCGGATGGGGTAGGGCCAGCCGCCGCGCGTGCAGCGGCGTCCGCTTGAGATAGGCGTCGCGCGAGCCGCGCGGATCGGGGATGCGCCAGCCCTTGCGGCCCGCGTAGAGCGGATCCACCAGGAGCGGACAGCCGATCGAGGCCAGGTGCACGCGGATCTGGTGCGTGCGTCCCGTCTCCAGGTCGAGCTCGAGGCGCGCGGCGCGTGGGAAGGTCTCGAGCGTGCGGTAGTGGGTGCGCGCAGGCTTGCCGCGCGCCTCGTCGACGCGCGCCTGACCGCCGTGACCCGGGGCCGCGAGCGGTGCGTCGATCGTGCCCTCGGCCGGATCCGGCTCGCCGCTGACGATGGCGTCGTACGTCTTCTGGATGCCGGCGTCCGGGTCCTGGAAGAGCTCCATCGTCTGCCGGCGCAGCTCGTCGCCGCGAACGAGGGCGATCGCGCCGGTCGTGCCCTTGTCGAGGCGGTGGACCAGACCGAAGCCGGCGAGCACGTCCTCGCGCATCAGGTCGATGAGCGTGCGCTCGAAGCCCTGCCCTGCACCACCGTGCACGGCGACCCCCGGCGGCTTCGCGACGATGAGCAGGTCGTCGTCGCGATGGAGCTCCACGACCTCCGACTCCGGTCGACTGACCTCGCGCACGGCCTCGCGCTGCTTCTGGATGGTCGGCAGCACCTTGGACCACACGGGGAGCTCGAGACGATCCCCCGTGTGCAGCACCTGGCCCGGTCGCGCGCGGACGCCGTTGACGCGAACGTGGCCCGCCTTGACCACCGTGGCGAGCTGGCGCCGCGAGTAGATCGGGAAGCAGTCCGCAAGGAAGCGGTCCAGCCGCATGGCGTCGCCGTGGGCGGGGACCAGGGCTTTGCGGCGATCGGGGTCGATAGAGGTCATGTGTGTAGCGGTGGATGGTGGGCGGAGAGGGACTCGAACCCCCGACCCCCTCGGTGTAAACGAGGTGCTCTAGCCAGCTGAGCTATCCGCCCGGAGGCGAGCGCACTCTATACGGCCCAGGCGCGAATCCTCACTCGCCGCGTCGGCGCTTGGCGGCGCGGTCGAGGATCTTGCGCTCCTTCGCCGTGAGGCCGTCGAGGCCGACCTCGTTCACGCGGTCGAGCACGCGATCCACCTCGGCGTCCAGCGCTTCTCGGGCTTCGGCCTCTCGCTCGAGCCGCCGGGCTTCCTTCGCCGCGCGCTTCTCGGCTCGTCGTCCGGTGTCCTCGTCCGGCTCTGCCGCGGCGCTCTTCCAGGCGTCCGGGTCGCTCTCCCAGGGCTGGCGCGGCTCGGACGTCGCGTACGGGCCGGCACTGTACTGCGCCGCGACGCGCTCCTGCTTGCAGGCCATGAGATTGCTGACGCCGATGGCGACGAGGATCCAGCCCCAGAGGTTCTCGCTGAAGATGATGCCGAAGACGCCGGCGATGCCGACCACGATGAACAGCCAGCCGCCCACCATCCCGATCTTGGTGGCACGCATCGTCGCGGCGTTGGGGTGCATCTTCGTGGCGAGGAAGCCGCGCAGGACGCGACCGCCGTCCATGGGGAAGAACGGCAGCAGGTTGAAGGCGAGCAGCGCGAGGTTGATGTAGAGCAGCGTGTCGACGAGGTCGACGCCCGGGTCCGTAAGCCAGGTGCCCGGTCGCAGGTCGCCGTACTCGAGGAGCAGCGCGAGCGGCACGACGGGCACCAGCCAGATCAGGTGCACCGCAGGTCCGGCGAGGGCGATGATCATCTCCTTGCGCGGACTGGGAGCACCTGCGCTCATGTGCGCGACGCCGCCCATGGGGGAGAGGGTGATCAGCGGCGTCTGGATGCCGTAGCGGCGACCGGCGACGATGTGGCCCATCTCGTGGGTCCAGATGACCGTGAACAGCGCGAGCATGGTCAGGGCGATGTACGTGAGCCCCTCGACGAACGGCAGGCCTTCGACGTTCCGGAGCAGGATCAGCGGCAGGAGGATGGCCGCGATCCAGAGCATGCGCACGCGGACACCGAAGAAACGGCCGACGGGGAACGACGCGGCCAGCCAGCGCAGGGCGCGCACCCAGCCCGGCTCGGTGAAGGAGTCGCGGTACATGAAGGCCATTGATACCCGGCGGCGGCGGGATTCCCGCTGAACGTCCGTGTTTCCCGGGGCGTGCTGCGGTGGGCGGAGCCGGAACTCTGGGCAATCCCTTGGCGCCCCTGGGCGGAGGTGTAACCTCTCCCCCCGCCGCTCCGCGACGCGGGGTGGAGAAGTGGTATCTCGTCAGGCTCATAACCTGGAGGTCGCGGGTTCGACTCCCGCCCCCGCTACCAGCGGCACTAAGGCCGCCGCCCATCGGGCGGCGGCCTTTTTTCGTCTCGTGCCAGCGCGCGGAGCCGGCGGAGCGCGCATCGGTGTTCGGGATTGGAATGACGGGCCCCGCGCGACCGCAGGTCGCGTGGGTGGCGGCCTTTATTCACGTCCCAGGCCGAGCGGCAACCGTTGGCCGTTTGGCGCCTTCGGTTCACGGCCACGGCCACGGCGACACCTGCACGCGATCGGTTTCATTCGGTTCGGACATCGGGGCCACGCCGCGCGAACATCACCCGGGCGGCCATTCCGCCCCAGGTGCCCTGCGGGCACTCAGGGCTCAGGCCGCCCCTACGGGATTCTGACGACGGCCGATCGCGCCGTACGGCCACGGGCGCGCCTCGATGAGTCGCTCGAGGGTCGAGCGCGCACGAGAGCGCGAGCGCGAGGCCGCCCGACCACGGACGTCCCCGGATGATCGGCGCGCGAGCGGAGCAGGCCGCGTATACCGCCTCTCGTGCCCCGCATCTCCGTCCCCGTCCGCAACGCGCTCGCCTATGCCGTTCCCGAGCTGTTCTGGGGAACGACGTGGGCGCTCACGGTCGACGGTCCGATGGTGGCCGCCTTCAGCGACGACTTCGGCGGATCCCAGGGCTTCGTGGGGATGGCCTGGCTGCTCGGGTCCTTCGGGCTCGGCGTGCCGCTCCTGCTCAGCGGCTTCTGGGTCGAGCCCATGCGCCGCAAGCGGGGCTTGATCTTCTGGGGCCACATCGCAGGCGGCGTGGCCATGCTCGTCGTGGCCGCGCTCGTCCATCTCGCGGCGGATCCCCTCGCCGCACGCATCGCCTTCCTCGGCGGGACCACCCTCTTCTTCATCGGGGTGGGGTTCCTCATCCCAGGCTGGCTCGCCTGCGTGGGGGAGCTGTTCAGCGCGAGCACGCAGGCCCGGGTGCTCGGCATCACCTTCCTCGCCAACAAGCTCGCGGCAGTCTTCGCCGGGCAGTTCATCGCGCAGCAGGTGCTCGACGCGCCCTGGACGGCCACGGATCAGTGGACGCTGCTGTTCGGCATCGCAGGCGCGGCCGGCGTGATCGGGTCCTTCCCCTTCCTGTGGATCGTCGAGACGCCGCGCGAGCGTCGCAAACACGGATCGTTGGTGGCCTACCTGCGCTCCCTGCTCGACGCGCTCCGCGAGCTGCCCGCCCTGCGTCGCTTCGTCTTCGCGGACGCCCTCGGCATCACCGTGCTGCTGACGCTCGGCTTCTATGCCGATGCGGCCATTCGCGGCGAGGGCTTCTCGAACAGCATCGCCGGGCACTGGGTCGCCGTCAGTGCGGTCGCGATGCTCCTGGCGAGCGGGCTGATCGCGCTGGTCGGTGAGCGCTTGCGACCACGCTACTGGATGATCATCGGGCTCGTCGTCGGCGCCGTCGCCTCCCTCGCCGCCGCGCGGGGCGGGAGCACCTTCGCGTACGAGGTCGCCGCGGCGGGCGTCGGCGTCTACCTGGCGACGCGCGCCAGCTGCCACGCGCCGCAGGTGATGCGCCTCGCGCCGGGCCGCGACGGCACGGCGCCGATCGGCATCGCCCTCGCGCTCGTGATGCCCGTCCAGGGGCTGGGTCCGTGGATCGCCGGCGAGCACCTCATCCCGAGCACGGGCTACGCCCCGGTCTTTGCCGTCGTTGCCGGGCTGGCCGTCACGTCCGCGATTCTCCTGCTGCTTTGGGTTCCGCGGAGCGTTTCAAGAGGCGCTCCTGGGGGAGGCGGGGCCCAACCGCCTGCATGAGTTGTTGCCACGAATATTCGGGAACACCCCGCACCCCATGTCCGTCAGTACTCTCGGTGAGCGGGGCTTTGGGCTAACGCAAGCAGGAGACCACACGCGGCCGTGTCGACCCACGAGAGCGCATTGCTTGGCGACACGGTGCACCGCGACCGCGATCCGCGCTTGCAGATGACAGGAGCAACCCGGCGTGATCCAGACAACGGCAGGCAACAGCATGCTCACTGAACGAGATCTCGCGACCATCGGCAAGGACCTGCTCGACAGCGACCCGGATCGTGGCGTCGCCCTTCTGTCGGCAGACCGACGCGTGCTCTACGCGAACACCGCGGCCGGCAACATGCTCCGCGACGGCACGCCGCGCGGAAACGACGGCCTCCTGCCCGCGAGCGTCGACCTCTGGCTCGAGCGCTTCGTCGAGCGCATGCGCACCCAGCGCGGCCCCGCGTCCGCCGACATCTACTACCCCGACGAGGCGGACTGCCGTCTGCGCATCAGCGTGGAGTCCACGGTCCGCGAGCACGTCCCGCACCTCGTGCTGCGCGTGCAGTCCCAGATTCCCTGGGCCGAGCCGACCGTTCGGCGCCTGCAGCCGCGCTTCGGCCTGACGCTGCGCGAGGCCCAGGTAGCCGCCGGCGTCGCCCGGGGCTACACGAACGCGGAGGTCGCCGGCAAGCTCGGCATCGTCGAGAAGACGGTGAAGAACGTGCTGATGTCGGTCTTCACGAAGTGCCGCGTCCGCAACCGCGTCGAGCTGGCCCTGCGGGCCTTCGATGCCCCCATCCCGGACCTCGACAGGCGGCGCGGCTCCTGACAGCGACTCGCGGTAGGCTCTGCCCTCCATGGCGAAGCTCGCGGTCCTGCGTCCCTACGAGACGACCTGGGAAGACTGGCTGCTCGGGAGCGGTGCGTCCGCCCAGTTCGAGGATCCGGACCTGCCGCTCGAGATCGAGATCGGGCCCGGCGACGACGACTTCCTCTACGAGTGCGCGTGTGAGCATGCCGACCGCAACTGGCTCGGCATCGAGTACAGCCGCAAGCGCGTGCGCCGCTACGTGCGCAAGGTGGAGCAGCGCGGCAAACCCCTGCCCAACCTCCAGCTGATCTGGCGGCCCGCCGCCGACCTGATCGGCCCGTTCCTGACGCCGGGCAAAGTCGCCGCCTACCACATCTACTTCCCCGACCCCTGGCCGAAGGCGCACCACGCGCGCTACCGCCTCATGACGCCCGAGTTCGTCGGCGCGCTGCGCGACAGCCTCGGCCGGGAAGGCCGCATCGACCTCGCAACGGATTCCGACGAGTACGTGGACGAGATCCGCGAGGCCTTCGCGGAAGCCGGCGGCATGCAGGAGGTCGAAGGCGCGCGTCCGGGACCCGGCGGCGTCGCGGGGGATCGACCGACGGTCTTCGAGGAGCGCTGGCGCGCGATGGGCCGCACCATCCACTTCATCCGCTTCACGAAGGAGAGCGCATGATGCGACAAGCATGGCCGGTGCTGCTGCTCGGACTTCTGCTGGTCGCGCCGCCGGTGTCGGCCGAGGAGGACGCGCAGCTGAAGGAGGAGCTCGCGGGCATCTCCGGCGCCAAGGCGCTCGAGCTCGTGAAGGAGCTCGCGGCGGACGGGATGAAGGGCCGCAAGACCGCGTTCGAGGGCGGCGCGCTCGTCGAGAACTGGATGCTCGGCAAGATGAGCGAGTACGGGCTCCACCCGGCCGACGCCGCGGGCACGTACCTCGAGCCCTTCACCTTCCAGGCGAGCCAGACCAAGGCGCCGATCGCCCTGGCGGTCGCGGGCAAGAAGCTCGCCTACGGCACGGACTACTTCGACCTGACCTACACCGGTACGGGCAAGGTCAAGGCGGAGGCGGTGTTCGTCGGGTACGGCATCCGCCGGCCCGACCTCGGCTGGGACGACTACGCCGGCCTCGACGTGAAGGGCAAGGTCGTCATCGCGATTCGCGGCGCGCCCGCCGTGCGCGCCACGGAGTTCCGTGAGGAGCGCTACATCGGCTACAAGTCCTCGACCGCAGCCGACCAGGGCGCGGCCGGCTTCCTGCTCGTGCAGAACGAGGGCGCCTCGACGGGCACGATCCAGGCGCGCTTCCATCGCGGCACGCTGCCTGCGCTGTGGATCTCCGGCGCCGCGGCAGACGGGATCTTTGCCTCCAAGGGTGCCAAGCTCGCCGATCTCAAGAAGAGCCGCGATGAGGGCAAGCCCGGCAAGGGCTTCGCCACCGGCGTCGAGGTTGCGATGGAGGTGAACGCGAAGTACCTCCCCAACGCGAAGGGCCACAACGCGCTGGGCGCCATCAAGGGGCGGGATCCCGACCTCAAGGACGAGATCATCCTCGTCGGTGCGCACATGGATGGCCTCGGCGTCGGGCCGGACGGGCAGATCTTCAACGGCGCAGACGACAACGCCTCCGGCACGGCGGTGATGATGCACCTGGCCGATGTCCTCACGGCCAATCGCTTCCGCCCCAAGCGCACGGTGATCTTCTGCGGCTTCGGTGCGGAGGAGCAAGGGCTCCACGGCAGCCGGGCCCTGGCGGCACGCTACCCGTTCCAGGGCAAGGTCGTGGCCGTGCTCAACATGGACATGGTCGGGCAGGGCAAGCCCACGGTGCGCATCGGCGGCGTGGGCAGCTATCCACGTATGCACGAGCTCATGAAGGAAGTGCTCCCCGACAAGGTCGAGAAGCAGATCGCGTGGGGTCTGCGCACAGGCAGCGGGAGCGACCACTGGCCGTTCCACGAGCGTGGCGTGCCGGCGTTCATGATCCACACGCAGGGCAAGCACCCCAACTACCACACGCCCAAGGACGACACAGAGGGCATCAAGGCCGATTGTCTGGAGGCCGCCGCGCGCGTCGTCGGCTCGCTGATCGTGAAGCTCGCGACGCACGAGAAGCCCCTGCACGATCCGCAAGGCACCGCGCGCTACCTCGCGTTCGAAGGGCCGCGCTTCGGCTTCGGCGCCGTGATGGACGGCAAGCCGGCGCTCATCGACGTCAGCTCGGGCAAGGCCGTGGTGCTCAAGGACGATCCGCGCGCGCTCGCCTCCCTGATGGGGCTCGGGGCGCTCGTCTGGATGGTCGAGCCCGACGCCGAGGGCATGAAGGCCTGGCAAGGCCTCGTCGAGCGCGCCGCCGGCAAGGATGCCGGTCTGGCGATCGTGCGCCAGGTCGCCGACGTCGGCCGCGCGTGGCGGGCCGGCAAGCTGGGGCTCCTGCCCATGGGCGCGTGCGCCGGCACGATCGCGGAGCGCATCAAGCAGATCGAGGCGTACAAGCAGGCGGGCATCCGCATCGTCGCGCCGTTCTCCGCGATGGAGAACCCCGATGCGCTCGACGAGGCGACCATGCGGAAGCTGCTGGAGGCGTGTGCCGAGGCCGGGCTGCTGCCCGACCTGGGCACACTGCCGCCGAAGAGGTGGGGCACGGCACGCAAGCTCCTCGGCACCTTGCCCGCGATCTCGCTGCTCTTCGCGCCGCAGGTCGACAAGGTGCCCTACGAGATGTTCGAGCAGCTCGGCGCCGAGACGCTACTCCTCGTGAGCGGCAGCGCGGAGGTCGGGCTGGCGTCTGCGTTCGCCTACGAGGGCAAGGGGCCGCAGGCCGTCGTGCTCGATCCCTTCGCCGACCGCCTCGTGCCCCTGCTCCACGCCCTGTGCACGAAGATGCTGCAGGAGGGCTGGGATCTGCCGGGCAGCGACCAGCGCAAGTTCATCCGGGGTGCGCTGGGGGGGCGGCTCGTTGAGTGGTTGGCGAAGAGTGAGCGGTAGAAGCAGTCCCTGCGCGAGACGCCGTCGAGTCGAAGGGGCGCAGCGCGCATCGGCAGGGGAGCCGTATTCGCGCTCACAATCCCGCTCGCGCTCGAATTTCGGGCGCATACCGGAACATGCCGAGATTCGAGCGCGCACGTGAGCGAGAGCGCGATGCGTTGGCCACGTAGCGCAGGGGCGGGAGGACACCCCGGCCCAGGGTGCCCGATTCCGCCGTATCCTCGTCGGGCCAATCGGAGATCTCGCATGTCCCGCATTCTCATCGCCGTGCTGCTCGTCGTGTCCCTCGGGGGCTGTCTGCAGTCGAAGGACGCCGTCGTCATCAACAAGGACGGCAGCGGCACGATCAGCTCCACCTATACGACCGAGCTCCAGCACCTGCGTGACCTCATGGGCCTCTACGCGAGCATGCAGGGCGAGGATCCGGACGCTGTGCAGAAGATCCCCGACGGCGAGCTGCCGAACGCAGCGGCACCCGCCTGGTTCCGCGCCGGCGCCGCGGCGACGAAGGGCTACGACATCACCAACGCCGAGCAGACGATCGAGGACGGCAAGCGCAAGACCACCATCAACGCGCGCTTCGCCTCGCTCGAGGCAGCTGCGCGCGGCGGGGCCTTCTTCGCTTCGACCGTGACGCTGTCGCGCGTCGAGAAGAGCGAGAAGGCGCCCAAGGGCGCGTGGAAGCTCACCATGCGCAACGCGCTGTCCGGTGGCGGCCAAGCGGACGCGATGGGGGGCATGGACCCGGCGACGGCCCTGCAGATGGTCGAGGCCCAGCTCGGCTCGCTCAGCGTGAAGGTCAGCCTCTCCGTGCCGACGAAGATCCTCGATCACAACGGCACGAAGCACGAGAAGAAGAACGAGGTCAGCTGGCACGTCAACTACGACAAGATCGTCGAGGGCAAGACCGACGTGACCATGTCGATCGTGTTCGAGCCGTCGGACGAGCTGAAGCTCAAGCCGTTCACCTACTCGCCGGACGCGCGCAAGCTCGCGCGCCGTGCGATGAACAAGCCGCCCAAGCCGAAGAAGGCCGCCACCGAGAAGAAGAAGGCCAACGAAAAGAAGGCGGACGCCGACGAGAAGAAGCCCGAACCGAAGTCCGAGGACAAGAAGGACGGGTAGGGATCCGTAGGGGCGGCCGGAGCCCTGAGCGAGACGCAGTCGAGTCGAAGGGCGAACGCCCGCCCGCGGCGACCTACGACCGCCGCGCGCGCTTCCGCAGCTCGTCCAGTTTCTGGAGCGCCTCGACGGGCGTCATCTGATCCACGTCCAGCTGCGCCAGCTCCTCGACCACCGGGTCGGGCGGCGCCGGCATGAAGAGGCCGAGCTGCGTGTCGTGCGCCTGCGGCGCGGGCGCATCGCCGAACGTGATGCGATCGACGGTCGCATCGCGGTCGCCCTCGAGGCCCTTCAGGATGCCGCGCGCGCGCTCGACCACCGCCTCCGGCACGCCCGCCAGTCGCGCCACGTGGATGCCGTAGCTGCGGTCCGTCGCGCCCGCCTGGATGCGCCGCAGGAACACGATCGAGTCGCCCCACTCGCGCACCGCCACGTTGAGGTTCTTGACGCTCGACAGCTCGTCGGACAGGCGCGTCAGCTCGGCATAGTGCGTGGCGAAGAGCGTGCGCGCGCCGACCACCTCGCTGAGGTACTCCGTGAGCGCCCACGCGATCGCGATGCCGTCGAACGTGCTGGTGCCGCGGCCCACCTCGTCGAGGATCACGAGGCTCTTGCTCGTCGCGTGGTTGAGGATGTAGGCGGCCTCGCTCATCTCGACCATGAACGTGGACTGGCCGCGGGCGAGGTCGTCCTCGGCGCCGACGCGCGTGAACAGCCGGTCGCAGATGCCGACGCGTGCCTTCGACGCCGGCACGAACGAGCCCATCTGCGCCATGAGCACCACGACCGCGGTCTGGCGGATGTAGGTGCTCTTACCTGACATGTTCGGACCGGTGATCAGCGCGATGCGGTGGTCGCCGTCGAGCTCGGTGTCGTTCGGCACGAAGCGGTCGCCGTCGACGAGCGCGGCCTCGACGACCGGATGGCGTGCGTCGCGCAGCTCGAGCGTGCGGTCCTCGAGCAGCTCGGGGCGGACGTAGTCGTTCGCGGCGGCAATCTCGGCCAGCGCCGCGAGCACGTCGATCTCGGCCAGCACCGCGGCCGTCGACTGCAGGCCGGGAATGTGCTCGGCCGTCTTCTCACGCAGGACGCCGAACAGGCGGTACTCGAGATCGCGCGCCTTCTCGTCCGCGCGCAGCACCTTCTTCTCGTACTCATCGAGCTCGGGCGTGACGTAGCGCTCGGCGTTGGTGAGGGTCTGCTTGCGGTTGTAGTCGTCCGGGACCTTGTCCTTGTGGGCGTGCGTGACCTCGAGGTAGTAGCCGAAGACCTTGTTGAACCCGACCTTGAGGGTCGAGATGCCGGTGCGCTCGGCCTCTTGCGCCTGGTAGTTGGCGATCCAGTCCTTCGCGTTGCGGCTCAGATGACGGAGCTCGTCGAGCTTGGCGTCATACCCCTCGCGGATGAGGCCGCCGTCCGTGACCGACGTGGGCGGGTCGTCCACGAGCGCGCCCGTGAGCAGCGAGCCGAGATCCTCGAAGCACTCGACGCGCTCGCGAAGCTCGGCTAGCGTCGTGCCGTAGACGTCGTCCATCAGGCTCTTGAGCGGCGGCAGGGCCTCGAGGCTCTGTGCGAGGCTCACGAGGTCGCGGGCATTGGCGCGGTTCGTGGCGACGCGCGCGAGGATGCGCTCTACGTCCCGCACGTTGGCCAGCACATCGCGCAGGTCCCGACGGAGGAAGCCGTCCTTCACCAGCTCCTCGACGCCGTCGAGCCGGCGCTCGATCGCGGCGCGGTCGGTCAGGGGCGCGAGGACCCAGTCGCGCAGCATGCGGCCGCCCATGGCGGTGCGCGTGCGGTCGAGGACGGAGACGAGCGTGAGGTCGCGTGAGCCGTCCGCGCGCTGCACGAGATCGAGACGACGGCGCGTCGTCTCGCCGAGGACCAGGGCGCCCTGCGGATCGTGACGTTCGATGCGAGTGACGTGGCCGAGCGACGTGAGCTGCGTGTCGCGCAGGTACTCGAGCACGGCGCCCGCCGCTCCCTGCGCAGCCGTCATGCGGTCCATGCCGAAGCCCTTGAGGCTCGCGACCTGGAAGTGCTCCTTCAACGCGCGCGCGCCCGCATCGGGCTCGGCGCTCCACGGCGGCACGTAGGTGAGCAGCGTGCGCTGCTGCGCGGCGATCTGCGCGCCGAGCGCCATGCCGTCCTCGCTCTCGGGGAGCAGCACCTCGGCCGGCTGGATGCGCGCAAGCTCGTCGAGCAGCGCGTTCGGCTCGGGCTCGGCCACGAGGAAGCGGCCGGTCGAGAGGTCGACCCAGGCCAGGCCCGCGCGGCGCTTGCGGCCCCGCTTGGGTGCGGGACGGATCGCGAGGAGGAAGTTGCTCTCGCGCGGATCCAGCGACTCGTCCTCGGTGAGCGTGCCGGGCGTGAGGACGCGGACGACCTCGCGCTCGAGCAGGCCCTTGGTCGTCTTGGGGTCGGACATCTGCTCGCAGATCGCGACCTTGTGGCCGCGCGCGAGCAGGCGCTGGAGGTAGCCGTCCGCCGCCTTCACGGGAACGCCGGCCATGGGGATCTTGCGCTCCTTGTCGCGCGCGGTGAGCGTCAGCCCGAGCTCCTTGGACGCGAGCTTCGCGTCGTCGTGGAACATCTCGTAGAAGTCGCCCATGCGGAAGAACACGAGCGCGTCGGGGTAGCGCTTCTTCGCGTCGGCGTACTGGGCCATGGCGGGCGTCTTGGCCACGCAGATCGTCTCCGGATTCCGTGTCGAGCGCGCGAGCGTAGCAGTGGCCGCGGACGCTCGGAATGCCCAACGAACCGGGCTCTGTGGAGAGTTGGTGGATTCACGGTGGAGGATGCGAAGCGGGCGCGGTGGGCTGCGGCCTGCACCGGGTCGGGTTCACGCAGGTGCCACGCACGACGTCCGCCGAAGGACCGCCTCCGCTGCTGTATCCTGCGGCGCCCATGCCGACCGCCGACGACTCCGACCTCACCGCACCCCTCCCGCCTCCGACGCCCCCGGCGGGCGCGGGCAATCCCCAGGCCCTGCTGCGGACCCTGCCCCCCGTGAACGACGTGCTGGACTCGCTCGACGACGCAGCGCTCGAGCTGGCGCCGCGTGCCGAGTGGCTGTCCGAGGTCCGCCAGGCGCTCTCCGACGTGCGCGCGAAGATCCTCAGCGGGGCCATCGGACCGGTCGTGCTGGAGAAGTCCCGCACGCCGGCCGCCCTCATCGCCGGCGCCAGGCGGCGCATCGAGCGCAAGCGCGATCCGGGCTGCGTGCGCGTCGTGAACGCGACCGGCGTCGTGCTGCACACGAACCTCGGCCGCGCCGCCATGCCGCCGGCTGCCCATGCCGCTCTCGCCGCGGAGGGTCACGGCTATCAGCTCCTCGCCGCCGACGCCGCGCTGGGCGAGCGCTCGCCGCGCGAGCGCCATGTCGAGGCGCTGTTCCAGCAGCTGACGGGCTGCGAGGCCGCGACGGTCGTGAACAACAACGCGGCGGCCACGATGATCGCGCTCGCCGCGCTCGCGGAAGGGCGCGAGGTCATCGTCGCCCGCGGCCAGCTCGTCGAGATCGGCGGCGCGTACCGCATCCCCGACGTGATGCGCCAGTCCGGCGCGACGCTGCGCGAGGTCGGCACGACGAACCGCGTGCACCTGCGCGACTACGAGAACGCCATCAACGAGAAGACCGCGCTGATCATGCGCGTCCACACGTCGAACTACCGCGTGGAGGGCTTCCACGGCGAGGTCTCGATCGAGGACATGGTGAAGCTCGCGCGCTCCTACGACGTGAAGGTCGTGGACGACCTCGGCAGCGGCGCGCTCGTTTCGCTGGATCGCCAGGGCCTCCCGGACGAGGAGCCGCTGATCTCGTCGAGCATCGACGCGGGCGTCGACCTCATCACCGCGTCGGGCGACAAGCTCATCGGCGGACCGCAAATGGGCATCCTCGTCGGCAGCCGCGAGTGCGTCGCGCGCGTTCGCGCGCACCAGCTCTACCGCGCCGTGCGCTGCGGCAAGCTGTCGCTGATCGCCATGGAGGCGACCCTGCGTCTGTTCCTCCATCCCGACAAGCTGGACGAGACGCACCCCACGTACCGCATGCTCACGGGGCGCCAGGACGAGATGCTCACGCGCGCCGAGGCGCTCCGCGAGCGACTCGCCTCGACCGCGCCCGTCCGTGACGGCGCCATCACCGTGGCCGCGGAGAAGGCCGGCGACGCCGTCGGGGCGGGCTCGCTGCCCACCGCCGTGCTGCCGGGCGCCGCCGTGACGCTCGCGGCCAAGGACATCGAAGCCGGGGAGCTCGCGCGTCGCCTGCGCGCGCATCGTCCCCCGGTCTTCACCACCGTGCACGACCACCTCGTGCACGTCCACGTGCGCACGCTGCAGCCCGGTGACGACGACGTCGTCGTCGCCGCGGTCGAGAGCGCCGGGAAGGACCACGCATGACCGCCGAGATGCAGAAGGTGCGCCTGACCCAGTTCGCCAGCGCAGGCGGCTGAGCGGCGAAGGTGGACAAGGGCCGACTCGAGGCCCTGCTGGCCCCCGTGCGGGTGCCGGACGATCCCCGCGTCCTCGTCAGCTCCGCGACCGCCGATGACGCCGGCGTCGTGAAGATTCGCGATGACCTCGCCCTCGTGTCGACCGTCGACTTCTTCCCGCCGATGGTGGACGACCCGACGTGGTTCGGGCGCGTTGGCGCGGCCAACAGCATCTCGGACATCTACGCGATGGGCGGCGTGCCCGTCAGCGCGGTCTGCGTGTACTCGCTGCCGGCCGAGGTGCCCGAGGGCGCTCCGGCGGCGATCCTCCAGGGCGCGGTCGAGAAGTGCGTCGAGGCCGACGCGCCGCTCGTCGGCGGCCACACGGTGAAGGACACCGAGATCAAGTTCGGGCTGGCCGTCACCGGCACGGTCCACCCCGACGAGATCGTGTCCAACGCCAGCGCCCAGGTGGGGGACGTGCTCGTTCTCACGAAGCCGCTCGGCAGCGGCTTCCTTTGCACGGCGCTCAAGGGCGGCCGCCTCGACGACGACGAGACGCTGCACGTCATGGAGATCATGGCCTCGCTCAACCGTGGCGCTGCCGAGGCGATGGTCGACGTGGGCGTGAGCTCGGCGACCGACCTGACCGGCTTCGGACTCCTCGGTCACGCGCTCGGCATGGCCGAGGCGTCCGGCGTGAGCATGCGCATCGACGCGGCGAACGTGCCGTGGATGATGAACCTCGAGAAGCACGCGACGCCGCAGAACACGTGCGGCGGCCTGAACACGAACATGCGCTACGCACAGGACCGCGTCGCCTGGACCGGCGGCACGGACCTGCAGCGCTCGGTCCTCGCCGATCCGCAGACCAGCGGCGGCCTGCTCATCAGCGTCCCGGCGGCTCGCGCCGACGCGCTGCTGGCGGGCCTCGAGGCCAAGGGCGTCGCGACCCGCGCCGTCGTCGGCGAGGTCGTGGCGCGCGCGGACAAGGCCGTCGAGGTCGTCTGACCCTCAGCGCCTTCGCGCGAGCACGAAGATCGCCAGCAGACCCAGTGCGGCCACGAGCCCGAGGAGCGGTCCGAAGGGCAGGTCGTCCTCCGGCGCCTCGGGGGCGAGGCCGACCTCGTCCTCTGCCCGCGCGCCCGCTTCGCGACGTCCCGTTTCCATACGGGCGCGGTGACGCTCGGCCTCGCGCGCCTTGCGCTTGCGTTTGGCCTCCTCCAGCTTCCTTCGGGCGGCCCCACGCAAGGGACGCTCGGCCACGTCACGACGCGCCTTCTGCAGTGCGAGGAGGAACGTGTCCTTGTCGTCCATCGGCTCGTCGGCGATGCGCTCGACGATCTCGAGGATCTGCTCGGCCTCGTCGAAGCGCTCCAGCCGCATCGCCGCGCTGTAGCCCATCAGCAGGCCGCGCCAGACGGTCGGCTTGCGCCGCGCCTCGGCCAGCAGCTCCGGATCGCGCAAGCCGAGCAGGTAGATCTCGAGCGCGATCGCATAGCGTCCCGCCGCGTACGCGCGGGAACCGAGCGACAGGTAGCGCGTGCCGACTCCTTCGCGACCCTGGATCTCGCGCAGGTAGGCGCGGAGGTCGTCCTCGAACGCCTCCCCCGGCCACTCGCGGCCGACGCGGGGCATGCCGTGCTCGTCGAGCAGGCCGTGCTTCGCGTACAGGCGCAGGAAGCGCAGGCTCGCCGTGCGCTCGTCGTCCTCGGTGAGCTCGAGCGCGGCGTCGAGCGCCCGCACGGCGCCCTCACGCGAGCCCGCGACGTAGTGGTGGCGCGCGGCCTTCACGAGGTAGTCCAGCCGTAACCACGCCTCGAGCGCGTCGGCCTCGTCGCGGACGAGCTGCTCGAGGATGCGCGCCGCTTCGCCAGCATTTCCCTGTGCGGCGAGATGACGCGCGCGCTGCGGCGGGAGCTTCAGCCGCCGCTCGAGGTCCCAGATCTCCCAGCGGCGCAGCTCGCTCTCGGTCGCGTCGCGCGGCGGACGCAGGGCCTCGACGTCGCCAAGACGCTCGAGCAGGGTCGTCGCGCGCGGTGCGTTGCCGCGGTCGAGCTCCACCGCGAGCCAGCGCACAAGCAGGACGCCGCGCGTCACGTCGGCATCGGGGTAGGCGCCGGCGGCCTCGGCGAACAGCTGCGTTGCGCGCTTGGCATCGCGCAGCGTGCGACGCGCGGCCTCGCCGGCGGCGAACAGCAGGTCGCCGCCGTGTCGCGTGCCGCGCTCGCTCCGGCCGAGGTCGGCGCACGCGTCGCACCAGGCGCGCACCGTCGCGGCATCGGTTGGCTCCGTGGGGACGAAGGG
>JASJDY010000055.1 GCA_030065025.1 Planctomycetota bacterium
CATTTCGGGAAGGCGCGCCGGGGGCTCATCGTCGCGCACGGCGACGGCCATGAGGCTGAGTCCCGTCGGGGGCGCCGCCGGTCCGGCCGCCGTGCGGTCCCGGGCGGCCAGGATCTGCCCGACGCGCTGCGCTCCCCCGCCCTCGGCCGCCACCTGCAGGAGCGTGCCGACCAGCGTGCGGACCATCTTGTAGAGAAATCCGTCGCCCACGACGTCCAGTCGCAGCTCCTCCTCCTCCTGCGACCAGTGCAGCGCGTGGAGTGTGCGCACCGTGGAGCCGGGATTCGAGCCGAGGTTGGCGAAGGAACGGAAGTCGTGACGGCCCACGAGCGGTGCCGAGCCCGCCTGCAGCGCCTCGAGCGCGGGCACCCGCGACGTGCGCCAGACGCGCCTGCGACGGAGTGGGCGCTTGCGGCGGGAGACGAGGATGCGGTAGCGGTACCACTTCCACACGGCGTCCTTCTGCGCGTGGAAGGCAGGATCCATCTCGCGCAGGTCGAGCACGCCGACGTCCTCGGGCAGGACCGCGTCCAAGGCGCGTGCGAGCTCCTCGGCCGGCATGGCGTGCGTGGTCCGGAAGGACGACACATGATGCTCGGCATGCACGCCGGCATCCGTGCGGCCGCAGCCGACGACGGCGTGGCGCTCGCCGAGAATGCGCTCGAGGGCGGCCTCGACCGCGCCTTGGACCGTGCGCCCGCGGGCTTGCCGCTGCCAGCCCTCGAAGTCGGTGCCGTCGAACTCGAGGTCGATTCGCAGCGTGCGCCGCCCGCCGTTCTCGACCAAGCCTAGGCCCAGACGCGACGCTGGCGCGACGAGGGGATGTTGAGGGCCTTGCGGTACTTCGTGACCGTGCGGCGGGCTATGTCGAGGCCGAAGCGCTCCTTCAAGCGCTCGGCGACCTCGTCGTCGGACAGCGGGTTGTGCTTGTCCTCCTCGTCGATGAGCTCACGCACGCGCTCCTTGACGCTGAGGCGCGACTCGACGCCGCCGTCCTCGTTCTCCGTGCCGCCGGTGAAGAAGAACTTCAGCGGCACGATGCCGCGGGGCGTCTGCGCATGCTTGTCGCTGATCGCGCGGCTGACCGTGCTGACGTGGATGCCGAGCACGTCGGCGATCTCCTGCATCTTCAGCGGCCGCAGGTGGTTCACCCCGAAGTCGAGGTAGTCACGCTGGCGGGCGACGATCTCCTTGACGACGCGCTCCAGCGTGCTCTGCCGCTGGGCGATGGCCTCGATGAGCCACTTCGCGGAGTCGATCTTGCGCTTGAGGTACTCGCGGACCTTCGGGTCACCGCGCGACTGCTCGAGCATGCGGCGCACGTTGTGGCTGAGTCCCACGCGCGGCATGTGATCGTTCACGAGGCGCACGGCGTAGTTGCCGTCGTCCCACTCGATGACCACGTCGGGGCGGATGTAGCGGATCGGCCCGGCGGAGTACATGGCGCCGGGGCGCGTGCTGAGGTTCGCGAGGCCGTGCATCACCTCGTAGAGGCGGCTGATCTCGATGCCCATGGCGCGCGCGACGCGCGGCAGCTTGTTGCGCTTCAGGTCGTCGTAGTGGTCGCGGATGAGCGTGCGCTTGAGGTGTGCGTCCTCGCAGTCGTCGCTGATCTGCAGCAGCAGGCACTCCTGGAGGTCGCGCGCGCCGACGCCGCGCGGCTCGAGCGACTGCACGACGTCGAGAGCGGCCGCCATCGTCTCGGGCGGCAGCGGCACGTCCATGCCCGTGCTCACCTCGGCGAGCGAGCAGGGCAGCAGGCCCGTGTCGGCGAGGTTGTACACGATCGCTTCGGCGGCCATGCGCACCTCGGGCTCGAGGTCGAGCTCCTCGAGCTGATGTGCGAGATGCTCGGCGAGGCCCGTGTCGTACGCGGGCGCGTTCTGCATGGCTTCGAGCTTGCGATCCGACGCTTCCTGTGCCGCGCCGCGACTCTGGTACTGGCTGCCGCGCTCGGCGCTCGCCAGGTCGTCAAGTCGTTCGAGCACACGCTCGGCGTCGTCCTCGAAGGAGCCGTCGTCCTCCTGTGACGCCGTGCGTTCGGTGCCGTTTTCGCCGTACGTCTCCGGCGCGGGTTCGACGACCTCGAGCGCCTCGTTCTCCTGCAGCTCGTTCTCGATGAGCTCACGCAGATCCATCGCGGGCAGCTGCAGGATCTCGATGGACTGGATGATCTGCGGCGCGAGCCGCAGCTGCTGTGAGAGCTTCAGGTTGAGGCCGAGTTCCAGTCGCATCGGCATCCACTGTACAGCCCGGTGCGGCGACGTCGCAAACGCGTGTCAGGTGCGCACACGTGTGTTGCGAACACGGAAAAATCCCTTGACCTGAACCCGTGCGTCGGGGGCTGCGCGCTTTCGCACGTGCTGATTCGAACGTCGCGCGCAAACGCGTCTCGATGGGCGCTCAGGCGTCGAGCGCGCGCCGTCCCTCGAACGCATCGGCGAGGACGGATGCGTTCTGGTATTCGATCTGACCGCCCGTGGGAAGGCCGCGCGCGAGTCGCGTGATGCGGGGGCGTCCGTCGCGTTGGATGGAGCGCACGGCGTCCGCCACGGCCAGCGCGGTGCCGTCTCCCTCGAGGTCGGGATTCGTACCGATGCACACCTCGTCCACCTCGGACTGCGCAGCGCGCGTTGCGAGACCGGCGAGATCGAGCGCGCCCGCGTCGACGCCCTCGAGCGGACTCAGTCGTGCGCCGAGGACGAAGTAGAGGCCGCGATAACTTCCCCCGCTCTCGACCGCCGTGAGGTCGCGCGGCGTCTCGACGACGAGGAGGAGACTGCGATCGCGCGCCTCGTCGGCGCACAGCGGACAGGGATCGTGCTCCGAAGGCGCGCGGCACGAGGAGCACGGTCGGATGCGCTCGCGCGCCGTGCGGATGGCGTCGGCGAGCGCCAGTGCGTCCGTCTCGGGCACGCGCAGCAGGTGGTGCGCAAGGCGCGCGGCGCTCCGGGGGCCGATGCCGGGTAGCCGCTCGAGCTCGGTGACCAGCGCTTCGAGGCTCTCGGGTGTCCGGGCGGGCACGCTACGTCGCTCCCGGCCGCTCGCGCGGCGCATCGTCGGCGCGACGCTCGATGTTGAGCAGACGACCGCCGGTGATCTCGGTCACGTGCTGTACGGCGGGATGGCCGCGCATGTCTTCGCCGACGGGCTCCGTGACGGGCGTGATGCGCTGCACGTCGCGCACCTCGAGCTTGACGAACGACCCGAGGATCTCGCGCACGACCTGGCCGAACGCGAGCTGCATCTCGCGCCGGAGCAGGGTGCCGCGCGCGCTGGCGCGGCTCTGCGGCAGCGCGACGATCGCCGCGTTCCCGCGTAGCTCGCGCGGCTCGGCGCTCTCGAGCGCACGGCCGAGGGGCGGACTGCGCCGCATGGCGCCGCGCACGATCTCCGGCCAGGCGTCACGCAGCCGGTTCACATCGAGGGACTCCGGCTGGGGCGGCCGTTCCCTGCTTTGGGTCTGCGTCTGGGTCTGCGCCGGTGCCACAGTCGATGCGGGGGCCGGCGTACGCGCCGGCGCCGATGCCACGCCCGGGTTGGGTGCCGCGGCCGGGGCGCGCGGAGCGTTGGAGACCGCTGGTGGCCGCGGCTCGGGGGCAGCCGGCGCCTCCCCGCCCTCGCCGCGCAACGCTGCGATCAGCGCATCGAGATCGCGGGCGTCGGGCAGGCGCGCCAGCTCGACGGCGGCGACCTGCAGGACCAGCCCCCCATCGGCGCCGGCGCGCAGATGGGCGCGCTTGCCGAGCAGGACGTCCACCGCGCGGGCGACGCGGGCGTAGCCGGGGCCGACCGGCTCGCCGCCGGAAGGCGCGCGCACGGACTGCACGAGCATCTCCCGCAGCCGCTCGAGCCACTGGTCCACGAGGACGCCGGGCTTGGAGCCGGCGCCCAGGCACGCGTCGACCGCGTCGAGCGCGGCGCCGGCGTCGCGCGCGTCGACGGCTGCGCACAGGGCGTCGAGCAGGTCGGCCGGCGCGCGACCGGAGAGGGCGTCGAGGTCGGCGACGCTGATCGGGTCGCCGTTGGGGCGCGCGGCGATCAGCTGCTCGAGCTGCGATTCCGCGTCCCGCAAGCCGCCCAGGGCGCCGTGGGCGATCGCCTTGGCCAGGCCCGGCCCGAGCGGCACGCCCTCGCGGGAGGCGAGCTCCTCGAGGCGCGCGGCCATGGCGGCGTCGTCGATGGGTCGAAACTCCACGCGCTGGCAGCGGCTGCGGAACGTGTCCGGCAGCTTGTGCTCTTCCGTCGTGCAGAAGAGGAACTTCACCTGCGGCGGCGGCTCCTCGAGCGTCTTGAGGAACGCGTTGAACGCCGGCAGCGAGAGCATGTGGACCTCGTCCACGATCCAGATGCGGTAGCGCGAGCGCACGGTCGCGTACCCCACCTGCTCACGCAGCGCGCGCACGTCGTCGACGGCGTTGTTGCTGGCCGCGTCCATCTCGACGACGTCGAGGTCGGAGCCGGCGGCGATGTCGACGCACGACGAACACGTGCCGCAGGGCTCGAAGGCCTCGGTCGGCTCCGTGTCCTCGACGATCTCGTCGTGCGGCACGCGCTGCTCGCAGTTGAGCGCGCGCGCGAAGATGCGTGCCGTGGTCGTCTTGCCCACGCCTCGCGGACCGACCAGGAGGTAGGCGTGCCCGACGCGGCCGGAGGCCAGCGCGTTCTGGAGGATGCGCGCGACGTGCTCCTGACCGACGAGGTCGGTGAAGCGCTGAGGGCGGTACTTGCGGGAGAGGACCTGATGGGGCATTGGGGTCGTGAGTGTAGCGGGACGGTCCTACGGCGCCTGGTCACCGCCACGGCCACGGGCGGGCACCGGCACCGGCAGAGGCACCGGCACGAATCAGTCCGCCGCCGGTTCGTCCTCCGACGCCGCCTCGGACTCCTCGGCTTCGTTCGGCGCAGGAGATTCGACGACCTCCATATCGAACAACCGCATCAGGTCCTGCTGCAGCGTCTCGGCCTCCGCCTCCGACACCTGCGGCGCCGGCACGGTGAAGGTGTCCTTCTCCTTGGGCCAGCGCGCGGTGAGGGTGTCGGCATCCTGGTCCGTGACGATCAGTCTGCGCTTGCGCGCCAGGAGCAGGGCCAGCGTCAGACAGACGGCGGCACGATCCTCGCGCCCCTCCGCGAGCAGGCGCTGGAGGAACTCGCGTGCCATGCCCAGGTCGAAGCGCTTCGGACCATCGTCCTTGGCCGGCGCCGTGCGCGTGCGCCACGTGCACCAGGCGCCGGCGAGTAGCTCGTCGGTCGCCTCGCTGGCGAGGAAGTCCTTGCGCACGAAGCCGCTGCCCTTGACGCGGTCCTCGGTCTCCTCTTCCTCCTCGCCAAAGAGCGCGGTCACGACCTCGCTGTCGGGCGGGAACGGTTCCCCGGTGAGGGCGCTCTTACGCGCGAGTCGCTGCAGCTTCCAGACGGCCATGGGGTTGTCTCTATACCCGATCCGGGTGACGGCACGGCAGGCGTGCCGGTGCCGGTGCCTCTGCCGGTGCCCGCCCGTTTCGGCCGGGCAGAGGCACCGGCACCGGCAAAGGCACGAGTCAGAACGGCAGTTTCGTCCTACCCCTCAGCGCCTCCTCGGCCTTCCGCTGCACGAAGGGATCGGGATCCCGCGCCGCCCGCTCGAGGATCGGCCGTACCCGCTCGTTCTTCCGCAGCGCCGCGCCGAGCCCCTGCACGGCGGCGGCGCGGTCCTGCCAGTCGGTCGCGGTGGCGAGGTGACGCTCGAGCGCGGCGACGGCCGCGTCGTTGCCGATCCTCCCGAGCGCGAACGCCGCGTAGCGCCGCCCGGAGGGTCGGGCGCGCTCCAGCAGCTCCGGCGATGCGAGCGTCGGCACGGCGGGCTCGCCGATGGCGATCAGGACGCGGGCGGCATCGCGACGGGTGAAGTCGTCGATCTGGAAGTGGTGGAAGGTCTTCTTGATGCGCGCGCTGGGATCGTTCGGGTCCGGCACCTCCGCCACGACCGCCTTCCCCAGCGGCACGAGGTCCTCCACGAGCGGCTTGGCGAAGTAGGCGGCGGCGGGCTCGCCGATGACGGCGGCGCTGCTCGCGACGCGGTTGATCTCGCTCTTGCGGCTGTGGATCGAGGCCGTGAAGAAGTGGCGGAAGAGGTTCTCGCTCAGGACGTACGGCCCGGCACCGCCACGGGAGACAATGCTGCGGAGGCTCACGCGCCACACCGGGCTGCGGGCGAGGAACTGCCGCCACGCCCGCTCGATCTCCATCTTGTCGGCCGCGCTGAGCGAGCCCATCTCGACCTGACGCTGATCGCCGAGACGGATGCGGCTCGGATCGGGCGGCGCGGCGGCGTCGTCGCGCTGGCGGGAACCGGAGGTCGCCTCGTCGCCGGCGCAGGCCGCAAGGAGGAGGCACAGAACGAGGGCGAGATGTCGCATGGGGCGGGGAGGGTACGGGGGATTCGTCACGGGACGGTGACTTCTCCGCCTGCGTCTGCGTGGTCCTCCCATCGGGTCCCGTCGCGCTCGCGCTCGCGTGCGCGCTCGACCCTCGGGCAGTCGCCGGATCGCCGTCGTGGGTCGAGCGCGAGCGGGATCGCGAGCGCGAGGCCTGCGCGAGAAGCATCTGTGCCGGTGCCGGTGCCTCTGCCGGTGCCCGCCCGTTCCCGTCGGGCAGAGGCACCGGCACCGGCACCGGCACGGCAACGCGGAGCTGTCGCTCCGCGTTCCTACCATCCGCCGCATGCCGCGTCAGTTCGTCCACACCCACGTCCACAGCGATTACAGCCTGATCGACGGCGCCGCCAAGGTGAAGGACCTCGTCGCCGCCGCAGCCCGCTGCGAACAGCCCGCGCTGGCCCTGACGGACCACGGCAACATGTGCGGCGCCATCGAGTTCTACAAGACCGCTCGGGAGGCGGGCGTCAAGCCGATCATCGGCACCGAGGCGTACGTCGCCCCACGGTCCCGCTTCGACCGCCAGAAGAACCCGGTCGTCGCCCACCACCTCGTGCTGCTGGCGCAGAACGAGGTGGGCTATCGCAACCTCTTGAAGCTCTCGACACGCTCGTTCACCGAGGGCTTCTACTACGTCCCGCGCATGGACAAGGAGCTCCTCGCCGCGCACAACGAGGGACTCATCTGTCAGTCCGCGTGCCTCTCCGGCGAGGTGCCCTACTACGCCAAGCACGACGACCAACGCCGGGCAACGGCTGCCGCCATGTCGTTGCGCGACATCTTCGGCGACCGCTTCTATCTGGAGATCCAGCGCAACGGCACCGAGGGCCAGGAGCCCGTCAATCAGCACATCCTGAGGATCGCGAACGAGACCGGCATCCCGGTCGTGGCGGCGCAGGACATCCACTACGTGGACCCCGCCGATCAGGACGCACACGAGGTGAAGACCTGCATCGGCATGGGCCGTGTGCTGCGCGACAACAAGCTCAAGCACGCCGGCGCATTGTGCTTCCGCGACACGGACCACATGTACGAGACGTTCTCGGACGTCGAGTACGCCTGTCACAACACGGTGGAGATCGCGGACCGCTGCGACCTCGAGCTCGAGCTCGGCACGCACCACCTCCCCCATTTCGATCCGCCGGGGGGTGAGGACCCCACCTCCTACTTCCGCCGTCTGTGCATCGAAGGCGCGAAGGAGCGGTACGGCTCGCCGCTGTCCGACGCGGTCGTCGAGCGTCTCGAGTACGAGCAGCAGGTGATCGAGGAGATGGGCTTCGTCTCCTACTTCCTCGTCACGTGGGACTTCGTCCGCTTCGCCCGCGAGCAGGACATCCCGGTCGGGCCCGGTCGCGGCAGCGCCGCGGGCTCGATCGTCGCCTACTGCCTGGGCATCACGAACGTGGACCCGCTCGAGTGGAACCTCATCTTCGAGCGCTTCCTGAATCCCGCCCGCATCTCGATGCCCGACATCGACATCGACTTCTGCAAGGACGGCCGCGAGCGCGTCATCCACTATGTGCGCGACAAGTACGGCGGCGCCGACTGCGTCTCGCAGATCATCACCTTTGGTCGCCTTGCCGCCCGCGCCGTCGTGCGCGACGTCGGCCGCGTGCTCGAGGTGCCGCTCGGCGACGTGGACCGCCTCGCCAAGCAGGTCCCGAACGGGCCCAAGGCGTCGCTGCGTGGAGCCCTGGAGGCCGACCCCGACCTGAAGCGCACGGTCGACCAGAACCCCGAGTACCGCCGGCTCGTGGACACCGCGCTCAAGCTCGAGGGCATGAACCGCAATGCGGGGAAGCACGCCGCGGGCGTCGTGGTCGCCAACGGCAAGCTCGAGAAGTACGTGCCGCTGTACAAGGTCGGCGACGACATCACGACCCAGTACTCGATGGACATCCTCGAGGAGATCGGCCTCCTCAAGATCGACTTCCTGGGTCTGCGCACGCTGACGATCATCGACAAGGCGCTGGCGAACATCCGCCGCAGCGGCGTCGAGCCGCCCGACATGGACACGCTGCCGCTCGACGACGCGCCGACGTACGCGATGCTGGCCGAAGGCGACGCTCTCGGCATCTTCCAAGTCGAGAGCTCGGGCATGCGCGACCTGCTGAAGAAGCTCCAGCCCAAGACGTTCGACGAGCTGGGCACGATCGTGGCGCTCTACCGTCCCGGCCCCATGGGCTCGGGCATGGTGGACATGTACATCGAGCGCACGAAGGGGCGCGAGGAGGTCACCTACCCCCACCCGTCGCTCGAGCCGATCCTCGAGGAGACCAAGGGCGTCGTCGTCTACCAGGAGCAGGTGATGCGCATCACCAACGTCCTGGCGGGCTTCGAGATGTCCGACGCGGACAACCTGCGCAAGGCGATGGGCAAGAAGAAGCCCGAGCTCCTGGCGAAGTTTCGCGATCTCTTCGTCGAAGGCTGCGGCAAGAAGGGCATGGCCGAGGCGGACGCGATCGAGATCTGGAACCAGCTCGAGCACTTCGCCGGCTACGGCTTCAACAAGAGCCACACGGTCGCCTACGGGCTGATCACCTACCAGACCGCCTACCTCAAGCGTCACTTCCCCCGCGAGTTCATGGCCGCCCTGCTCACATGCGAGATGGCGGACATGGACAAGATCACGGAGTACATCGAGGAGGCGCGGCGGATGGGCATCGACGTCCTGCCGCCGGACGTCTCGCGCTCCGACTGGGAGTTCATCGTCGAGGGCGAGAACGTCCGCTACGGACTCGCAGCGATCAAGGGCGTGGGCAAGGCCGCCGCCGAGTCGATCGTCGCCGGGCGCGCGGACGGCGGCGACTACCCGAGCGTGTTCGACCTCTGCGAGCGCGTCGAGCTGGCGAAGGTGAACCGGGCCACGCTGGAGTCGCTCGTCCGCGCCGGCGCATTCGACGCCACGGGCGCGCTGCGCGCGCAGGTGGCAGCCGTGCTCGACCGCGCCCTGGCCCTCGGGCAGTCCGCCGCCGCCGATCGGCACTCGGGCCAGCTCGGTCTGTTCGGAGAAGCGGCCGCCGACGAAGCGGCGCCCGACTACCCCGACGAGCCGGAGTGGCCGGAGCGCGACCTCCTCGCGTGGGAGCGCGAGGCGATCGGCTACTACGCCACGAACCATCCCCTGTCGAAGCACGAGCGCCGCCTGCGCGTGCTCGCCAACGCTCGTACGTCGGAGTGCGACGAGATCCCGGACCGCACGGAGGTGCGCCTGGGCGGGATGATCCGCGGTCTCCGGACCTCGATCGTGCGCAAGGGTCGCAACGAAGGACGGCGCATGGGCTTCTTCGAGCTCGAGGACTTCTCGGGCACGGTGGAATGCGTCGTGTTCGCGCGCACGTACGCGGAGCTCGAGCACCTGCTCGAGCCCGACGCCATCGTGCTGATCGACGGCAAGGTCTCACGCGATCGGGACACGCCCTCGATCCACGTGAACCGCGTGGTGCCGATCGACGAGGCCTCGCGCGTGATGGCGCAAGGCGTGCTCGTGCGCCTCAAGGACGTCGAGGGCGACGTGCTGACCCGGCTCAAGACCGCGGTGGCCGAGGCGACGGGCTCGTTGCCCCTGGTGCTGGAGTTCCGCCCGGAGCCGGAGACGGTCGCGCGCGTGAAGGCCGGACCGTCGTGGGGCGTGGAGGCGAGCGAGCAGCTGCTGGCGAACCTCGATGCGCTGCCGGAGGTGGAGGGCGCTGAGTTCCTGGCGAGGAGCCCGTAGGCGGTTCCAGCGGCCGTGTCGTGTGCCATCTCGAAGGAGACGACGCAGGAACCGCCGAGGACACAGAGGCCGCAGAGGACACAGAGACGCGGCAATGGCCGGCGGGGAAGAGGGCAAGCCGGCTGCGCGGCGCCCGCGTCCACGTCCGCGACCCCGTCCCCTACGTAGGTCGTCCGCTTCGGACGGGGACGCGGACTCGGTCGAGGACGCGGCCATGAATTGAAGAACGCCCGCGGGCCCTCCCTCAGGCTCGCGGGCGTCTTCGTAGCAGCTGGTGGCTGCGGTGCGTCTACCCCTCGGTCGAGATGACGCGCAGGCCCTTCGGGCCACCTTCCTTGCCGACCTCGCCCTTGACCTTCCACTCACCCTCGCCCTTCTGGCGGATGATGTCGTCCTCCGAGCGGATCTCGTCGCCCAGCCGCTCGAAGTTCAGCGACCAGTAGCGCGCCTCGGCGACCTCCTGGTACTCGACGGCCGGACGGGGCAGGTCGCCGCCGCTGTCCTTGGCCGCCTTCTTGAGGCGCTTCAGGATCTTCTGGTTGTGGTCGTAGTAGGCCGAGTCGACGACCACGCTGTCGGCGCCGAGCACGACGTTGTCGTCGCTGCTCTTGCTGCCGTACTGCTCGATCTTGTAGGTCGCGATGGGATCGACGAGACCGAAGACCTGCACGTTGATCCGGTCGTAGAGCGGATCGAGGCGGCCGAAGATGGCGACGGTCTGGAGCTTCTGGCCGGGCTTGATCTTGCCGGCCGTCGTCCCGATCGGAACCAGGTTCGGGTTGCGCTCGAGCTTGCGGATCGTGGCGAGCGCGGAGCTACCGCCGGCCGCGAGGTAGGTGCGGTTCGTATCGGTGAGCGCCTTGACGAGCGGGTGCCAACCGCGAGCGAACTTCGTCGGGTTCGTCACCTCGATCGTCATGTAGTGATGCGACGAGGACTTCCCCGTGGCGTCCCGGACGATGGCCGTGCGCAGGGGCCCGACCTTCGCGTTCAGGATCCAGCGCTGGCGGGTCTCCTTGTCGGCGGCCGCGGCCGGGCTCAAGGCCGAGAGGACGAGGAGCGCCCCGAGGGCGAGGCTGCCCAGCAGCAGGGCACGACGGGAGTGCAGGAGCGTCTTCATGAGCTAGGGATCCCTCCGCATCCGTGGAAGGGCGGATGCGCGCCGAAAGATACCCTCATCCCCCCGCAAACGGCAAGAAGCCCGCCTCCCGAGGGGCGGGAGAGCCTCACAAGGGGCGAATGCCGGGCGCAAGACCGAAGGCGAGGGCGCCAGGACCCCGCTGGGGCGCAGCGGCAGTCCCATGCGCCTCGCACTCGAGTCGAATGCGAGGACGCACTCGCTCTGCAGAGACGCAGCGGCCGCCCAAGGTGCCTCGCGATCGATTCGAGGGCGAGGACGCCTCCGACTCGTGGGGCTGCAGCGGCAGTCCGCAGAGCCTCGCCTTCGCGTCTGCTCATCGGCCTCTAGGCGCCTGAGTCGCCAGGCGCTGCGTACCGAGCGGGACGAGACCGAAGCGAGCCAGAGCCACGACGAGGCATCGCAGCGGAGGCGTGCTGCTGCACATCGAGCATGCGATGCCGAGTCGGGGCCTGGCGCAGCGAGAGGATCGTTCCGCGCAGGTGCAGCGCTAGTTCGAACCCCAGAGATGGACCAGCTGCGGGTGCTCGGAGTCGTCGCCCAGGAACGGCTCGGGGTTGCGGGCGTCCTCGGGCTCGGGGAGCTCCAGGTCGTCCCACGTCATGAAGCGCACGGCGCCGTTGGTGTAGCCCGCCACGATGCCGTCCGGGTGGTGGAGGGGGCCGTCGTCGTCGTCGCAGATGATCATCACGCCGTCCTTCTCATCGGCGGGCGTGATGACGTGCTCGCGGTCGTTCGAGCTGTTGCGGCGGCCGGCGTACGAGGTGAGCTCGTGGAAGTCGGTGTCGTTCTTCAGCGCCGACTTCGTGACGTCCTTGTAGCGATCCAGGTCGACGTCCTCCATCGTGTAGAGCGAGTCGCCCGGGCTGAAGAACATCTCGATGTTCTGGCTGTTCTTGATGGAGACCTTCTTGTGCGCGATCAGCGACAGGACGAAGTTCTTGCCGCTGTAGCGCGGCCAGCCGCCACTGACCTTGGACGTGCGCTCGCCGATCATGATCGTGATCATGTTCCGGACGTTGTCCTTCGACTTCGTCTGGCGGCTCTTCTCCTGGATGTTCGGGATCAGCACCACGACCATGCTCACGAGCACGGAGATGATGCCCATCACCACGAGGATCTCGATGAAGGAGAAGCCGGCCTGGCGGGACGTCTTGGCGGTGGTCATGCTTGGGTCTCCTAGGCCCCGCGAGTCGTACGGGGACGCGGCGTTCGGCGCGTGGTCACGTTGCACTATATCAACTGCCGTGCCCGAGCGGGCACGGCGCGTGGGTGAGCCCGACCGCGCCCCCCCACGGCCCGCACAGCCCAGATAGTCGGCGCTCCGTGCGCGGATGCGACCGGCAACGCTCTCACCGGTCGCGGCGGGCGGTGGTCACGAAGTCACCGGCTGGTGGAAGCTGCGTTGACAGGCCGCGGACGTAGTCAGTGCCGCGCCGTGCCCGTGCCGGTGCCGGTGCCTCTGCCCGCTGCATCACGCTCGACGGGCGGGCAGAGGCACGGGCACGCTCGGGGCTCCTACGCTCCGGTCGCAGCCGCCACTTCCGCCTTGAGGGCATCCACCTTGTCCGTCGCCTCCCACGGCAGGCCCTCGCGGCCGAAGTGCCCCTGCGAAGCCGTGTCGGCGTAGATCGGACGCAGCAGGTCCAGCTGCTTGATGATGCCGTAGGGCGTCAGGTCGAAGACCTTCGCGACGGCTCGCTCGAGGACGGCGTTCGGCACGCCCTCGCCGCTCCAGGTCTCGCCCGTGACGCGGACCGAGACGGGCTCGGCCACGCCGATGGCGTAGGCCAGCTGGACCTCGCAGGCGTCGACGAGCCCGGCGGCGACGATGTTCTTCGCCACGTAGCGGGCCATGTAGGTGGCCGAGCGGTCGACCTTGCTCGGGTCCTTGCCGCTGAAGGCGCCACCGCCGTGAGGCGCCCAGCCGCCGTACGTGTCGACGATGATCTTGCGGCCCGTGAGGCCCGTGTCGCCCTTCGGACCGCCGACGTGGAACGAACCCGTCGGGTTGACGAGGAGGCGCGTGCGCTCGTCGAGCAGTGCGCCCGGCAGCAGCGGGAACAGGTGCTCGCGCACGTCGGCCTCGATGCGCGCCTGGTCGATGTCCTTGGCGTGCTGGGTCGAGACCACGACGGTGTCGAGACGCGCGGGACGGCCGTCGTCGCCGTACTCCACCGTGACCTGCGTCTTGCCGTCGGGGAGCAGGTAGTCGAGCGTGCCGTTCTCGCGGAGCGCGGTGAGGCCGCGGACGAGCACGTGCGACAGGTGGATCGGCAGCGGCATCAGCACGTCGGTGTCGCGGCACGCGTAGCCGAACATGAGGCCCTGGTCGCCGGCGCCCTGCTTCGCGGGGTCGCCGCGGTCGACGCCCTGGGCGATCTCGGCGGACTGACGCCCCACCGTGACCACGACGCCCACATCGTCCGCCGGGTAGCCGGCGCGCTCGTCGCCGTAGCCGATGCGCTTCATCGCGTCGCGGGCGATCGTCGCGTAGTCGACGACGGCCTCCGACCGGACCTCGCCACCAACGATGCACAGGCCGTTCGTGACGAAGGTCTCGACGGCGACGCGCGCATGCGCGTCCTGCTCGAGGAAGGCGTCCAGCACGCTGTCGCTGATGGTGTCGGCGAGCTTGTCCGGATGGCCGGCTGTCACGGCCTCCGAGGTGAAGAGATGACCCATGTCGTGCTCCTGAGAAGGGCAAGATCGTACGCAGCCAAGACGACAGAACGGGCGAAATGCCCCTGTGCCGCCCGCAAGCGATGCGACAATCCGGGGCAGCAGTTCGACGGGCCTCGCCGGCGGCCCATGGAGACGAAAGCCATGCGCAGCCTGCACCCCGGCCCGTCCGCGTGCCTCGCGATCCTCGCCGCCGCGATCCTCATTCCCGGAAGCCTGATCCTGGGCGGCTGCGGCCATCACCATCACGACGACGGCTTCGTCGTGGTGGACAACCGCACCGACCTCACCACGAGCGAAGATCTGCTCGCCTTCCGCCTCGCCTCCTTCGGCGACCCCTTCACCGGCGACCTGCTCAGCGCCGATCTGCCGCCCGGCTCGGCCGAGAACCTCGGGATCTGGCGGGAGGACTTCTACGACGGCGAGGGCGACCTCGAGCTGGGTCAGCTCATCGAGTGGTTCGACCTCTTCGTCGGCAACGGGGATACGACGGTCTTCGAGGCCCGCTGACCCCGAAGCGGGCGCTGCCGGTGTCCACGGCGCGAGGCGACACGAGCGCCTGAAAGTGGACACGTGCCGACCGCCCCCTGACCGCGCAAGATCGCAAGATTAAACAGAATAACGACTTACGTCGATTCTCCGGCTTTGGCACCGGCGTTGCTCCTCCCCGGGCAACGACGGAACGACCCGTCGCACCGGAGAATCCCATGGTCAGCAAATCCCTCCCCCGATACGCCCTCGTGCTCCTCGCCGCGGGCGCCCTCGTGCTGGCCGGCTGTGGCGGCGGCTACGGCGAGGTCTACTACGAGGAAGAGTTCATCTTCGAGCCCATCGGCGACGTCGAGGTGGACAACCAGACGGACCTCGGCGGCACGTTCGAGGACATGTTCGCCTTCGAGATGGCGCCGGCCGGCACGGCCGCGTGGTCAGGCAACCTCCTGCCGGACATCCTCTTCCCGGGCGAGATCGCGTTCGTCGGCAGCTTCTACGAGGACTTCTACGACGCGGACGCCGACCTCGATCTCGGCATCGTCAGCTTCTTCGACGTCTTCGTCGAGGACGGCTTCACCACGACCTTCGAGGTCTTCTAGCCAGGAGTCATCCACAGACAGGTAGTGCCCCGGGTTTCGGGAACGACTCGATGTGCCGGACACCGCGCTGTGTTGGCGTGGTGACGTCGAGCCCGAGCCCGGGGCACGTTTCTGCCTGCTTCGCTGCCAAGATAGGAGCGCCATGGCCACTCCGCGACTCCTCCTCCTGTTCCTCGTCGCCCTGGCGGCCGGTTGTCTCCTCTGGTGGAGCCTGCAAGACGGCGAGCCGGAGACACCGCAGGAGCAGCTGCAGGCCGACGGCGACCCGGACGCGGCCACATCCCCCGATCTCATGGAGGCCGATGGCGCGGGTACGAGCACGGACGCCGCGGGCGGCAATCGCCGGGACGGCGGCAAGACCGGCGACGCGGCCGCCCGGGACACCGCGCAGCTGACAGGCGTGGTCCAGGACGAGACCGGCCGACCGCTGGCGAACGCCGAGGTCGTGCTGCGCGAGATCGATCCGCAGAGCCTCCGCGGCGCACCGTTCCCGGATCTGCGCACCGTGGCCAAGACGACGACCGAGCGCGACGGCACGTTCAGCCTGCCGGCGCCGAACGCCGCATGGCTGCGCGTCGTGGCCTCGCACCCCTCGCGCGCCACGGTCGGCAAGCGCATCGCGAGCGCGGGCGCGCACGTCGTGATCACCCTGCCGCCCGCGGGCAGCCTGCTGGTCAGCGTCGGCGGTCCGGGCCACGGCGGCACGGCCAAGCTCGTGCTGCGCGCAGGCGACGACGTGATCGAGGGCTACACGGCGACGGGTGGATCCGCGCGCTTCGACGACCTGCCGCCGGGCGAAGTGCGCATAACCGCCCTCGGCCCGATCGCCAGCACCACCGCAGGCCCGTTCACGATCCGTGCAGGCGAGACCACGGAGGTCGGGATCCTGCTGCCCCGTGGCATCGAGATCGAGGGTCGCGTGCTCGATGACGCGACAGGCAAGCCCGTCACGGGCGCGGAGGTCCACGTCACGCACCCCGGCCGCGCGGACGCGGCCGAGCCCACGGGCGCCGACGGGAGCTTCGGCCCTCTGCCCGGCGGCGCCGAGGGCGAGCGCGTGTTCCTCGCAGTCCGTGCAGACGGCTACGTGCCCGCGCTGGAGCCGGTCGTGCTGCGCGCGCAGGACCGGCAGTCCGTCGAGCTGCGTCTGACGAAGGGCGAGCCGTGGACCGGCATCGTCCGGTTCGCGAACGGCGAGCCCGCACCCGGCGCGGCAGTGGGCTACACGGCCGACGGCGTCGCGGGTCGCGCCCCCGCGAGCACGGTGAGTGACGAGCAGGGCCGCTTCAGCCTGTCGCCGCCGCCGCCGCCCGCGCCAGGACGTCGTGTCGTGCTCAGTGCGACGCTCGGTGACGCGCTCGGCGCACTGGCGCTCAGGCCCACGACGCCCCGCCCCGCATCCATCGTGCTGGTGCTCGCCGATGGCGCGGTGGTGCGAGGCACCGTCGTGCGACCGGACGGCGAGCCCCTCGCGGGCGCCACCGTGCGGCTGGCGCCGGACTGGCAACAGGTCGAGCGCGGCCTCGACATCGATGCCGCCAGCGCGCGCCTGCTCGCGATGAACGAGACCGGCTTCGTCGGACTGGCCACGGCTACCGGCGCCGACGGCGCCTGGCGCCTGCGCGGTGTGCCCCTCGGCGTGTACCGCGTGGTGTTCGAACACGACGGCAACACCCACAAGCGCACGGCCAAGCTCGACGTCCGCACGAACGACGTGGACGCGGGACGCGAGCGCTTCGGCTATGGCCTCACGCTCGAGGGTCGCGTGCGCGACGAACGCGGTGAGCCGATCGCGGGCGCGGGCGTGCGCTTGAGGCCCGAGAGCCAGGAGGGCATGTGGCGCACGACGCGGACGGCCCACGACGGCACGTTCGTCTTCCAGGGACTGGGCATCGGGCGCCACCAGGTCACCGCGACCTGGGCGGAGCGTAATCCGCTGCGCGGCGTGGTCGACATGCAGGAGGGCGAGGACGCGCTCATCGAACTCGACTTCGACGCGGCCGCGACGCTCGAGGGCACGGTGCGCCACGGCGACAAGCTGTACACGGGGACGCTGCAGGTGCGTCTCGTGACCGACAGCGGTCGGGCGCGCATCCGGCGGGCCGTGTACGTGACGACCGGGAAGCTCCACCTCGACGGACTCCAGACGGGCACCTACACCCTCGACGTGTCCGACGACAAGGGCCTGCTCCGGGCACGCACGCCGGGGCTCGAGCTCACGTCAGGCCAGACGACGACGGCCGAGGTGACGCTGGAGAGCGCCTCGCGGTTGTACGGCGTCGTCAGCACCCCCGGCGGCGCTCCGGTTCCGATGGCCCGGGTCACGCTCGTCCACGGGGAGAGCGACGGTGCGTACCGGGTCCTCGCCACGACGGACGCGCAAGGCCGGTACGACGTACGAGGCCTGGCGCCGGGGCCGTGGAGCGTGATCGCCCAGGGGCGCGGCGGCGGCAGCGTATCCGTCGAGGTCGACCTCTCGTTCTCGGCCCAGCGCAGTCTGCCCCTGAGGCTCACCGCGATCGGGACGCTGGACATCGAGGTGGTCGACGCGAAGGGACGCGGCGTGGCCGAGGCGCAGGTCTACTGGCGCAGCGCCGATGGCAAGAGCCGCTCGCTCCTGCCGGCGCGCACCGACGCTCGGGGCCGCGTCACGCTGCAGGACGTCCCGGCGGACGAGGACATCACCGTGCGCGCCCGTTCCAAGGACGGCGACCGCGGCGCAGCGAGCGCGCGTGTGTCGGCGAACGCGACCGCGAAGGCCGTGGTGCGGGTCAGCGCGCCGTAGGTCGAGCGACCCGCTCCAACAGCGGCCGCAGTTTCTCCAACGTCCGCGACGTCGCGCCCTTGCTGCGCTCGATCACATCGCGTGCGCGGTGGCCGATCTCGCTCGCGCTTGCCGGATCCGCCAGCCATGAGCGGAGCGTGGCCTCGACGCCCTCTGCGTCGCGCTCGACGACGATGCCGTCGACGTGCTTGAGCATCTCGACCTCGCCGCGGAAGTTGTGGACGTAGCGCCCCACCACGACGGGCTTGCCGAGGCTGGCCGGCTCCATCATGTTCTGGCCGCCGTGGCGCACGAGGGAACCACCGACGAACACGACGTCGGCTCGTGCGTACACGCGCTCGAGCTCCCCCACGGTGTCGAGCAGCACGATCTGCCCGTCGGACGGCCGGCCCTCGGCGCCCATCCGGCTCCGACGCACGACGTCCCCACCCTCGCGGCGCATGTCGGCCTCGACCGTGTCGGCCCTCGCCGGATGACGCGGAGCCACGACGAGCCGGTGCTTCATCCCCGACTCGGTGAGGCGTCGGCTGATGCGCGCGAGCGTGCGCTCCTCGTTGGGATGCGTGCTGCCCGCGACCACGATCGGCAGGCCGTCGTCCGCGCCCAGCAGACGCACGAACTCGTCGTCCCGCACCTGGTCCTGCTTGATCGGGATGTTGTCGAACTTCATGTTGCCGGTGACGTGGATGCGCTCGGCCGGCACGCCCAGGGCCCGGAAGCGCTCTTCGTGCAGGGGCAGCTGCACGCAGAGGATCTCGATGCAGTCGAGCAGACGGCGCGTGACCGCGGGTAGCGCGCCGAAGCGCTTCGCCGATCGCTTGCTCATCTTGCCGTTGACGAGTGCGACGGGGATGCCGCGGTCGCGAGCGGCGAAGAGGAAGTTCGGCCAGAACTCGCTCTCGACCAGGATCATCAGGTCCGGCCGGATGGCGTCGAGCGAGTCGAGCACGATCCACGAAAGGTCGGGCGGATAGAACTCGACGCGGTGCCCGGGATAGCGCTTGCGGGCAACGCGGAAGCCCGTGTCCGTGGTCACGCTGATCACGACCTCGACGCCGGGAACGCTGCGCTCGATCTCCGTCACGAGGCGGGCCGCGGCCTTCACCTCCCCGACGGAGACGCCGTGGACCCAGACGCAGGGACCGTTGGACGTGCGCGCCTGTCGGCGGCCGAAGCGAGCCGAGATGTCGCGGGCGTAGGCGGCCCAGCGAGAGCGCGCCTTGGGATCCCCCGCGGCACGGCCGGCCGCGTAGAGCGGCATCGCGGAGACGAGACCGGCATAGAGCGCGTCGAACGACCAATGAACGACGCGCAGCGGCAGTGCGCCGCGCCTGCGCGCGGGACGTTCGCCGTTCCCGCTGCCGTCAGGCGTTTGCGCCATGGCACTTCTTGTACTTCTTCCCGCTGCCACACGGACACGGATCGTTGCGCCCCACCTTGGGCTCGTCGCGCTTGATGGGCTCCGGCTTGGCCTCGGGCGTCGAGCCGATCGGGGTGCCGTCGCTGACGCCGGCCTCGGTCGGTCCGCCGCCATGCACGCCGGTGCTGAACTCGGGCATGGCGTTCTCGGACGCCCCGGCCCAGATGTCGCCCAGGTGCTCCTCCGCTTCCTTCGAGAAGCGCACCTTGAGGAACTGCTCGGTGATCTCCTCGCGGATGCCCTGGAGCATCTCGCGGAACATCTTGTGGCCCTCGATCTTGTACATGACCTTCGGGTCCTGCTGGCCGTAGCCGCGCAGGCCGATGCCGGTCTTGAGCCCGTCCATCGCGTGGAGATGGTCCTTCCAGCGCGTGTCGATGCTGTCGAGCAGGAGGAAGCGCTCGAGCGCGCGCATCTCCTCCGCGCCGACATCCCCTTCGCGCCGGCGCCAGCCGTCCATGGCCTTCGCGATGAGGCGCTCGGTCGAGCCGTCCTCGTCGTGCAGGTCGATGTCGGACTCCTCGCAGGCGACCCCGAAGTGGCGCTGGAACCACGTGGCGATGGCGCCTGCGTCGCGCTCCTCGGCCGCGAAGCCCTGCTCCACGTTGACGCTCACGACCTCTTCGATGAAGGCCTCGATCACGTCACGCAGGTGCTCGTCGTCGCCATCCAGCAGCCTCTCGCGGAGGCCGTAGACCTCCTTGCGCTGGATGTCCATCACCTCGTCGTACTCGAGGAGGTTCTTGCGGATCTCGAAGTTGCGGTTCTCGACCTTCTTCTGGGCTCGCGTGATCGCCTTGGTGACCATCGGGTGCGTGATGGCCTCGCCGTCCTTCATGCCCATGCGCTGCAGGAATCGGCCCACCCACTCCGGCGCGAAGATGCGCATGAGGTCGTCCTCGAGGCTGAGGAAGAACTGGCTGGAGCCGGGGTCGCCCTGGCGGCCGGATCGGCCGCGCAGCTGGTTGTCGACACGACGCGACTCGTGTCGCTCGGTGCCGATGATGTGCAAGCCGCCGCCCGCCTTGACGCCGGGCCCGAGCACGATGTCGGTACCGCGGCCGGCCATGTTCGTGGCAATCGTGACGGTGCCCGGCTGACCGGCGTTGGCGACGATGCTCGCCTCGCGCTCGTGGTGCTTCGCGTTGAGGACGACGTGCTCGACGCCGCGCCGATCGAGCTTGCCCGAGAGGAGCTCGGAGAGCTCGATGCTCGTCGTGCCGACGAGGATCGGTCGTCCCTGGCCCTGCACGCGGACGATCTCCTCGACGACCGCGTCGTACTTCTCCTTCTGCGAGGCGTAGATCTCGTCGTCGTACTCCTTGCGGATGAGCGGACGGTTCGTCGGGATCTCGACCACGTCGAGCTTGTAGATCGACCAGAACTCGGCGGCCTCGGTCATGGCCGTGCCCGTCATGCCGGAGATCTTCTCGTAGAGCTTGAAGAAGTTCTGGTACGTGATCGTCGCGAGCGTCTGGTTCTCGGCGCGCGGCTTCAGACGCTCCTTCGCCTCCACGGCCTGGTGCAGACCGTCGGACCAGCGGCGCCCCTCCATGAGGCGGCCCGTGTGCTCGTCGACGATGATGATCTCGCCGTCCTTGACGACGTAGTCCTTGTCGAGCCTGTAGATGTGGTGGGCGCGAAGCGCCTGCTCGAGCAGGTGCATCCAGTCGGTGTTGCCCGCTTCGAAGAAGTCGAGACCGGCGTACTGTTCGGCGCGCTCGAGGCCCTCGTCGCTGAGCACGCACTGGTGCTCCTTCTCCTTGATCTCGAAGTCCTGACCGGGCTTGAGCCGCCGCGCGACCTTGTCGGCGTCCTCGTACTTGCCGCGGTCCTCGTCCGCCGGACCCGAGATGATCAGCGGCGTCCGCGCCTCGTCGATGAGGATCGAGTCGACCTCGTCGATCACCGCGAAGGCGAGCTCGCGCTGACACTGGAGGTCCTTCGTGACCTTCATGTTGTCGCGCAGGTAGTCGAAGCCGAACTCGCTGTTGGTGCCGTAGGTGACGTCGCACTCGTAGGCGGGGATGCGCTCCTCGGACTGCATCTGCGACTGGATGACGCCTACGGTGAGCCCCAGTGCCTCGTACGCAGGCCCGACCCACTCGGCGTCGCGACGCGCCAGGTAGTCGTTGACCGTCACGAGGTGACAGCCGCGTCCGGCGAGCGCGTTGAGGTAGACGGCGAGCGTCGCCACGAGCGTCTTGCCCTCGCCCGTGACCATCTCGGCGATTGAGCGGTTGTGGAGGCACCAGCCGCCGATCAGCTGAACGTCGTAGACGCGCATGCCGAGCGCCCGCTTGCCTGCCTCGCGGCATGCCGCGAAGGCTTCGACCAGCAGGTCGTCGAGGGTCTCGCCCTTGGCAAGCCGCGCGCGGAACTCGACCGTCTTGCCGCGCAGGGCCTCGTCGCTGAGCTGCTGGTACTCGGGCTCCAGCGCGTTGACGCGCTCGACCACGGGCAGGGCCTGCTTGATGACGCGCTCGTTGCGCGAGCCGAAGACGGCCTTGAGGGCCTTCTGGATCATGGAGGGAAGGACTCCGGGGTCGAACGGCTGAGGGTAACCGGGGCGAGGGCCTGCGCCACGGTTGGCCGGGCGCCTGCCGGCACTCGCGCTCGCGCTCTCGCTCACGCTCGACCCTCGAACGCCTGCTCGAGGCCCGTCCGAGGGTCGAGCGCGCAAGCGAGCGGGAGCGCGATGTCGGGCACGGACCGTCCAAGGCCACGGTGGTAGAGCCCGCGCGGTGCGGCGTGCCGCTCGAACGGGCGACCATTCCGCGCGGCCAAGGCCGCGCTCAGGTCGCCCCTACGGCATCTCGAGCGTGCCGATGACCTCTTGCAGACTCGTCGCCCCCAACGACGCGATCCGCTCGGGCAGCCCCTCCAGCAGCTCGATCGCCGCCGTCGGCCGGTAGTAGTTGGCCGTGCCGACCTGGATCGCGGAAGCGCCCGCCACGAAGAACTCCATGGCGTCGTCGGCCGTCTCGATGCCGCCGATGCCGATGATCGGGACGTCCACCGTCTCGTAGAGCATCCGCACCATGCGCAGCGCGACCGGCTTGATGCACGGGCCGGAGATGCCACCGAAGCCGCGCCCGAGGATGGGCCGCCGCTTGCGCCAGTCCACGGGCATGCCGACGATCGTGTTGATGGCGCTGATGGCGTCCGCGCCCCCTGCGACGGCGGCCTCGGCGATCGGCCGGATGTCCGTCACGTTCGGCGAGAGCTTGGCGATGAGCGGCAGGTCGGTCTCGGCGCGCGCGCGCACGAGCACCTCCTTGGCCACCTTCGGATCCGTGGAGTAGTCGAGGCCGCCCGACACGTTCGGGCACGACATGTTGAGCTCGAGCGCGTCGATGCCCTCTTCGGCGGCGAAGCGCCGCGCGAGGATCGCGAAGTCGGCGATGTCGTGGCCCGCGATGTTGATGACGAGCGGCGCACCGAGTGTGCGCAGCTTCGGCAGCACGGTCTCGATGTAGGCGTCGACGCCCGGGTTGGGCAGGCCGATGCTGTTCATCAGACCGCCGGGGATCTCGCACAGCCGCGGGGGCGGATTGCCGGCGCGGGCTTCGGTGGTGATCGTCTTGACGACGACGTAGCCCAAGCGGGCGACCTCGTAGAACGGCTGGAACTCGAGGCCCTTGCCGTACGTGCCCGACGCAGTGCCGACGGGATTCTGGAGCTCCAGGCTGCCGATGCGGAGGCTCAGATCCACGGCTTGCGTTGCGGTCACGACCTGGACGCCTCCTTCGCGGCCTTGCGCTCTTCAGCGACGCGCTTGGCCTCCTTCGCTCCGAGTCCGAAGAGGGCATCCCACAGCACGAGACCGACACCGACGACGATGCCCGAGTCGGCAACGTTGAAGTTGGGCCACGTCCACGTGGGTTTCTCGAGGGTACCGAGATACACGAGGATGAAGTCGCGCACCTCCCCCCATTGCCAGCGGTCGTACAGATTGCCCACGGCCCCGGCGAGGATCAGCGCAAGCCCGATATGCAGGGCGCGGCTGCGCGAGCGCGTGCCGCCGAACCACGCGAGCAGCGCGATCGTGGCGATGCCCGTCAGCGCGAGGATGAGCTTGGTCTGCCGCGGCGCGAAACCGAACGTGACGCCCGGGTTCCACGTGCCCTGCCAGGCGAAGAAGCCAGGGATGACGTCGATCTGGTGCGCGCCGCGGGGCTGCCCGGGCACCAGGCCCAGGCGGTCCTGCATGTCCGCCTTGCTCCACAGGTCGAAGGCGAGCCACACCGCGAAGAGGATGGCGCAGAGCACCTTCAGCTTCACCAGCCGCTTGCCGGTGAGGGGGCCCGGGACGGCGCCCTTCTCGTCGGCACTCACGCTTCGACCTCTTCCTGCTCTTCCTGGTGCGCAACGCACAGGGTCGCGTAAGGCAGCGCCATGAGGCGAGCCGTGGGAATCCAGGGCGTGCCGCTGGGCCAGACGCCGGTCTCCGCGCACTGCAGGCAGATGCCGTAGGGCGGCCCCTCCGCGCCGTCGATCCTGCGGATGGCGAACTCGATGGCGTCGAGCATCTCCTGTTCGCCCTCGAGGAGGGAGAGCGAGACCTCCTGCTCGAAGTTGTCGCTGCCGTGGTCGGCCATGTGGTCGACGGAGAAGTCCTGACCGGAGCCCTTGAGGGCCTCGTCGGCAAGGTCCTTCGAGCTTCGGAGGATCTGGCCTCGCATCTCCATGAGCTTGGCGCGCAGCGTCTTCTTCTCGGCCGCGGTCGGCCCGCCACGCGGGAACGAGCGACGGGGCTGGTCCGAGCTGTCGGCGGCGCTGGGCGACATGAAGGCTCCGTGGGCGTGCGGCGCGGGAGGATACCCCTGCCCCTCGGGGCGGTCAATTTGGGTGGGGGTCTCCCCCCGTCTGCGTCTGCGCCTGCGTCTGCGTGGTCTGTCAGCCGTCGCCGGAGCCGATTCGTGGAGCAAGGCCGGAACACAGCCTGGCTCTCGCGCTCGCGATCGCGCTCTCGCTCGACCCTCGGACACCTGCTCGAAAACCGCCCGAGGGTCGAGCGCGCACGCGAGCGGGAGCGCGAGGCGGACAAGACGATGTTCGTGTCACGAACGGTTTACGCACGCCACCTCGGTTCAAGGAACTGGGCAAGCAAGCCGCACAATGGAAGGAGATGCCCTACCGCGCACCCCGCGATCCGGACGGCGCCCTGCAGGCCTGGCTCGACCACCTGCAGGTCGAGCGCGCGGCCTCACCGAACACGCTCTCCGCGTACGCCGGGGACGTGCGGCACGTGCTCGCGGCATGCGGCCTCGAGGAGCACCGCTGGCACGAGGACGGCGCCCTCGACTGTCTGAACGGGCCGGCCCTCCTCCGCTGGCTGCGCACGGCACGGCGCGCGGGCAGCGCTCCGACGACGATTGCCCGGCGCCTCGCCGCCGTGCGGGGCTTCGCCCGCTTCGCCGTCGGACTCGGCGCCATGGAGGCGGACCCGACAGCCGGTCTGCCGACCGGCCGCACGTGGGAGCGGCTGCCCAAGACGCTCTCGCGCGCCCAGATCGACCACCTGCTCGAGTCGATTCGCCCTGAGCGCCCGACCGACGTCCGCGACCGCGCGCTGCTCGAGACGCTCTACGCGACCGGGGCGCGCGTGCAGGAGGCGTGCGACTGGAGACTCGAGGACCTGCGGCTGGACGACCGGGTCCTGCGCTGCATCGGGAAGGGCCGCAAGGAGCGCTGGGTCCCGCTGGGCGAGGGCGCGGCGGAGGCCCTGCGGAGGTGGCTGGACGAGGCGCGCCCACGGCTCGACAGGACGGGCAGCGAGACGCTGTTCCTCTCCCGCACCGGCCGGCCGCTGGACCGCACGCGCGTCTACCGGATGGTGCAGGCGCGAGCCGCGCGAGCGGGGCTCTCCGCCGACCTCTCGCCGCACACGCTGCGGCACTCCTTCGCGACGCACCTCCTGGAGGGCGGCGCCGATCTGCGCGCGGTCCAGGAGCTGCTCGGCCACGCGTCCGTGCAGACGACGCAGGTCTACACGCACGTGGATCGCGAGCGGTTGAAGAAGGTGCATAGGCGGTTCCATCCGAGGGCCTGACGTGCCATCTCGTCGGAGACGACGCAGGAACCGCCGAGGACACGGAGACCGCAGAGGACACAGAGGCGCGTTCCGGCCGTCGATACGCCAGCGACAGCGGCTTGCCATGCCTCTGCGACCTCTGCGTCCTCTGCGGTTCAATCCGAGCACCGGCTAGCTGGACACAGCAACGGGTCCCCCGTCGTGGGTACCCTCCCCAAACCAAGAGAGACCCTGGAGTGGACATGCAGATCTTTCTCGATACCGCCGAGGTCGACGACATCCGCACCTACGCCGCCTGGGGCGTGATCGACGGGGTCACCACGAACCCGAGCCTCATCGCGAAGTCGGGCCGCGTCTTCGAGGAGGTGATCGCCGAGATCTGCGAGATCGTCGACGGGCCGATCTCCGCCGAGGTCACGGCACTCGACGCCGAAGGCATGGTCGCGCAGGCCGAGCCGCTCGCAGCCATCCATCCGAACGTCACGATCAAGGTGCCGCTCATCCCCGAAGGACTCAAGGCGACCAAGGTGCTCTCGGGTCGCGGCATCAAGACGAACGTGACGCTCTGCTTCTCGCTGAACCAGGCCGTGCTCGCCGCGAAGGCCGGCGCGACCTTCGTGAGCCCCTTCATCGGACGGCTCGACGACCGCGGCGAGCGCGGCATGGAGCTCATCGAGGAGATCGTGCACGCGTACGAGCAGTACCCCGAGTTCCACACGCAGGTGCTCGTCGCCAGCGTGCGCAACGCCGATCACGTGCGACAGGCCGCGCTCGCCGGCGCCGACATCGCCACGATCCCGCCGAAGATCATGGACAAGATGGTGAAGCACGACCTCACCGACTCGGGCCTCGCCGCCTTCCTCGCGGACTGGGAGTCGGCGAAGACGGCCGAGGGCGTAGCGCTGTAGGGGCGGCCGGAGGAGCTCTGAGCGAGCGAAGCGAGTCGAAGAGCGACGAACGCCCGCCCGCGAGCCACCCTTGGTGCGCGACGGGCGGGCGTTCGGCCTTCGCTACGCTCAGGCCTCCGGCCGCCCCTACGGCGTCATCGCCGTTCGACCATCACCTGACCACGGTCGCGCCCGCCGCCAGGTTGCCGTCGCCGTCCGTGACCTGCACGACGACGTCGTGCGCGCCCTGCTTCGGCGCACGGACGATGCCCTCGAAGGCCTCGTCGCCCGTGTCGTAGAGGCCGTCCTTCGCGCCGAGCGGCACCCACGGGCCGCCGTTGAGCGACACACGCACCTGCAGGATGCGTCCGCCCCGCGCATCCTTGGCGCGGCCCTGGATGTGGATCCGGCCGCCGCCGTGACGCCTCGCGCTCACCTCGACCGTCGGCGGCGTGTTGTCAACGCGCACGCCCGTGAGCACCGCCGACGCTTCGCGCGCGCGGCCGGGCTCGTTGTCCGGTGTGTCCGCGAGCGCCACGCGCACCTGGTAGAGCCCATCGGGCATGCCCGTCGTGTCCCACGAGTGGGCGGGCTTCTTCAGCACCTCGCCGTCCACGAGCGTCGTCCAGTGCGGCGAGCCCTGGCGGTTGACCGCGACGGTCGTCCGAAGACGATCCCCGTCGGCGTCGGCCGCCTTCCAGCTCAGGTCGCGCTTCGCCGTCGCGACCGGCGGCGCGCCCTTCTTCTGTCCGGGCTTCGTGACCTTGAGTTCGGTGACCGTCGGCGCGCGGTTGGGCGTGCGGCGCACGAGCTCGACGCTGCGCAGCTCGGCGTCCTTGCCCGTGAGCGTCGCCTCGATTTGCACGAAGCGCGCCGTGGTCTTCATGGCGCCGGCCTGCCCGTCGAAGCCTTCGAGCGAAGACCACGCGGACCACGCGTCGTCGGGCTCGGACGTCGGGCCGCTGCGATAGCGCAGCGTGCGGACGGAGCGGCCCCAGAGTGTCACGCGGCCCCACATCGACGGCGCGCCCGCATCGATCGGTACCGACGTCCAGGCGCCTTCGTTGCTCGGCGACTCGACCCAGTGCACGACCGCCGGGTTGCTGGTGGCGACGGCGAGCACCGTCTCGGTCTCGTCGGTCAGCACGACACTCGCCTCGGCTTCGGGGAGATCCGCGACCAGCGCGTACGGCTTGCCCGGCTCGACGCGGATGACGCGCGCCGAGGGGTACGTGCCCGCGACGGCTCCGCCGGCATGACCCGCCAGGCCGAGCACGGCGGTCTTCTTCTTAGACCACAGCGTCGTGACGACGCCGCTCGGCTCGATGTGCAGGATCTGACCGTCCTGCAGTGCCGTGCGCTTCGCGGGCTTCTGGCCCTTTTTCGTCTCGCGCGGCTCGGCGATCTGGCGCAGGAGGCTAGCCATCTGCTGCGCGTTGCCGCCGGCTTGATCGGCGTTGGCCGCGACGATCAGACTGCCGTCTCCGCGCTCGACGATGCCCACGACCTCCTGCGGCTCCAGGTCGCGCACGACGCGCACCTTCTGGCCCTCCACGGCCAGCACGCGGCCCTTCGGCGCCGTGCCGACGAAGAGCGTCTTGCCGTCCGCGCCAGGGGTCATGCACCGGGCGTGTGCGTCGTCGACGTCCGCGAGCTTCGTCACCGCACCGAAGGGGTCGACGCGGTACAGGGTCCCCGGCACGCCGCACGCCGCGGTCAAGACGCCCGTCGCCGAACTCGTCAGCGCCCAGACGTGCTCCACCGGCAACTTGGCGAGCGGGGACACCTTGCCGTCCTTGCCGCCTTCGATCTTGACGATGCGTCCGCCCGGGAACACGGCCGCTGCGATCGCGTCGCCCGGCAGGGGCGCCATGGCCGTCACCATCAGGCCTTCACCCAGCTCGATGCGCTTGCGAAGGTCGGGGGTGATGTAGTGCACCGCGGCCCGGTTGCCCAGGCCGATCCACGTGGCCTTGTCCGAGTGCGACGCACACCAGGCCGTGTCCGCTTTCAGGGGCATCGACGTCAGCGTCGGGCCGGGACGCAGTACGCCCTCGGCGTCGAGCGTCAGGTTCTTCAGCGTGCCCTTGGCGAAGGCGTCGTGGCCCGCGATGCGCTCCGTCGCCGGTCCGCCGGCCGAAACCGGCGCGGCGAGCAGGAGCAGCAGCGCCAGCGGCGCGAGACGTGTGAGGAGGTTCATGGCAGCGCGTTCCCCTTCAGCGCACGACGCGGAGCGTCACCTTCTGTCGGCCCGCGACAACGAAGGGGACCTTCTGGATCACCTTCTCCGTGACGGGCTGGAGCTTCGTGTTGCGGCCGCCCGGCGAGCGGGCGAGGCGCGCGACGGCCGAGAGCGGCAGGTCGCGCAGCAGATGGCCGTCGAGATCGAGGTCCACGCGGCCGGTCGGCAGCACGGCGACGAGCTCGGTGCTCTTGTGGAACGCCGCGTAGAGCTTCGGGTAGTCCGCGATGTCCTTGGGCGTCGGCACGGCGGCGGGTACGAAGTCGCCGCCCAGCACCGAGATGACGTAGTTGCCTTCGGGCGCGTCGTGCGGGATGCGGACGTCGAGCGTCTGCTCCACGGGATCGCCGCCGTCCTTCGTCTCGAGGCCGACGCGGAGCGTGACCTGCTCGCCCGGGCGCACCTCCTCGCGGGAGGCGCCGACCGTGCGCACGTAGGCGCGGCGGTCGCGGTGCTCGATCTCCACGTCGAGCTTGAACGACTCGAACTCCGGACGCTGTGTGGGATGGTTGAGCGGCCGATCCACGAGCCCGATGAGCTGGCGCTGGAAGCCACCGTCGAAGCCGGCGATCACGTCCTCGTACGTCCAGGGCTCCAGCCCTTTCAGCTTGGCCGTCATCCTGTAGCGCTTGGTGTTCTGGCCGAGCGTCGCCTCGGCGCGCGCGAAGGACTCCTTCAGCGCGAAGATGAGGAGCTGCGTGAAGAACACCGTGTTGGGGGTGACCTCGAACTCGAAGGTCTCCTCGCGCTTCGTCACAGCGTGCGTGAAGCGCACCTGCACCGGCACCATGCGGGCGGGCTTGCCGAGGTGCCCGACGATGCCCGACGGACGGTCCTGGACGAGCGCGCCGATCTCGCGGATCGAGCTGCCCAGCTTGAAGGAGAGGTCGCGACTCGCGATGACCGAGTAGACGTAGCCGACGCTCATGGGCAGCAGCGTCTCGCCGAGCATGTTGAAGTCGTGGCCGAAGCCGTACACCTGCTTGCCGTCGACGAACGTGCACGTGCCGATGGCGGCCGCGCTGTAGTCACCGCGCAGCAGGTCCACGACCACGGCGGAGCCGGGCTCGACCGGCGCGTCGAGGTTCACCCAGTCCGCGCCGCGCTGCGGACGACCGGCGACGGCCCCGCCGCCGCACACGGAGAAGCCGTGCGGCGCGAAGGCCGCATTGAGCGCGTTGCGGGACGCATGCGAGAAGCCGCCGACGGTGATCGGCGTGCCGATGGGCCGGAGCTCGGTGCTGCGTCCGGTCTGACCGGCGACGCGGCGGATGCGCGTAGGCGGCTGCATGCCGGTCGGGCGGCCTGACAGCTTGCGCTTGCCCTCGGCGAGCATCGTCTCGATGGGCGTGACGCCGCCGATCGGGTGCTTCGCCTGGGCCCAGGTGTAGGCGAGGGCCCCGGCGACCTTGCCCTCGAAGTAGATGGGCGAGCCGGACATGCCCTGGGCGATCTGGTGGTCGGCGAAGGCCTCCCCGAGGCAGCGGACGAGGATCACGTCCTGCTTGACGAGGTGGTTGCGGATGACGTCGATGACCTCGACCTCGAAGCGCTCGATCTTCGTGCCCTGCTTCACGGTCAGGCCGTGGCCTTTCATGCCGGGCCTGACGGCGCTGAGGGGGAAGATGTCGTCGCGGGTCTCGGCGGGCTTCTCGTCGGCGGCGGACGGGCACGGGCCGAGGGCCAAGGCGAGGAGGAGGGCGACGGCGAGGCGGGCGAAGGGCATACGTCTCCTAGGGACGGATACCCTTCAATTTCGGCAGATCGCGGCTCGGGCCTTCGTCGGTTCCACCCGTATCCGTTTCCGTGCACGTTTCCGTTTCCGGCGTGACCCGGCTGCCGTATCTAGGCCCGCCCGCCGCCCGTCTCTCTGCCCGGAAACGGAAACGGAAACGGAAACGGAAACGGAGATCCGCGGCTCCGCCGCGGATCACGTATCGATCTGAGCCCGCTGCAGCCCCCCGGAGTAGTCGATGTAGACCGTCTTCTGCTCCGAGTAGAAGTCGATGCCCGTGATCCCCGCCTCGCGGTGGCCGTTGCCCGTGGCCTTCATGCCGCCGAAGGGCAGATGCACCTCGGCGCCGATCGTGCCGTTGTGCAGGTACACGATGCCCGTCTGCAGTGCGCGCATCGCCTTCATCGACGCGGCGAGATCGCGCGTGATGATCGCGCCCGAGAGCCCGTAGCGCGTCCCGTTGTGCACACGGATGGCCTCGTCGAGGTCGTTCACCCGGATGAGCGCCGTCACCGGGCCGAAGATCTCCTCCTGGGCGATCCGCATGTCCGGCGTCACGTCGGCGAAGACCGTCGGCTGGAAGTACCAGCCGCCCGCGAGCTCGGAAGGCAGGTCGGGACGCGCGCCACCGGTCACGAGCCGCGCGCCGTCCTCCTCCTGTCCGATCTTCACGTAGCGCTCGATCTTCTCGAGCGCGGACGGCCGCACGACGGGACCGACCTCGACGGCGTCGTCCCAGCCGTGGCCGACGGTCTGCGCCGCGGCGGCCTTGGCCAGCTTGTCGAGCAGCGCGTCGTGCACCTTGTCGTGGACGATGATGCGGCTGCCGGCCGTGCAGCGCTGGCCGCTCGTGCCATAGGCGGACCACAGGATCGCCTGGACGGCGAAGTCCAGGTCCGCGTCGTCCATGACGATGATGCCGTTCTTGCCGCCCAGCTCGACGTGCACGTGCTTGAGCATGTCGGCGGCGTTCTTCGAGACGATGCGCCCCGTCTCGGTCGAGCCGGTCATCGAGATGACGGGCACGTCGGGGTGCTTCACCAGCGCGTCGCCGGCTTCCTCGCCCGTGCCGTTCACGATGTTCACGACGCCCGCCGGCACGCCGGCCTCGAGGAGGCACTCGACGTAGGCCGTCAGGCATCCGCCCGTCTCCTCGGACGGCTTGAACACAACGGTGTTGCCGCAGATGAGGGCGGGCAGCGACTTCCACGAGGGAATCGCGATGGGGAAGTTCCACGGCGCGATGAGGCCGCAGACGCCGATCGGCTCGCGGAGCGTGAAGCAGATCTTGTTCGGCAGCTCGCTCGGCGTGGTGTTGCCGAAGAGGCGGCGGCCTTCGCCGGCGATGTAGTAGGCCATGTCGATGGCCTCCTGCACGTCGCCGAGCGCCTCGACCTTGACCTTGCCCATCTCGCGCGTGACGAGGCGTCCGAGCTCCTCCTTGCGGCTCTCCATGATCTGGGCCGCGCGGAAGAGGATCTCGCCGCGCTTGGGCGCGGGCGTCTCCGACCAGGCCGGGAACGCCGCCTTCGCCGCAGCCACGGCGGCGTCGATCTCCGCCTTGCCGCCGCGCGGTGCGGTCCCGATGAGCTCGCCCGTGGCGGGGTCGAACATCTCGATGCCGTCGCTGCCGGCCTCGACCCACTCGCCATCGATGAAGTTACGTGCCGTGGTCACGACGTCCTCCTTCGTGGGGAAGGAGGCAACCTACCTCTGCGGGCCCAGGAGTCGACGGAAGTCCGAGGGCCGTTTGACAGACGACGCACGGGGCGCTGTAGGGGCATCCCGAGTCCTGGGCAGAGCCCAGGAGGAGTGGTTGCCCGGCCCGTTACGAACGTGGAGGCCCGATCGACGCCCGGCGTCGGGCTCGGCCTCGTCGGGTCCCTGGAAGGACGGGCGGGTCGGGCAACCACTCGGCACGCCTACGGCGCACCTCGGGATGCCCCTACCGCTTCCCGTCCAGCTTCGTGATCAGCAGCTCCATCTTGGCGAAGTCCTCCTTGGAGGCGGAGATCACCAGTGCATTGGTCTGTTCGTCGGCGATCACGGCGGGGCGCGCACCGGAGCTCGCCCAGAGGTGAGGCGAGCCCGCAATGAGCTGACCCAGGACGCTGGCCACCTCGTCCGCCGATACGTGCTTCATGCGCACGTAGAACGCCTCCGTCTCAGGCGCCGGCACCGGGGTATCCAGCAGGGCAATGGCCTCCTGCACCTGCTTGATCTCGGCGTCGTCGCCGGTCACCAGGATGCGGTTCGTGCGCTTGTCGGCTGTGATCCGCGGCGCGGACGCCTGCGGGATCGTCACCGCGCCGCGGCGCGTCGGCTGCGCCATCCGGGGGCCTGAGCGGTAGTGCTGGTTCAGGACCTCAGCCAGCTCGAGGGCGCTCGCGTGCTCGAGCGAGACGGCGACCGTCTTGCCCGTCGCGGTCGAGACCTTGGCCTTCGGCACGTCCATCTTGCGGAGCAGGCGGTAGATCGCGACGACGTTCGGCGCGAAGTCGGTCACGACGAAAGCCTTGGCGTCCGGCACCTCGGTCACGCTGCCGATGTTCATGCCCGTCACGATGCGGGCCAGTGCGTTGCGCGCGTGCTGGAGGTTGTCCATGTGTTGCACATGGATGGTCGTCGTCACGAAGAGACCGTCCGCCGACTCGTACGTGGCCAGGTTGTCATCGGTCAGCGCGATCGGCTGCGGCTTGAGCTTCAGGATCGCGCTCGACTGACGCGCGTCGGCGATCAACATCACCTTGTTGCCCTCGGGGCCGATCGGGATGAACACGAGGTCGTAGAACGTCAGCAAGCCCCGCACCAGCGGGAAGAGCTCGTCCCGCTTCGCCTTCAGCACGATGCCGCCCTTGAGCTTGCGCCCGCGGATGTTCTTGTCGACCGGGTTCCAGACGAGCCGCATGCCGGTCGTCCGGGCGACGGCCGTCAGGAAGGCCTCCATCTCCATGTTCTCGCTGACGATGATCGAGACATCCTCGTCGGCGAACGCTTCACGGTGCGGCGTGCCGACCTGCGTGAGCACGCAGAGAACACAGATCGAGAGACAGGTCAGCAGACGGAACGGGCGCATCGCATCCTCCTCGGGCCATCCAGGCCACGGCTTGGACGCGCGCGCCCCGGATGCCCTTCCGAGAAGCTATGCGCTGACGTAACGGCGCTGCAAAGGCGACCTGCGATTTGCGGCTTCGACGATCAGGTCGGCGTTGGCGATCGCGCGGTTGGCGAGCCGCGCGTGAAGACGCCAGCGGCCGTTCGTCGCGAGGAGCTTGCGCAGCGTCTCGGACCGCACGGGCACACGGACGGCGCTGTCGCTCACGTGCCGCACCGGTCGCAGCCGGATCGTCTGGCTGCTGCCCGCGTGCGAGAAGGCGAGGTGGAGGGTCGGCGACCGCCAGGGACAGCGTGGGCGGGCCATCCCGTAGCGGCCGCTGAGGAAGAGATCGATCGTCAGGGACTCGGTGTGCGGGCCTAGCACGGGCACACGCTCGCTGGAGCCGCCGTCCGCCTGGAAGACGATGCGGCCGCGTACGTCGTCGAGGTAGTCCTCGAGTCGACGGCGCTGGTGGCGCCGTACGCCGGCCGTGACGATCAGGGCGAGGATGCCGATGGCGCCGATCACGCCGAGAGGCCTCGAGACAGGACGCACGCGCCAGGCGAGTGCGATGTTCACCGCGTGCTCGGCGCGTTCCTGGAGCTCGATGTGGGTGGGTGCGAGCCGAGCCGCCAGCTGCGCATGGCGCGCGCCGGCGAGGCCCTCGCCTGCGCCGAAGGCGGCGAGCGAGAGCACGTGATGCAGCTCGGCACTCGGGTGGTCCTTCACCACGGTGGCGAGCGCATCCGCCGTACCCGCGAGGTCGCGGGCGCGGAGGTGCCGGCGGGCCGCGGCGAGTGCTTCGACCGCGGCCGCGCCGGCGTCTTCGGGTGCGAGCGTGCGGGACAGCGCGTCCGGAAGGGCGCGCTGGGCACGTGACACCTCGGAGCGGGTGACGGCCTCGACCGACAGGGCGCCGACCACGAGGCCGACGACCACGAGACCGAGCACACCGCGTCCGAGATGGCGAGCTCGCACCGTCATTGGTTTCTCCCGTTGGGGGTTGGGGCAGACCGGTGGCCCGGCCGTGCCGTGGACGTGCGCTTAGTTGCCGGGGTAGGCGGCCAGGGCCTCTTCGATCGCCGTTGCGGGATCGGTCGGGCCGTCGGTCACCATGGCCTCCGCCGTGTCGAGGCGGACGACGCGCTCGTACTCGTAGTACTGAAGCAGCTTGTTCTGCTCACGGAGCTTGGCGCGGATCTTGGCGATCCGTCCCTGGGCGTCGGAGTAGCCGCTGCCGCTGATCGACGCGTCGCCGACCGCGTTGCGCGTGCGCGCGGCGGCCTTGCGGGCGTGGAGCGACTCGACCTCGGCGGCCAGGACGCGGATCTCCTCGCCCAGGCGCATCTGCTCGGAGCGAGCCTGCTCGAGCGAGCCGAGCGTGGCCTGGTACTCACCCTTGAGGCGCTCGAGGTCCCGCGTACGCCGCTGGAGCAGCTCGTTGTTGGCCTCGAAGGCGCGCACACGGCGCAGCACGTGCCGGGCCTGGCGGCCGTCGGCGGGCTTCAGCGTCGCCGGTACGGCTTCGCCGCGCGAGCCGAAGTCGGTTCGCATGGCTGCGAGTGTCTCGCGCTCGCGCTCGACCCGGACGGTGAGGGCGCGAACTTCGCGCTCCACGCCGGTAATCATGTCGCGCAGGTTCTCGGCCGCGACTTCGCCGCGAATGATGCTCTCGGCGTAGGCGTCGACCTGGGCCTGGGCTTCGGCCAGCTGGTTCGTCAGGGGCACTTCGGAGGTCAGGGCATCGCGTACGGCAGTCCTGACGGAACCGACGCTGGACTTGATCACGTCGGTGCCGACGAAGGCAGCCACACCGATAGCCAACAGGGCGATCAGAGCGATCTTCTTCACTTGGAAATCTCCCATTGGAGGTGGTTGCGTCGGACGTGTGACCAGGGCAGCAGTCGGTGTACGGCCCCGAACCTCAAGCCTTCGGGCGGACGCCGCGCGTCCTCCAATGCCGCGTCCAACAGCGCGGTCGAAGCCGAGAGGAAGAGGAACGCCCACAACGCGAGGCCGAAGCCGCGGCGCTGTTTGCGCATGAGGAACATCCGGAGGACGACGAGCAGCGACCAGGTCGTCGCCATCACGGACCAGACGAAGGCGGTCTCCGCGCTGGCGAACGCGCTGCTGTAGGGCTCGTTCCAGACGCTGAGCGCGGCCAGGCCTGCGTAGAGGCTCCAGCCGATCGCCAGCAGCGTGAAGGCGTGCATGACCAGCGTCGCGGGCCTGGGCCGCTCGGGCTGGCTCAGGAAGACGGGCTTGGAGGGCTGCGTCACCAGCGCCTGCGGCTCCCGCAGCGCCTTCTCGCCGAGGCGGAACGCGCGGCGAGCGCGATCCGACGTCATGACGATCAGGCCGTAGATGCCGAGCGCCGTCAGGAACGGCGGGAAGAACAGCAGGAGCACGCTCAGCATCACTTGCGACTCGCGTGCGCCCTCCTCGAGGCGCGACACGCGGCGACCGAGGCCCATCAGGTAGAGCCCGAGGATGAACGAGACGATGCCGGCGAAGCCCGCGCCCCAGCGGTAGGGGATGAGCTCCGTGAAGACGAGCGCGATGGCGCCGAAGAACGTGCCGAGCACGCACAGCAGACCGAGCACGCGGTCGATGGCGCCCAGGATCTCGGCGTGGCGCAGCACGCCGCGGGCGGCATCGATGTCATGCGTGGGGACGACCGGCTCGACGTTGGCCACCGTCGCGGCCTCCGTCACCGGGCGCGGCGCGTCGGGCGCGGCCTCGCGCGCCTCCGCGATGGCGTCCTGGAAGCGGCCGGCGTCCTCGTAGCGGTCCTTGCGATCGGTGGCGAGCGCCTTGTTCACCACGTCGTCGAACGCGCGCGGGATCTCGCGCTGGGACTGGCTCGGCGGCGTGAAGCGACCCAGCGGGAGGGTGCCGGTGAGCATCTCGTAGAGGATCACGCCCAGCGCGAAGACATCGGCGCGGCCGTCGAGCTGGCGGTCGCCGCGGCGCTGCTCGGGCGACATGTACTCGTAGGTTCCGAGGATGACGTCAGTGCGCGTGAGGCGCGTCGACGCCAGGTCGGGCGCGACGTCCACGAGGCGCGAGAGGCCGAAGTCGACCAGGTGCACCGTGCCCTGCTCGTCCAGCAGGACGTTCTCGGGCTTGAGGTCGCGGTGCACGATGCCGCGCTGATGCGCGTAGGAGAGCGCACCGGCGATCTCGCCGGCGATGCGCGCCGCCTGGTCGGCGGCGACCGGGCCGCGGTCCATGAGGCGACGCAGGCTCTCGCCGCGCACGAACTCCATCGCGAACCAGAGGCGCTCGTTCGTGAGGCCCCGATCGATGACGTCGACGATGTGCGGGTGGGTCAGCGAGCCCAGCAGCTTGGCCTCGCGGTGGAAGCGCTTCACGAAGGAGGCGTCCTCCGCGAGGTCTTCGCTGAGGACCTTGAGCGCGACGCGCCGATTCATGAGGCCGCCGCGGGCCTCGTAGACCCGGCCCATGCCGCCGCGTCCGATGAGGCGGGTGAGCGTCCAGCGGCCCATCTTCGTCCCGACGAGCGGGTCGTTCGGGTCGCGCGGACCGTCGTCGTGCGGATCGACGATGCGGGTCGGGCTGTCACCGCTCACGGCGGGTCGTCCTCCTCGGTCCATGGTCGCTGCGTTGCCCACGGCAGCGCTAGCACAAGTGGTGTGCCAGGGCCGAGAGACTCCCGCAATTCCGTCGTAACCCCCTGTCGGAAAATGAGTTTAGACGAGGGGCGGGGGTTGCGCAGGTGGGGGTGAGGTGTCCTCGTTGAAAGAAACGTTCAACGCCAGACCGAACGATTTGTCAGATCGCGTCGTGCCGGTGCCTCTGCCCGTGCCAGTGCCCGCCCGTGCCCGTGCCCGCCGCGGACGAAGAGCCCGGGCACCGGCACCGGCACCGGCAGAGGCACGGCGCCTGTCGCTGCAGCACGACCCTCACAGGCCATACTCCCGGATCTTCCGATTCAAGGTGGGCCAGCTGATCCCCAGCACCGCCGCCGCCGCGCCCTTCTTGCCCCCCGTGTGCTCCAGCGCGGCCTTCACGGCGCGCTTCTCGGCCTCACGGATGGTCATCACCTCGCTCGGTACCTGCGGGGCGTCCTCGTCGTGCACCCGGCGCTCGCGGATTTCCTGCGGCAGGTCGCTCGCCGTGATCGTGTCGCCTTCCAGCAGCACGAGTGCGCGCTCCAGCACGTTCAGCAGCTCGCGCACGTTGCCCGGCCACGGATAGGCCTGCAGCACCGCGCGCGCGTCCTCCGCGAGTCGCGGCACGCGGCGACCCAGCTGCGCCGCCAGTCGTTCGAGCGAGGCTTCAGCGATCACGATCACGTCGCCCGTGCGCTCGCGCAGCGGCGGCACGTCGAGCTCGAGGACCTGCAGGCGGTAGAAGAGGTCTTCGCGGAACGTGCCGTCCTTCACCATCTTGCGCAGGTCGCGGTTCGTCGCCGCGAGCACGCGGCAGCGCATCGGCAGCATCTCCTTGCCGCCGACGCGACGGAACGTGCCCTCGGAGAGCACGCGCAGCAGCTTCGCCTGGAGCTGCGCCGGCAGCTCGCCGACCTCGTCGAGGAAGAGCGTGCCGTCCGCGGCTTGTGCGATGCGGCCCTCGCGACGGTCGGTGGCGCCGGTGAACGCGCCCTTCTCGTGGCCGAAGAACTCACTCTCGAGCAGGCCTTCTACGAGCGCCGCGCAGTTGAGCGCCACGAAGGGGCGCGTTGCGCGTGTGCTCTCCGCGTGCAGATGCCGCGCGACGAGCTCCTTGCCGGTGCCCGTCTCGCCCGTGATCAGCACGGGCGAGTCGGCGGCGGCCGCCTTGCGGATGAGCGTGCGCACCGCTTCGACGCTCTCGTGCTCGCCGAGGAAGGGCGGCGCCTCACCGGTCGTCACGGCCTGGAGGCGGCGCACCTCCTCGCGCGCGCCGAGCAGCGCGCGGAGGTTGCGCAGGGCCAGTGCCGCCTGACGCGCCGCGGCGGCGAGCGCACGCAGGTCGCCTTCGGTGTACGCGTCGGGCGACTCGGCCTCGACGCTGACGAAGCCCAGGACGCCTTCTGCGACCTTCAGCGGCGCAGCGAGCATCGACCGGTAGCGGCTGCGCACCATCGACTTGCCGCCGGCGCCGGCCTCGGGGTCGTGGGCGTCGCGAATCAGCACCGCCTCGCCGCCCTCGAGGACGCGCTGGCGCAGTGTGCTCGAGGCGGGGGGCGTCGCGGCCTCGGGATGCGCCGCCGCGACCTCGATCGCGCCGCCCGCGCCCCGCAGACAGACGAGCGCACGTTCGGGCGCGAACGCCTCGACCATCAGTCCGAGCAGGTCACCGAGCATCGCGGGAATCTCGGCTGCGTCGGCGCACGCGACGGCACCGTCGCAGACGAACCGAAGGCGGCGTATCGCGCCCTCGCCTGCGGCCTCGACGGCGGGGTCGGCTGCGTCCGGATCGAGCGCGGCCTGCACGTCGTCGTTCGCCTGGCCTTCGACGACCGTGATGCGGTCGCTGCCGTCGCCGCTGAGGTAGCGCAGCTGCGTATCGCCGATGCGGATGACGTCGCCGTCGAACAGCCGCGCCGGACCGTCGACGCGCTCGCCGTTCAGCCACGTGCCGTTGCTGGACTTGAGGTCCTCGAGCGTGACGACGTCGCTCGCGACCTCGATGCGCGCATGGCGCCGTGAGGTCGTCTCATCGAAGAGGCGCAGGTCACAGGCCTCGTGCCGGCCGAGCAGGATGTTCGCCTCGAGGTCGAGGCGATCCGGATCGCAGCGGCCTTCGAGGAGCTCCAGCCTGCGCATGGCTACATCGTCACGGCCGTGCGGCCTTCGGAGAGGAGGAGCGCGAGGTAGGTGGGGTCCGCGACCTCGGCGCCCTCACGCACAGCGTCCGTTTCGTACTGGCGGCGCTCGAAGGAGGGACGGTCGAGGTACGCACGTCCGCCCGCCTCGACGATGGCCTGCCACGACTCGGCGGCGGTCTCGGGCAGCGGCTCCGCCAGCGTCTCGGCGACGCCTTCGACGCCCAGGCGGACGCCCTCGCCGCTGAGCCACAGCGCGACGTCGTGCCCGCCGCGAGCGGACGAGGCCGCGGTGAGGAGGGCGGTGGCCGCGCGATCGGGATCGTCGGTCGAGTGGTGCAGGACGTAGATGATGGAGGCCATGGGAGGGAGGGAGTGTACCGAGCCCCACGCAGCCGCAGCTGTGAACGTTCACGAGTTGATGATCGGCCCGCTATCCTCCGCGCCGTGCCGTCCCGCCCCCTCATCACCGACGAGCCCGTAGACCGCCTCTTCTCGAGGCCGGTGGCCGGGCTCATCGTGAAGGTGCTGGCGCCGACGCGCGTCACCGCCAATCAGGTCACGTGCTTCAACGCCCTGCTCGGCGTCGCCATCGGTACCTGCCTCTGGTTCGCATGGGCTGTCCCCGCCGCGATCTGCATCGGCGCCTACCTCGCGTTCGACTGCGTCGACGGCCAGCTCTCCCGCCTGCGCGGCGGCGGCGGCTACCTCGGTCGCGCGATGGACGGGTGGGGGGACTACGTGACGGCGATCGCCGTCCACATCGGTCTCGCGGGCTGGATCGCGACGGGCCAGGGTTGGTGGGCCGCAGGCGCGCTGACCTTCGGCGCCGCCGCCGGCATGGCCTGGGCCTCGTTCCTCCTCGACCGCTACAAGCGGCGCTACACGGGCAGCACGGACGACATCGAGGAGATCCAGCGTGAGGCGGCCGAGCGTGGCGGGTTCGCCGGACGGCTGGTGATCGGCATGCTGCCGTACGCGAAGCGGCTCGACACGGAGGGCGTCGTGATCGCGGACCGCGCGGCCTACCAGCAGCGCGTGCGCATCCCGATGCTGATGTGGCTGCTCAACGGCCCGACGATGCACTTCACCGTGATGGCCGTCTGCTGCGTGCTGGCGCGCCCGACCCTCTACGCGTTCATCGCCGTGGGTCCGATGCTCGTGGTCACGCTGCTGACGCTCTGGATCCAGCGCAGCCTCGAGACGCGGGAGCCGGCCGTCGTGGGGCGACGGAGCGCGCAGAGCTAGACTCTCCACGGCACCTGACCGAGGAGGGTTCTCATGCACCGTCGCACGTGGTCGCTGTTCGTCGTTTCCGGCTTGATCGCGACGCTGCTCCTTGCGCTCACGCCGGCCGTCGCGGAGAAGCCGCTCTCGAGTCCGGCACAGTTGCGCGAGCAGGCGACGCACATCGTGCTCGGCACCGTCGAGCGGGTGCATCCGCGAGTGCGACGGCACGGTGACTGGGAGCACGTCGAGTACCTGGCCGAGGTGACGGTCGCCGCCGTGGAGAAGGGCGAGGACCTTCCGCTCGATCGGCCGCTCTACGTTCGCTACTGGACGAAGGCGTGGAAGGGCAAGGGCGCCCCGACCGCGACGGGATCGGGCGGGCATGCGCCCTTGCCGAAGGAGGGCACCGCCGCGCGCCTATACCTCGCCCGCAACGCCTACGACGGCTTCGGGACCGAGCGGCACGACGGCGGCTATCACATCCTCGGCGTGAACGGCACGCAGCCCCTGACGGCCGAGGAGATGAAGAGGGCCGCTGACGCGGCGGCGCCGAAGGAGGCGCCGAGCTTCCCCATGTCGTGGCGTGGCGTATGGCAGGGCACGCTGAAGATCACGCCACCAGGCGGCAAGCAGGCCGAGACCCGCATGTTCATCGCCATTCGGCCGACGGATGACCCCAAGCGCTGGGAGTTCCGGCTCGGCTACGGGCAGCAGCCCCAGCGCAAGTACGAGCTCGTGGTGCGCGACGCTGCCAAGGGGCGCTACGCCATCGACGAGAAGAACGGCATCGTGCTGCCCGCCACGTATGCGGACGGCGAGCTGTTCTCCTACTTCTCGCTGAATGGGAGCATCCTCCTCGCGCGCTACCGGCTCGTGGGTGACTTCCTCCACTTCGACCTCACGCAGACGCGCCTCGCGCCGGATGTGAAGACCGGCGGCCAGGGCACGCCGGAGGTCGGCGGCCACGACGTGCGCGTCGTACAGCGCGCCGTGCTGCGGCGCTGATCTTCATCCGGCGCGTCGAAGCGGTGAATCTCCCGCCTCGTCGAGCCCGTAGCCCACGCCGTACCGGGTGGTGATCAGGAATGCCGCTGGGCCGAGCTTGCGGCGTATCTCCTTCACGTGCATGTCGACCGCGCGCGAGACGCCCGCGTCCACGCTGTGCAGCAGGCCGCGGGACAAGGACTGGCGCGATACGTAGTGCCCGGCGGCGGCGGCAAGGCGCCACAAGATGGCGAACTCCGTTCGCGTGAGCGGCAGCTCGACGTCCTCGAGCTGCGCTCGCGCAGCGATCCGGTCGAGCAGCAACGGCCCGACGCGCCGCACGGTCCGAGGTAGGCGAGCGGTCGTCCGCCTGAGCAGCGCGGCCAGACGGGCCTGGAACGACGGACGCGCCATCCGATGGCGCTTGACGAAGTCGTCCGCGCCCGCGTCGAAGAGCGCGAGCTCGTCATCCTCCTCGGCATCGCTCGCAACGAGCACGACGAGCGTTCGCTCGAGCTCCTCGTCCATGCGCACGAGCCTGCAGATGCTGACGCCTACGGCCACGCCCAACGTGTCGAGATCCAGCAGCAGGAGCTGCGGGCGCCAGCTGCGAACGAGCGCCATCGCCTCATGCGGGCGTTCGGAGGAGCGGGCCTCGACGCCCTCGCGCGGCAAGGTGGATCCGATGCGCGGCTGCTTTCGATGTCGGTCTTCGACGACCAGCAGGCGCGCCATGAGCGTGAGGTGGCTTCCGCGGTTGATCCCGCCACATCGCGTCTCTCGTCGATTGCCTATCGACCCCCGAATGCTCCGGCTGAACCGTTCACCCACAATCGCGTCGCACGATGAGACCGACGCGTCAACGGGAGACGCTATCCGCGTGGGGCTCCGCTCAGGAGTCGAGCCGTCGTCTGAGTCGACCCTCGAGCGACTTCAGGATGCGGCGCACCGTGCGCTCGCTGCAGCCGGCCTCCGTCGCGATGGCTTCCTGGGTCTTGCCCTGGAGGCGCAGCGCGAGGATGCGGCGCTCCTCTTCCTCGAGCTCGGCGAAGATGGTCTCGAGTGCGTCGTGAAAGGCGACCGCGTGGTCGGGGCCGTGCGTCGGATCGGCGACCTCGCGTGCGGACTCGATCGGCACCTGGCGACCGAGGTCGCGCTTCTCGCGTGTGTGGTAGCGCACGCGCTCACGCACCTTCGTCAGCGCGATGGCACACAGGAGACTCCACAACGCGTCGCCGTCCTCGAGCACGTACGGGTTGTCGTCCATGCGCCGGAGGAACGTACGACAGACCGACTGTGCGACGCTGTCCGGCGTGATGCGCGGACGTAGTCCAGGCGCGATGGCGCCTCGGGCGATGCGCTCCAGTGCCGGTCGATAGCGCTGGACGAACGCAGCCATGGCGCGTTCGTCTCCAGCGCGAAGTCCAACAATGAGATCGGCGTCATCCATGCAAGGGGCGCGGAGGATATCATCCCGCGCATGTCGAATGCCGTGTCGCCCATTGACGAGACCCGCCGCCGGGAATTCGAGCGGCAGTGGATCGAGCAGGGGCATGCGCAGATCGAAGATCATCTGCCCGAGCGCGGCGACCCGGCGTTCAGCGCGACCTTGATCGAGCTCGTGTGCATCGACATGGAGATGCGCTCCCGGCTCGGCGAGCCTCCCTCTGTGTCCGACTACGTGCGTGCGTACGACTTCGAGGGCGAGGAGCGCATGCGCCTCAAGGAAGAGGCGGCGTACCTCGCGCGCCGACGTATCCAACGCGGTAGCCGCATCGGACGGTACGTGCTGGAAGAGGTGCGTGGGCAGGGCGCGTTCGCCGCCGTATGGCGGGCGCGTGACCCCGACCTCGGTCGCGTCGTCGCCCTGAAGCGTCTGCGTCCCGCGCTCGCCACCGATGAAGAAGCCCGCGAGCGGTTCCGCCGCGAGGCGCGGAGCGCCGCGCGCCTCAGGCATCCAGCCATCGTCACGGTGCACGAGGTCGGAGAGGACGTCTCGGGGCCGTTCCTCGTCTCGGACTTCATTCCGGGACCCACGCTCGGTGACGCGCTGAAGAAGCGTGCGTACACGCCCGACGAGGCCGCCGAGCTCGTGACGCGACTGGCCGACGCGCTGGACTACGCGCATCAGTTCGGGATCGTGCACCGGGACGTGAAGCCCTCCAATGTCCTGCTCGACGAAGCCGGGCGGCCCCTTCTGACCGACTTCGGGTTGGCGCGACTGGGCGAGGCGGACGCCACGCTCACGCGGCAGGGGCAACTCCTGGGCACGCCCGCCTACATGTCGCCTGAGCAGGCGCGTGGCGACGTGGATGCGATCGATCGACGCAGCGACGTCTACAGTCTGGGCGTCGTGCTGTACGAGCTGCTGTGCGGGCGACCGCCGTTCCAGGGCGAGACGGCGACGTTGTTCTACGCCGTCGTGCACAAGGACGTGCCGAGACCGCGCAAGCTGCGACGCGAGATCCCTGCGGACCTCGAGACGATCTGCCTCAAGGCCATCAGCCGCGAGCCGGATCGACGCTATCCCACCGCCGACGCCCTCGCCGACGATCTGCGGCGCTATCTCGCGCGTCAGCCGATCGAGGCGCGGCAGGCCGGCGTGCTCGGACGCGTTGCGCTATGGGCGCGGCGCAACCCGGCAATCGCGGCGAGTCTGGTCGTCATCGCAGTCGTCGTCGGGATCGCATTCCAGCGTGTACTGACCGAGCGAACGCGCTTCGAGGACGCGCACCGACAGTCGCAGGCCAACCTCTATCGCTCGCTCGTGCGTCAAGCAGAGGCCCAGCTGGCGTTGCCGCGCGGCGCCGGTCGCGAGGCAGCATGGACCAGCGTGCAGGATGCGACGCGGGTCGAGACCGCCGAGCGCGACATCGTGGAGTTGCGCAACCTCGCGCTGCGCTACCTGACCGCCGAAGGACCCCACTTCCGCGAGGCGGGAAGGTGGCGCTCGGAGGAGAAGATCACGCGGTTGGCGCTCTCGCCGGACGGGACGAAGCTCGCCGAAGTCGGCCCCTCCGGCACGTACCTCCGCGATGCGGCGACGGGGAGCGTCCTACGTCACATCGCGAAGCCGGCCCGTGCCGTCAGCTTCGCCCCGAACGGCGCGACGATCGCCGTCGCCCGTGACCGCTTCGTGCACATGCTCGATGCGACGACGCTCGCCGAGCGCGCCTCGTTTCCGTGCACGGCGCCTCCGGAGGCGATCGCGTTCGATCATGCGGGCGCGCGAGTCGCGTGCGTCTCACGGGACGGGCCGGCCGAGGTCTTCGCACTGACGACGGACGGCGCCCGTCGCGCGCTCGAGCTTCCTCACGCGGGCCACGACGTCGCCTTCGGCGCCTTCGACACGCTGACGCTCGCCTGCGTCGACGGCGGCATCCGGCAGGTCGACCTGGCGACGGCTGAGATCCGCTGGACGCAGCACTTCGAGGAGCCCGTCCGGCAGGTCGTGTCGGCGGGCCAGCGCGTCGCCGCCTTCAGCTGGGAGCGATTGCGCTTCACGATCTTCGACGCGCAGGGCGGCGGCCAGCGACATCCCGAGGGTCTCCACGAGGCATCACTGCGCACCGTCGCTTTCGGGCCGGGCGGGTACGTCCTGACGGCGTCGTCCGACGGCGTCGTCGCCGCGTACGACAAGCAGCTGGCACGCACGACGGAGCAGCGCGTCGCCGGCGCGATCCACCTGGCCGCAGTCGGCGGCGGACGCATCCTGGCGCTCGATCGGGATGGTGAGCGGACGCTGTGGCAGATGACGGTGCCCCGAGGTCGCGCGAGCTTCAGCGCCGAGCACCGGGCGAGATTCCTGCCCGGGCAGCTGCGGCTCTTCGACGGTCGCCGGATCCTCGACTGTGAGAACGGCTTGCGCGCCGTGTCGCCGACGGCGCATGCGGACAGCGCGGTGTGGGGCGTGGCGGTGGATCCCGCGGGGCGGCGTCTTGCGCGCTCGACGCACAACGGACGCATCGAGCTGCTCGACGCGACCACGCTCGAGCGTGTCCATCTCCTTCTTCCCAAGGGACCGCTCGCGTGGACGACGGCGTTCAGCCCGGACGGACGCGTGCTCGCCTCGGGCAGCGGCAACGACGTCTTGCTCTTCGACACGGAGAGCGGGGAGATGCTGCACCGTCTCCAGGGGCACGAGCGCTTCGTCTCCGGTCTGGCGTTTCGCGGCGACGAGCTGATCTCCGCCTCCCAGGACTGGACCCTCCGGACGTGGAGCTGGCGCTCGGGTCGAGCCCTCGGCGTTCTCGCCCGCCGCACGCGCGTCTATGACCTGCACGTGGAGGGCGACACCGTGTATGCCGCCTGTCGCGACGGCTGTCTGCGCATCTGGGAGCCGGCGCACACGGATCCACATGTCGTGCGCGTCGGCGCGGAACCCCTCTGGGCGGTCGGACCTGGCCCGGGAGGGCTGATCGCGACCGGCTCCCAGGCCGGGGAGATCCACCTCCTCGCTCCGGACTCCTGGGCCCCGGTCGCGGAGCTCCGGGCCAGCCCCCGCGTGCGCTCGATCGCGATCGGCCCGACAGGTCGCTATCTCGCCGCGTCCGTCTACGTGGCCGACGGCGCCGTGTGGGACGTCGCGTACCTCCGCCGCGAGCTCGACGTCCTGGGTCTCGACTGGGACTGAGCCGCTTTTCTCGATTCCGTTGACCGGTTCCGCGGCGCGACGGCAATGCCCTCCTGCCACCCGTTCGGGTGGAGCCGTGGTGTGCCGGGAGGAGCAGCTCGTGATGTGGATGAAGCGATGTGCGTTGGCCGTGTTCCTGCTCCTCGCGGCCGCCGCCTTCTCGCAAGAGGCGTGGGCCGACAGCATCACGCTCAAAGGCGGCACGCAGCAGGTAACCGTGACGAACGGCTCCAGCACGGGCTCAGCGTTCCACACGGCGCCGAATCCCGGGTCTTCTTGGAGTCAGACGACCCAAGCCACCAGGAGCCGTTCGGGGGGCAGCTACGCGAGCACGGGCACCCTGATCACGGATCTGGGGCAGACCGAGTTCGATCTCGACATGACGCTGAGCGCCTCTCGCTACCGCAGGGAAGGACGCAGGGGCAGCGCGACGGCGTTCGGCACGCTCTACTTCACGGCGGACGAGGCGCTGGACTACACGCTCTCCGGCGGCCTCACACGGACGTCTGGGAGCGGCACGGTGCAGCATCGAGTCCTGCTCATCGACGACACGGCCAACACCGAGCTCTATAACAGCGGCTACGTCAGCAACAGCACCTCGACGTCGCTCACAGGTGCAGGGCTCACCGGCAGCCTGATCGCGGGCCACGCCTACAGTCTGTCGTTCGAGTACTTCGCAGGTACGACCGCCCACAACGGATCCATCGCAGCGACCGGTGATCTCCTGCTCTCGTTCGCAGGCACGGGTTCGCCCGTGCCCGAGCCCGGCACGCTCGCCCTGCTCGGTCTCGGTCTCGGCTGCATCGTCCTGCACCGCCGCCGCGCGCGCGCCGCCTGACGTCGCTACGGCAGCCCCCACGGCAGCCAAGCCGCCCAGTAGTAGGGATGCGCCCACTTGGCCTGGCTGCGGACGTGGAGCTGCGCTTTGCGCAACGCTGCCGCGGGCGCGAGGCCCTTTCCGTCCTGCGGGCTCCATAGCTCGTAGAACTTCACCATGAGCGCGCGCGTCGCCTCGTCGTCAACCCGCCAGAGTGATCCGATCACGCGTTTGGATCCGGCCATCTGGAAGCCCTGGACCAGACCGATGACGCCTTCGCCGGACTCCGCCTTGCCGAGCGCCGTCTGACAGGCGGACAGCACGACCAGCTCGACACCGTCGAGGTCGAGGTGAGACGCCTCGAGCGCGGTGAGGATGCCGTCATCGCCATGTCCGCCCGCGCGGGGGTTCGCGCCGGCCAGCGCCAGACCCGCCAGCAGCATGGGGTCGTGCCCCTGCGCCAGCTTGCGCTCCATGTTCGCGCCGAGCCACGTCCGCTCTTTCCGCCGGCGCGTCAGTCCGCGCAGGAGGTCGTCGCGGACGAAGCCGTGGGTGGCGAGGTGGAGTACGCGCTTGCCGGCCAGCTGCGAACGAAGGCGGCTCTCCGTCGCCTCCTTGCCGGAGAGGACCTCCGAGCCGCTGCCGATGCGGTCGCGGATCGCCTCCGTCTCAGCCTTGGTGCCCGCGAGGTACGCGAAGCGCCGTCCCGGAGGGGGGCGATCCACGAACGTCCGCCCCGTCTGCGCCGTGTCCTTGCCGACGGCCGCCTCGTCGTAGTTCACGCCGCCGAGCAGGAGTGCGCCCGTTCCCGCCGCTGGCGCATCGGGCCACGGCACGAGATCCTGCGCCATCGAGACTGCCGAGAGCTCGTACTCGTCGATCACGAGACGGCCAGGCGCGGCGCCTGGGAGCGCCCCAAACGGAACGGCCGCCAGGGCCGCGTCGGGACATACGTGGATCCGGTTGACGGACTTGCCGAGGCGTGCCGCGATCGGATCGAAGATCAGCGCGCGCAGCGTCTTGCCTGCGTCGCGCCACCCGTCGTCGTCGCTCTCGGGGGCGCTCTCGGCGAACTCGGCGGCAGCCTCTTCGATGGCCTCGGCGTCGCCGAGCTCCACGCGCACCGGCTGGCCGCGGCGGCCGATGATCCACGCAAGGTAGGTGTCGTCCGAGCGCAGGTACTCGAGCAGCACGGCGTCGGCTTCCAGCCGTGCCTGGATGTCCGCAAGCGACAGCTGCAGGCGCTCGAGCTTCTGACGCATGGGCGCAAGGTCGCGCTGCAGCGCGAGCGCAAGCTGCTCCCGCTGCGAGGCTGCGTCGGCGTAGGCCTTCTGCCAGGCAGCCTTCTTCCGCTTGTCCCGTAGCGAGGGCATGGCGTTCGCCAGCTTCGCGAGTCGGCGCTCCGCCTGCTTGAGGGCGCCGATGCGCGCGCGCGCTTCCTCGTCGGCACCACGAGCGAGTCGTCGCTCCCCCGACTCCGCTCGCGCGATCAGGCCCTTGAAGCGCAGCACCTCGGCGACACCGGAGCGCTCGATGCGAGGCGCGACCTCGAGCCACGAGGCGAGGTACGTGCGCAAGGACCGCAGCAGTCCGTAGCGCGTCGATGCCTGGAGGCCGGTCAGTCCCTGCCGGACCTGCTTCTCCGCCACGGAGAGGCAGCGCGTCAGGAGAGAGGCTGCCTGATCGTGCTGACCCTGCTTCAGCAGCACGCGGCCGAGGTCGTGGAGGCTCATGGCCACGCTGGGGTGCTCCGCGCCGAGGGACTCCTGGCGGATCGTGAGCGCGCGCTCATAGAGCGGACGAGCCTCCGCGTACGCGCCCCGCGCCATGTGCAGATCCGCCAGGTTGCGGAGGTCGGCTGCGACCTCGGGGTGTTTCGGTCCGAAGACCTTCTCGTCGATCGCGATGGCTCGTTCGTAGAGGCGGCGGGCTTCGGCGTACGCGCCGAGGGTGACGAGAAGAGCAGCGAGGTTGTTCAGGCTCATGGCCACGCTGGGGTGCTCGGGGCCAAGAGCCTTCGTCCGGATCCGGAGCGCCTGCTGGTGAAGCGCCAGGGCCTGCTCGTGATCGCCGACGAAGACGAGCAGCTCGGCCAGGTTGTTCATCGCGGTCGCGACTTCGGGATGCTCCTCGCCGTTGGCCTTCCTTCGGATACCAAGCGCTCGCTCGTAGAGCGGTCGGGCTTCCTCGTAGGCACCCTGCGCGACGAGCACCGCGGCGACGTTGTTCAGACCCGTGGCCACGTCGGGGTGCTCCTTCCCCAGTGCCTTTTCCCAGATCGCCAGGGCACGCTCGCACAGGGGGCGCGCACGTTCGTACGCGCCCAGCGTCTCCAGCAGCAGCCCGAGGTTGCTGAGGCTCATGGCCACCTCGGTGTGCTCGGGTCCGAGCGCCTTCTCGCGGATCCTGAGCGCGCGCTCGTAGAGCGGGTGTGCCCCCTCGTAGTCGCCCAGCGCGTCGAGTGCCAGGGCCAGGTTGTCGAGGCACGTCGCGACGTTGCGGTGCTCGCGTCCGAAGGCGATCTCGAAGATCCGCAGCGCACGCTCGTAGAGCGGGCGAGCCTTCTCGTAGGCTCCCGCGGCGTAGTGCAGCATCCCGAGGTTGTTGAGGGCCGTCCCGACGGAAGGATGGTCCTTGCCGTGCGCGCGCTCCCAGATGGTGAGGGCGCGTTCGTAGCGCGGCCGCGCCTCGGCGTAGGCGCCCATCGCCTCGAACAGCGCGGCGAGGTTGTTGAGCACCCGCGCCACGTTCGGGTCATCAGGACCGTACGTCTTCTCCCAGATCGCGAGCGCGCGCTCGTAGAGCGGACGCGCTTCCTCGTACTCGCCCAGCGTGCGCAGCAGCGCAGCGAGGTTGTTGAGGCCTGTGCCCACGTCCTCGTGCTCCGGGCCGCTCGCCTTCTCCCAGATCCTCAGCGCACGTTCGTACAGTGGGCGGGCCTGCTTGTACTCGCCGAGCGCCTCCAGCATGGCCGCCAGGTTGTTGAGACTCGTGGCCACGTCGGGGTGGTCCGGTCCGAGTGCGCGCTCGCGCAGCTCGAGCACCTGGCGCGCGACGGGTGCCGCCTCGCGGTACTTGCCCTCGCGGTAGAGCGCCAGCACGCGCTGGTTCCACGCGCGCGCCATGGAGAGGGCCATGCGCCGCTCGGTCTCCGTCATCTCCCTGGCCGGCTTCTTGGGCTCGTCCTTCGGCTTGTCGTCGGACGCAGCGGGTCCTGCCATGAGCAGCAGGCAGATGCAGAGTCCCACCAGCGTGCGCATCGTCCTCCCTCGGAGCGGTCTAGAGCTGAGGGAGGATATCGCGCTCCGCGGTCTCGACGTCCTCGGGGAAGTCGATCTCGGTCCACGGGCGGCCGGCGACCTCGACGTACTGGGCGCCGTGCTCGGCTACGAACGCGTCGAGCGCCGCCTCGTAGTCGCCCTCCGGGTCGGCCGCGTCGATGCTGGTTCGCAGCGCCGGAAGGGAAGCCGCGTCGAGCTTGAAGAAGCCCACGCCCTCGCCGACGAGATCGAAGCCGGGGAGCTTGCCGCGGCGGATGGCGCGCACGATGCCGCCCTTCACGCCGATCATCATCTCCTCGTCGCCCGGATCGGTGCGCGGGTCGATCGCGAAGCCGCGCTCGAGCTGCGTCACGTCGGCGAGGATCGTCGGGTCGTAGAGCACGTCCGCGTCCATCACGACGACGTCCTCGTCCAGACCCTCGAGGCCCGCGGAGAGCGATAGCAGGCTGCCGCGGCGGAACTCGGGGTTGTGGCGGTGGGCGGTGCCGGGGGCATGCTCGAGCAGCTCCTCGGCCATGAAGCCCGTCACGATGCGCACGGGCACGTCGAGCGCCGCGAGGTTCTCGAGGTGACGCGAGAGCAACGTGCGACCGCCGATCTCGAGCAGGGCCTTCGGCCGGTCGTCCTTGAGGCGGCGGCCGACGCCCGCAGCGAGGATCACCGCCCTCACGAGCGGACTCCGGCCAGAGCATCGGCGAGCCCGTGCAGGCGCTCGTCCGGGATGATGCCCATGTTGCAGACGCGCCAGGCCGAGGACTCCAGGTCACCCTGGCCTGCGTAGATGACGTAGCCCTTCGAGCGCAGGTGCGCGTGCAGCTTCTCGTACGGCACGCCCTCGGGCAGGCGCGCGCACGTGATCGTGTTGCTGTGCAGCTCCGGCGGCAGGAGCAGCTCCATGCCCCGATCGGCGAGGATGCCGCGGATGATGCCGGCCGCCCGCGCGTAGCGGGCCTGGCGCCCCTCGACCGTCTCCTCGATCAGCTCGTCGAGCGCGGCCTCGAAGGCGGCCGTCACCTGGATGGCGGGCGTGAACGGCGTGCCGCCCGCGCGCTGCTTGGCCAGCTGGTTGCCCATGTCGAAGTAGACCGACCGCGTGCGCAGCTCGGCGCCCTTCTTCACGAGTACGAACGAGACGCCCGGCAGGCCCTGGATGCACTTGTTTGCCGTCGAGCACACCGCCGCCGGCTGGATCGCGTCGAAGTCGAACTCCTCGCCGGCGAGGCCGCTCACGCTGTCGACGAGGAGGCGCCGGCCCGTGCGGTGGGCGATCTCGGCGATGGCCTGCACGTCGTTGAGCAGTCCCACGGTCGTCTCGTGGTGGACGCACGCGATCGTGTCGAGGCCGTCCTCGAGCGCGTCTTCGATCACCTGCGGGTCGGGGCGATCGGTCCACGGCACCTGCACGACCTTGCAGCGAATGCCGTGCGCCTCGGCCATTTTGCGCAGGCGATCGCCGTAGACGCCGTTGTCGATCACGAGCACGCCGTCGCCTGCGGCGGAGCAGACCATCATCTCCATGCCCGCCGTGCCCGAGCCCGAGACCAGCGCGGCCTCGTAGTCCGCCTCGACGCCGAAGGCCTGGACGAGCTTGGCGCGCACGCGCGTCTGCATCTCGAGGTACTCGGGCTCGCGATGACACTGGTCCTCGCACTCGGCGAGGGCGCGGCGGACGTTCTCCGAGACGTTGATCGGTCCCGGGTTGAGCAGCGTGAAGGCCTGGCCCATGCGGTCTAACCCTGGCAGGCCTGGGCGAAGCGCGCGGTGATCTCGGGGGGCGTGTGCGTGACGCGGCCGATGCCCTTCACGTTGCCCTTCTCGACCTTCACGAGGAGCATCGCCGGACCCTCGCGCTCGAGGAACGCCGGCAGCGCGGCCTCGAGCTGGTCGGCCGCGACGCGCTCGGCGTAGGCGTAGCCCGAGGCCTTGGCGATCTGCTCGAGGTGGATCTTGTCGCTGATCGTGGCCTGGCCGCCGGTCGAGCCGTGCGACTCGTTGTCGAGCACGACGTGGTGCAGGTTCTTGAGGTCCAGCGCGCCGGCGCTGGCGAGCACGCCGGCGCCCATGAGCACGTTCCCGTCGCCGTCGAGGCACAGCACCTTCTTGTCGGGCTGCGTCACGGCGACGCCGATGGCGATCGAGAGGCCGAGGCCCATCGAGCCGATCATGTAGAAGTTCTGTCCGCGGTCTTCGGCCGTGAACGCCTCGCGCCCGATCATGCCGTTGCACACGACGGTGGGGCGGTCGTCCAGCGCCTTCATGACGATCGCTGCGGCTTCAGCTCGACGCATCGAGGATCCCCTTCGCGACGATCAAGGCGCCCGGCACCTTGCGCTCGTCGATCTCCTTGGTGATGGCGGCGACGTCCTCGGCGATCGTGTCGGGATTCAGGATCCGCCAGGGCAGGCCCTTCATCTCGCCGAGCGTGATGTTGTCGAAGTAGCTCGTCATGATCTCGCCCATGACGAGGTGCTCGGGCGCGTCCTGGCCGTCCTTGCCGCGCCACGACACGACGATCAGCGTGGGGATCTCGTAGATCACGTCCAGGCTGACGATGGCGTTGAGCGCGACGCCCAGGCCGCTGTTCTGCATGAACACGGCCGGCTTCTTGCCCGCCATGAACGCGCCGGCGGCCATGCCCAGCGCGGAGTCCTCGCGGACCGCGCTGATGTAGCCCCACTCCGGCTCTTCGTCGAAGCGGCGGATCACGCCCTTGAGCAGGGAGCACGGCACGCCTGCGTAGAAGTCGTAGCCGTTGGCCTGCATGGCCTCCAGGAACTCGGTCGTCTGCGGCATCCCTCGCCTACCTCATCTGCGCCCAGGCGCGCTGGTAGTCCTCGAACGTGTCGATCTCCATCCAACCCTTGTAGGTGTCGATCGTGTTCACGGTCAGGCCCTTGTCGACGAGGGCCTGCAGGAGATCGGTGAGCGCGGCCGTGGCCAGGCTCTCGGCCTCGTGGACCGGGCCCTCGTCCAGGCCCTCGTACAGCTCGCGTAGCCCCTCGGCGCCCTTCTTCGAGAGCATCAGCATGCCGATCCACTCGCCGTTCGGGTCTTCGATCCGCTGGCCGATGCGCTCGAGCGTGTCGCTGCGCGTGCCCTTGAGGAAGCGCTGCCCCGAGCCGGTCTCGCCGTTCACGGTGTGGACGAGGTCGCGGTTCGGACGACCCTCGAGGTTCGAGCGGTCCACGACAAGCACGACGTCGCCCTCGGACTGCAGGAGGCGCTCGACCATCTCCTGGTCGAAGAGGATGTCGCCGTAGAGCACGAGCGTGCGCCGGTCGAGCTCGCCGGCGGCCTCCATGAGCGAGGCCACCTCGCCCTGCGAGGAGTCCGCGCTGTAGGTCTTGAGGTTCGGGAGGTCGACCGCCTCCTTCTTGTAGCCCACCACGACGGAGATGTCCTTGATGCCGGCCGCGTTGAGCGCGTCGACCTGATGGCCGAGGACGGGCTTGCCCTTCACGTCGAGCATCGCCTTCGGGCGGTCCTGCGTGAGCTCGCCGAGCTCGGGGCTCGCGCCCGCCGCGAGGATCACCGCGCCGACGCGCTGGCCGCCCGACGGCATGAAGGTCTTCTCGTCGGCCTTCATCTGCGGCACGCCGATGAGCTCGTACACGTCGTTCTTCGGCACGACGAGGTCGTCGACCGACGCGCACGTCTGCTCGCGCGCGATCGTGGCTAGCGCCTCGCGCTGCGCCTTGATGCCGGAGCGCAGGACGTGGTTCGCGTAGATGACGATCTGGTAGCCGCCGTCGTAGAGGGTCTGCGCCGACGTCGTCTTGTAGATCGTCGGCACGCAGACGAGCGGCGTGTCGCGGTCCCACTGCTCCGCGAAGCCGAGCACCTCGTCGGGCTCCGTGGACTTGCTGTGCACGAGCACGAAGTCCGCGCCGGCGTCGGCGTAGGCCCGGCCGCGCATCAGCGCCTCCTCCATGCCCCACCCGGCAATGAGCGCCTCGGTGCGGGCGATGACGAGGAAGTCGTCGCTCGTGCGCGTGTCGAGAACCGCCTTCACCTTGCCGGCGTGCTCCTCGACGGGGGCCAGCTCGCGCTTCACGCCCGCATAGAACGAGCAGCGCTTCGGGAAGACGTTGTCCTCGATGCAGACCGCCGAGATGCCTTCGCTCTCATAGGCCTTCACCATGTGGATGACGTTGATGGCGTTGCCGTAGCCGTTGTCGCAGTCGGCGATGACGGGGATGTCGATGGACTTCACCATCCAGGACGCCGCGCCGAGTTGCTCGGCCATCGTGAGGATGTTGGCGTCCGGGACGCAGTGTGCCGCCGAGATCTCGAAGCCCGAGGCCCAGACCGCGTCGAAGCCGGCCTCCTCGACGAGCTTCGCCGTCATCCCGTTGTGGGCTCCGGCCACCAGCAGCGGCCCCGGCTGAGACAGCCGCTCCCTCAGGCGTCGTTTCGCGTCCATGTGCACGGCCCCCCGCTTGGAAATGCCAAGCGCAAGAGTGTAGGTCCGGCCGGGCGAACGGGAGAGGGGCGCGCGACGGCGAGGGGATCGGGCCGCCGGGGGCCAAAAATGGAATAAGGCGCGCCCCGGTGAAGGGGCGCGCCTTGCAGAGACCGGTCCGGTGGGCGCGGGGCGCCGGGAGGGAGGGTAGGGAGGGAGGAGGGATGGCGCACACGCGCACCCGTCCGGTCCGGTCCCGATCTGGTCAAAGAGCCGCGGAGTGGGGCTTCCTCCTTGCGAAGGGTGCCTCCCTCAGCGATGCACCCAACGTACAGCGAAATGCGTGCCACGTCGGGCCGACCAAGGCCCCGCATCAAATGGGCCTCTCCGGGGCATCGATGGGGCCTGGGTGCGAGAAAGTGCAACACCGGCTGTACTCATCGGGCGAATTCCGCACGCCGGTTTGACATTCCACAATCCGCGAGCGAGCCCGCACGGTGGGGTCTCGGGACCCCATTCCCGATCCCGGCGGGGTGTTCGCGTCAGGGGCTGGAGTCCGCCCTGCCTCATGCCGGACTCCGTATACTCGGGCCAGCCCCAGGAAGCGCGCGGCCCCCTGCCGCGCCCAGGGAGGCCGTCATGCGGATATCCGTCCTCGCCCTCGTTGCAGCCGCTCTGCTCCTCGCGCCCGCCGGCACGGTGCGCGCCGAGGACGTGGCCGACGCCGACCGCCATACCGCCAAGGTGCGCCACCTGCTACGCCGCGCGACGTTCGGGCCGCGTCCCGGCGACGTCGAGGCGGTCAAGACGATCGGCATCGAGGCGTGGCTCGACCGGCAGCTCGCGCCGCAGACGATCCCCGATCCGGAGGTCGAGAAGCGCCTCGAGGGCTATGCGACGCTCAAGCTGACGCCGGAGGAGTACGTCGCCCGACTGCGCGGCGCGAGCATGAACCGCGACCAGGGTCCGCCCAAGAAGGGCGAGGATCGCTTTGCCAAGGCGCGCCGCACCCAGGCCGAGCTCAACCGCCTGCGCAACCAGGCCGCCCGCGAGGTGCCGCGCGCCATCCTCATGGAGGCCGTCTACAGCGAGCGTCAGCTCGAGCAGGTGATGGCCGAGTTCTGGCGGAACCACTTCAACGTCGACATCACGAAGGACGACGTCCGCTACTACATCCCCGACTACGAGCGCGTCATCCAGCGGGGCATGTTCGGCAAGTTCGAAGACCTGCTGATGAGCACGGCCAAGCACCCGGCCATGCTCTTCTACCTCGACAACCACGTCTCGCAGGCGCCGATGGCGCGCGCCGAGAGGGTGGCCCAGGGGCGCGAGGACGAGAGCCGCACGGGTGGCCTCAACGAGAACTACGCGCGCGAGCTGATGGAGCTGCACACGGTCGGTGCCGACAACGGCTACGACCAGGACGACGTCATCCAGCTCTCGCTCGTGCTCACAGGCTGGTCGATCCAGAACGGCAAGTTCCACTTCCGCGAGAACTACCACGCTCGCGGCCGCAAGCGCGTCATGCGCAAGACCTTCAAGCCCGCCGGGGTCGAGGAGGGCGAGGCCGTCGTCCGCTTCCTCGCGCGCCACAAGCTCACGCGACAGTACGTCGTCGGCAAGATGGCGCGCTACCTCCAGGCCGACGAGCCGAGCGAGAAGCTCATCGCCGACGTGTGCAAGGTCTGGGCGAAGACCAAGGGCGACCTCCGGGCCGTCACGAAGGCGATCCTCATGCACGACGACTTCTACGCGAAGTCGAGCGTGCTCACGAAGGCGAAGACCCCCTTCGAGTACGTCGTGAGCGCCATGCGCGTCACCGGTGCCGACGTCCGGGATATGGGCGGCGTCATGCAGCGCCTGGGCGACATGGGTCAGCCCGTGCTGCGCCAGGAGGACCCGACCGGCTACAGCGACGCCGCCGTCGACTGGATGGACACGGGCGTCCTCGCCGTGCGCTGGCAGTTCGCCTTCGACCTGCTGAACAACCGCATCCCCGGCGTGAAGGTCGACGGGAGCCCGCTCTTCGAGCACCTGCGGCAGAAGCCGGAGGTGTGGGAGTACCTGATGCAGGACGCGCTCTTCGCGGGCGAGCGTCCCGGCTCCCTGACCATGGCGCCCTTCCGGCGCCGCGTGAACGACGTCCGTCGCAACTACCGCAAGATGCGCATCGCGGAGCTGCGCAAGGAATACAGCATCCTGGCCACGCTGCTGCTCGGCTCGCCCGAGTTCCAGCGCCAGTAGCGCCTCACCCCAAGGAGACGCCATGTCCAACACCCGTCGTGAAGTCCTGGCAGCCGGCGCCGCCGGCCTTGCCGGCCTGACCGCCTACGGCTCGCTCGCGAAGCACGCGCACGCCGCTCCCGAGAAGGAGATCGCAGTCCGCCCCGCGGTCGTCGTGATCTACCTGCGCGGTGGGCAGGACGCGCTCAACGCGCTCGTGCCGTACACCGAGGGCCGCTACTACGACATGCGCCCGAACATCGCGGTGCCGACGCCCGACAAGGAGAACGGCTGCATCGATCTCGACGGCACGTTCGGCCTGCATCCTGCGCTCACCGGCTTCAAGACGCTGTGGGACAAGAAGCTGCTCGCGCCGATCGTGAACGCCGGCGTGAACTCGCCTTCGCGCAGCCACTTCCAGATGCAGGACTTCATGGAGCAGGGGCGCATGCGCAACTCGCCCGTCCGCTCCGGGTGGCTCAACCGCTATCTCACGGCGACGTCCGCCGGCGAGCACGAGGCGGACTTCCGTGCGCTGGCGCTGCAGAGCCGCCTGCCGCGCTCGATGCGCGGCAAGTTCCCGGCGCTGGCCGTGGCGCCGAGCCGCGCGCGCGGCCGCACGCGCGACAAGGACAGCGACGTGCTCGAGCTGTTCGACAAGCTCTACAAGAAGCCGCCCTCCATGGAGGGCGCGGGCATGAAGTCCGAGCGTCCCGACGCCGACGAGCTCACCCAGAACGGTCGCGCGACGATCGACGCGCTCCGGAAGCTCGAGGAGATCCTGACGCAGAAGCCCGCCGGCAAGGAGGTCCGCTACCCCGCCACGGCCGGCGGCATGGGCCGCCAGCTGAAGATGGCTGCGCGCCTGCTGAAGTCCGGCCAGGGCGTCCAGGCCATCGCCATCGACCGCAACGGCTGGGACCACCACATCAACCAAGGCAGTGTCAACGAGCAGGACATCTTCTATCGGATGCTGCGCGAGGTCGGCACGGCCGTCTCGACCTTCTACGAAGACATCCAGTTCATGAAGAACATGGTCACCACGGTGATCATGACCGAGTTCGGCCGCACGAACCGTGAGAACGGCAACAACGGCACCGACCACGGCCACGGCGGCCTGATGTGGTTGGTCGGCGGCAAGGTCAACGGCGGCAAGGTGTACGGCGACTGGACCGGCCTGGCCCCGGGGCAGACCTACCAGAACCGCGACCTGCTCGTCACGACCGACTGGCGCGACGTGCTGAGCGAGGTCCTGTACGACCACCTGCGGCTGCACCCGTCGAAGCAGGTCTTCGGCAAGTTCACCCCGCGAGAGCAAAAGCTCGGGTTGTTCAAGACCTAGGTCTTGTACAACCTGATTGCCTCTTCGCCTGAGGCCGACGGGTCGTGATCCGCGAGGATCACGGCCCGTTCTTATGTGAGGGGTCGCCTCAGTCCGAGAGATCCACCTTCGGAGCCTCGCGCTGCGAGCTGTCTTCGATCTCGAAGAACTCCTTCTTCTGGAAGCCGTACATCGACGCCAGGAGGTTGCTCGGGAAGGTCTCGATGCGGTTCGCGAGGTCGCGCACGTTGGCGTTGTAGAAGCGTCGCGCGCGCTGGATGCGGTTCTCCGTCGTCGTCAGCTCCTCCTGGAGCGACAGGAAGCTGCGGTTCGCCTTGAGGTCGGGGTAGCCCTCGACGACAGCGAAGAGCTGGCGCAGGCCGCCGACGAGGTTGTTCTCGTCGCGCGCCTGGTCCTCGGGCGTGCCCTCGTTGGACGCGGCCCGGTTGCGCGCCTCGATGACGCGCTCGAACGTATCGCGCTCGTGCTCCGCGTAGCCCTTGACCGTCTTCACGAGGTTGGGGATCAGGTCGTAGCGGCGCTTGAGCTCCGTCTCGACGCCCGACCACGACTCGTCGCAGTGGTTGCGCGTGCGGACGAGGCCGTTGTAGATGCCGATCGCCCAGAGCAGGAAGAGGACGACGGCGCCGATGCCGACGTAGAGACCGATGGGGGCTTGGGCGAGAACGGGAGCGGCGAGCGAGGTCAGGGCCATGGGGGGGATGATACCCCCTGACGTGGGGCGGGCCGGGCCCGGGGGGGGGGGCGCCCCGGCCCCCCCC
>JASJDY010000053.1 GCA_030065025.1 Planctomycetota bacterium
TGCGAACTGCACGAAGTGCTGGGGTGATGCCGGAGTCCAGGCCGCGGAGCGCGGCTCCGCAGCGGCGTCCTCCGGCCCGGGGGTGGCTCCGGCCAGGGCGTCGACCAGCGGAGCGATGGCCCGCTCGAAGAAGGCACGGCTGCCCTCGTACTCGATGCGGGCTGAGCCCACGGCGATCCGGATCCGTACATCCGTCATGCTTCACGTTCCTGGTGGCATGAGATCCAGTGGCACTGGTGCGCACGCAGGCATGCCCCAACACCGTGCTGGACGCGCAGGCACAACGAATCGACACCCACCTGCGCACCAGCCACCATAGCGACGTCGGGGATCCGGATCCATGGAGCATCGTCGATCGTGATGTCTGCGGCACGTGTGTGCCGCCCGGGGGACGAGGGATCTCGCGCTCGTTTGTGTGCGGTTCGAGCACAATCCTTTGTCAGGCAACGAGTTGAAGCGCCATCACGCTCCCTCGCGCCGAGAGCGAGTCCTTGCAATTCGACGTTCGGCCGCCGATGCTGCCTCGCCTCGCGGCAACGCGACCCGGAGGAAGCGGCTCTCGATGCGCAATACGCCTTGGCCGGAGATGGAGTCCCAGGCTGCGCCCGGCCGCACGATCCGGGAGCTGCTCGACTACCTCTGCTGGATCTCCCGCGAGATGCGCCAGTTGGGCTTCCACTCGGGCAGCGACCGCGACGACTGGTGCCGGCGCGTCCATCGGGCCTACGCCGCGCTCTTCGTCCCGATGGTCTCGGGCCACGGAGACCCCTATCCCCCCGACGTACCGCCCGCCCGCAACCCCGGGATCTGGCCGGACATCCCGTCCGCGGCCCTGCCGGGCATGACGCTCCGGCATCAGCTGACCGTCATCGAGATGCTCGGCATCCAGCTCCGCGAGAAGCGCTGGTTCCACGCCCGCCCCCAGGACATCGCGGAGTGGGATCGACGGCTCGGCATCGCCGCCGAGGCACTCGACCACGGTGAGGCGATGCCCCTGCCGGAGGACGCGCGAACCCAGGCCTCGCAGGAGGCCCTGGACGAGGCGGCCGCGGCCGACGAGGCCATCAAGGAGAAGGCCCGCAAGCGGACGCTCCAGCTGCGGCGCCAGTTCGCAGCGGCGCGCAAGGCCAAGGCCGCCAAGAAGAAGGCGGCCAAGCAGGCGGCGACCAAGAAGAGCGCCACCAAGAAGGCCGCTCCCAAGAAGGCCGCCCCCAAGAAGGCGGCAGCGAAGAAGGCCGCCAAGAAGGCTGCGAAGAAGACCGCCAAGAAGGCGGCCAAGAAGAAGGCCGTCAAGAAGGCCGCGGCGAAGAAGACCGCCAAGAAGAAGGCCGCCAAGAAGAAGGCGGTGAAGAAGAAGAAGGCACGGTAGGGGCATCCCGACCCTGAGCAAGGCGCAAAGCGCCGCGTCGAAGGGGAGTGGTTGCCCGACCCGCTCCGACTTCGTTGAGTCAGCGCAGCCTCAAATCGATCTGAAGCTCTCAGGCTCGGATCACGCCGCGCGACAGATGCGCTCGAGCTCCTGCTCGCGCAGCCGCCGGCTGAAGACCAGTCGCAGGAAGATGTCCTGGTCGCCTGCGTCGCCCATCTCGAGTCCGAACACGCGCGCCCCGCCACGCCACAGGCGGCGAGCGCCGTCGGTGATCTCGAGGTCGGGCCAGGAGCCGTAGTCGAGCTCGACGACCTGCGCGACCTCCGACAGGTCGCGCCGGCCCGCCAGCCACGTCTCCGCGTGATCCGCTGCGATGCGAAGCAGGATCGTGCTGACGGAGAGCGACTCGGCCGTGCACGTGAGCGGCGCCGCGGCGCGCCCCTCGACGGCGGCGGTCAGCACAACGCGCAGGGTCCTCCGGGGAATGCGCTCGCTCGGTCCGGGCTTGTGGGTCGTCTCGACGTCGAACAGGGCATCGACCTTGTCGACCGTGAGCGCTGGATCCAGAGGCGGCCTCGACTCGTCCTCCCAGCTCAGGGAGCTGCGAACCGTCGCCTCGGTCTCCTCGTCGGGCAGCTCGACCCGTAGGGCGCGGCACTCCTCGTCCGTCAGCGCTTCCTCGAACTGACAGCCCAGATCGAGGCTGTCGGGGCAGCCGGTCGGTAGCACGAGACGGACGATCTCGACCTTCCGGGCCACGCCCCGGCTCATCTGCCGCAGGCCCAGCTCGATCACGCAGCGGGAGCCGATCCGGGTCTGGACGATCGCGGCGGCCGTGGCCAGATCGGCGCCCTCCGCAATGCGCAGCTCGCTGCGCGGCACGCGCACGCGAACGCCCGTTAGGCTCAGGTCCTCGGCTGTGGCATAGAAGTCGCCACAGACGCCGCGGATCAGCGCTCGCCGGCTGATCTCGATGCGATTCGCTCGGCGGTTCGGATCCTGGGCCACGTCACCCTCTGCGACCACGACGGTCGGGGATCCTATCGACCACCTGACGGGGTGAGATGAAGCCTGGCGACCGTCGTCTGCTCAGTCCTGCTACTTGCGGCTGAACAGCATGAAGGTGTTGTTCTCGCGACAGTCCGACGTGTCCGTGCCGACGTCGACCGGCATGAACTCGGTGTCGTCGCTGTGGTAGTAGCGCACCTCGAGGTCGAGGAGACGCCCCAGGGCCGTCAGCGTCGGAGCCTGCCAGCCGATCCAGCCGCAGTACGAGAAGAGGTTGCGGCGGTCGAGCTTGTCCCAGACCACGAGGTAGAAGTCCATCGCGTTGGTCAGGGGGTTCGCGGGCTTGTCCTCGACGTCGTCGAGCGCGACGTGGAAGCCGGCGGCCTTCTGCTCAGGCCGCGTCAGCTCGTCGATCGTCGGCTCTTCGTCGAGCAGGTAGGGCTCCGAGATCTCGAGCATGAGGTGGTCGCAGTGCCGGGTCCCCCACTCGAGCACCTTCATCAGGTCCTTGGCGCCGAAGAAATTGTGGCTCTGCTTTCCGATGTAGGCGAGAGACGTGCCCTTCGAGGCCTTGCGAACCGACTTCCAGGTGTCCTCGACGAGCGCGTCGCCGACGATGAACTCACGCTGTGTCTGCGGCAACCAGGACTTCGCCTCGACATGGCTCTTCGCGTCCTCGTCGAGGTCGAACATGACGTACTGGAAGTCCGGATAGATGAAGTGGCCGGCGTAGCAGAACTCCGCGGTGCCTGCGAGCGGCTCCACGACCGTCGTGACGTCGCTGAGGAGGTCCGTGTGGACGAAGTCCTCGACGCTGTACTCCCACGTGCCCAGCACGGAGGAGTAGACCATGTACGGATCGAGCACGTCCAACCCACCGCCGTCGAGGTAGGGCGCGACGTAGTCGTAGTTCTCTACGAACGGCGAGTCGTGGCACTTCATCCACTCGTCTTCAGCGAAGTCGTGGAAGCCGTTGCGCGCGATGCTTCGCCAGTAGGCGAGACGTGCCTTCTTGCCCGGAACCCGAACCTCGTTGGCGCGGAAGCCTCGTAGCACGCTGCCGTGGAGCCGCTGGATGAGGGCTTCTCGGTCCTTCTCCTCGAGCCGTCCGAGGTCGGCCTTCCCCTTGAGCTCGATGTAGTCCGGCTTCGCCTCGTTCCCGTCCTCGATCTCGTCGAGCAAGCGTTCGAGCTTCTTCCAGGAGCTCGCCGAGCGCGTGCTCTCCACCGGATCGTCCATCGCCGGCCTCCACTCGGCCGCAGCGCCGAGGTCCGGATGGTACGGAGCGCAGCGACGCGGCCGCCCAGGAAACCGAACCCTCGCGTATGCTCCGGCCATGACCACGCTCGCAGGGAAGGTCGCCCTCGTCACCGGCAGCACGCGCGGCATCGGCCGCGCGATCGCACTGCGCCTCGCGCAGGATGGCGCCGACATTGCCGTCCACGGCCGGAGCGACACGGGCCCTTCGCAAGCCGCGGCGATCGAGAGCTGCGAAGCCATCCGCGCGCTCGGTCGCCGGGCCGACGCGTTCACGGCGGACATCGCATCCAAGGAGGAGGTCGGCACGCTGATCGAGCAGGTCGAGTCGGCCTTCGGCCGGCTGGACGTGCTCGTCCTCAACGCCGCGCGGGCGCCGTTCAAGGAGACGCGTCGACTTCTCGAGCGGGACTTGCGCCAGCTCGTCGAGGTCAACCTCTTCGGTCATGTCTTCTGTGTGCAGAAAGCCCTGCCGTTGCTGGAGCGCGAAGGCGGCCGGATCGTGTTCATCTCGAGTCTCGGCTCCCGCTACATGAACCCGCAGTACCCGCTCGGCCCCATGAAGGCTGCGATGGAGGCGATGGTGCGCCAATGGGCCGAGGAACTCGCCGGCGCAGGCGTGGGCGCCAATGCCGTGTGCGCGGGTCTCGTCAAGACGGACAGCTACAAGACACTCCGTCGGCTGTGGCCCGAGCTCGGCGCCCTGCCCGAGTCGGCCTACGTCACGCCGGAGGAGGTCGCTGACGTCGTGGCGTTCCTCGCAGCGCCCGACTCGCGGGCGATCTGCGGCCAGACGCTGGTCGTCGACCGCGGCCTCTCCAATCGCGTGATGCGGGCACCCGCCGAGTAGGACGGCCCTCCGCGGGGCCCTGCCACAGCGGAATTCAGGCCCGCGCGCCCTCCCCGTCTTTGCCTCGGGCCGCGGCGGGAGGTAAACCGATCGGTCATGGCCAATCCCCACGTCACACGCGAACGAGTCGAGGAAGAGGTGCGCGCGGCGCTTGCAACGACGCTGCGCACGGACGCGGACGCGATCGAGCTGGACACCTCGATCGTGAACGGTCTCGGCGCCACATCGATCGACTTCCTGGACATCAACTTCCGCCTCGAGAACGTCTTCGGCGTGCAGCTCGCGACGCAGGTCCTGCTCGATCACGTCGAGGAGGAGCTCGGCGAAGGCAAGGCGATCGATCGCGACGGCAAGGTGACCGCACCGGCCGCCGAGATCCTGAAGCTCTACCTTGGTGACCTACCGGGGCTGGAGGCCGGCATGTACGCCGACGAGGTCTCCACGGTCGTGACGCCTCGCGTCGTGGCGGACGGCGTCGTTCGCGTGCTCGACACCCTGCCCGATGCCTGCACGCACTGCGGCGCGAGCGAGTGGAAGAGCGAAGACGGGGCGCAGGTCGTCTGCGGTGCGTGCGGCAAGGAAGCCGTCTATCCCACCGGCGACGATCTGACAAAGCGCTGGATCCACGACGTCGAAGGCGAGAAGCAGCTCTTCGCGAATGCCTGAGCGGGCTGACCGGAGTCCGGCGCAGCGCGTCGTCGTCACCGGCGCCGGCATGGTCACCTCGCTCGGCCCCGACCTCGCGACGACGTTCGAGGCCATGGCGGCCGGCCGCTCCGGGGTAACGACCCTGACGCGCTTCGACGCGACCGGGCTGCCGTGCGACATCGGCGCGCAGCTCGACGTCGAGGGCTTGATCCCGGAGCACGCGCTCGACGAGGTCGGTGGCAGCGAGCTGCGCCTGCTGCGTCATGCGACGGCCCAGGCCACGACACAGGCAGACCTCGCCGCGTTCCACGATCGGAGGCGAATCGCCGTTGCGATCGGAGGTCACGGGAGCACCCCCTCCGTGCGCCACATCCAGCGCACGGTCCATCACATGGACGCAGCGGATGAGGTCGACGCGGTCGCCCTGCGTGACGATCCGAAGTGGGATCGCAGCAACTGGACGGCGCGCTCCCCCGAGACCGCACCGACGCTCCTCGCCCACCACCTCGACGCACGCGGACCGGTGCTCCCGGTCGTGTCCGCATGCGCGGCAGGCACGCAGGCCATCGGCGAGGGTCTGCGGTTCCTACGCGAGGGCCGCGCCGACGTGGTCGTCGCCGGCGGCGCCGAGCCGCTGCTCAACTACTCCTACTTCCTGGGCTTCGCCATCCTCGGTGCGTTGACGCGGCGCTATCCGTCGCCGGAGAAGGCCTCGCGCCCCTTCGACCGCCGGCGCAACGGCTTCGTCATCGGTGAAGGCGCCGCGGTCCTGATCCTCGAGACGCTGGAGGGGGCCCGCGCTCGCGGGCGAGAGATCCTCGGCGAGGTGCTCGGCTACGGCGACTCCGCCGACGGCTACCGCATCACCGACATGCACCCCGAAGCCGACGGCGCCGTCCTCGCGATGCGGGCCGCCATCGCCGACGCCGGCCTGCTCCCGGACGACGTGGACTACGTGAACGCCCACGGCACGTCCACGCCCATCAACGACCCGACGGAGACGCTGGCCTGCAAGCGCGTCTTCGGGGACCGTGCGTACGAGGTGCCGATCTCGTCGAACAAGTCGATGATCGGTCACACCATCGGCGCTGCCGGCGCCATCGAGGGCGTCCTCACGTTGGAGGGCATGCGGCGCGGGCTGATGCTGCCGACCATCAACCAGGAAGCGCCGGACCGCCGCTGCGATCTCGACTACGTGCCCAACGAGGCGCGCGCCTCGAGCCACCACGTCGCGCTCTCGAACTCCTTCGGCTTCGGCGGGCAGAACGCATGCCTCGCACTCGGCTCTGCGGAGTCGATCTCCTGACATGCCGCTCCGCGTCGCCATCACCGCCGCCGCCGTGAGGACTGCGCTGGGCAGCACGCCGGACGAGGTGTGGCAAGCCATCCAGGCCGGGCACTCGGGCATCCGCCCCATCGTCGGCTTCGACGCCTCGGGGTTCTCCGTCACGGAAGCCGCCCAGATCTGGCGCGAGCCCGACGCGCCGGAGGACGATCCCGCCCTGCGCATCCTCGGGCCCCACGGCAGGTTGCTGGACGCCGTCTGCCTGGAAGCCCACGGCGCCGCACGACTGGAGACGCTGGCGCGCGAGCGCGTCGGGCTGTTCGTGGGCATGGGCATGGTGGATTCGTCCGTCGACGATCTTGCCCCCGCAGCACTCGCCTCGCGGGACGACGCCGGGCAGTTGTCGCTCGAGCGCTTCTTCGCCGGCCCGTACCGCCAGATCCATCCGCTCTGGCCGCTCTCGATGCTGAACAACGTGGCGGCCGGCCAGATCGCGATCGACCTGGACATCCGCGGTGACAACGCCGTGCTTGCCGCCGACGCCGACGCCGGCGTGCGCGCACTGCTCGAAGGCGCGCGCAGCCTGCAGGAGGGCCACGCAGACGCCGTGCTCGCGGCGGGCGTGGCGGGGCGCGTCACCCCCGCGCTGCTGGCGCGGCGTGCGCTCTCCGGCAGCGAGGCGGAGGCGCCTCCCGGCGAGGGCGGCGCGGCGCTGGTCCTGGAGCGTGAGGACGACGCCAGGCGCCGGGGCGCGCCGATCCTCGGCCTGATCCGCGGGGGCGCTACGGCCTTCGGCGGGGAGCAGGCGGTGACACGCGCCATGCAGGCGGCCTTCGAAGAGGCCGAGCGTCCGATCGAGGCCCTGCGCGTCCAGGTCGACCGGGATCACCTCGGCGACCTGGGTCCCGGCGCCGCAGCGGTCTCCGTGGTGACCGCGCTCGCTGGCTGGCGTCGCGTCCCGCCGAGTCCCGCCGACCGGCCGCCGCGGTGGACGACCGTCCTCGCGGCGGGCAGCGCAGGCGGCGTGGGTGTCCTCGTGATCGAGGAGGCGGTATGAGGTTCCTGCTCTTCGATCGCATCACCGAACTGGAGCCCGGCAAGCACGTCCGCGGTGTCAAGTGCGTGAGCCTCACCGAGGAGTTCCTGCGCGATCACTTCACGCGCACGCCGTGCATGCCCGGCAGCCTTGTGATCGAGGCGATGGTGCAGCTCACTGCGTGGTGCGCGATCGCCAAGCACGACTACGCCCTCTCGTGCGTGCTGTCGATGCTCGACGACGTCCAGGTCCCCGCGGACCTGCCCCCCGGCACGACGCTCCACATCGAAGGCGAGCTTCTCGGCACCAATCCGAAGGGGAGCTTCGCGAAGGCCAGGGCAACCGTGGACGGCCAGGAGGTGGCGCGCATCGGACGGGTCCTCTACGCGCACGTGCCCATGCCCGACCCCGAGATCCTGCGCGAGCGACTGCGTTACTTCGGGGGCACCCCGTGAGCCGCCGCGTCGTCGTCACCGGGCTGGGGCTCGTCACGCCGATGGGACGCGGCGTGGACACGGTGTGGGAGCGTCTCCTCGCGGGCGAGCGCGGCGTGAGCGCGCCGCAGCGCCTGGGGAAGGACGTGCCTCCCACCCGGGCGGTCGGCGAGATCCCGCCGGCTCTCCTCGAGGACCTCCGAGCGGAGCACGCGGACGCGGACGGTCAGGACGATCCGCGCACGCTCTTCGCCCTGGGCGCGGCCAACGACGCGTTGGCGCAAGCGGGGCTCGAGCCCGGTGTGCATCCGCGGGCCGGTGTGATCCTCGGTGCCGGCCCCGGCGCCAACCGGATCGAGGACGTCGACCGCTTCCTCGCCACCGACGGCGCGTTCGACGCCGTGGCCTACGGACGCCACCTCGGGGATCTCGAGCGCGAGTCTCTCGTCCGGCACGCCGCGGAGCAGCCGGCTGCACGCATCGCCGCCGCCCATGGCATCGCCGGGCCCGTCCACGCCGTCACCACCGCCTGCTCGGCGTCGAATCAGGCCTTGGGCCTCGCCTACCGGAGCATCCGACGCGGCGAGACCGACTGGATGGTCGCCGGCGGTTCGGACTCGCAGGTCAATCCGCTCGGGCTCGTGTTCTTCGTGCTGCTCGGTGCGTCGGCGAACGTCGACGAAGAAGATCCGGCGAGCGCCTGTCGCCCCTTCGACCGCCGGCGCTCGGGCCTCGTGATGGGCGAGGGCGCCGGCATTGCCGTGCTCGAGGCCGAAGAGCACGCACGCGCCCGCCAGGCGACGATCCTCGCCGAGGTCGCGGGCTACGGCGCCTCCCTCGACGCGTTCCGCACCACCGCACCGCCTCCGGATGGCCGCGGTGCAGCAGAGGCGATGCAGGGCGCACTGGCCGACGGCGACGTCGACCCGTCGGAGATCGACTTCGTGAACGCGCACGGAACCGGCACCAAGCGCAACGACCCGGCCGAGATCCGCGCCATCCACACGGTGCTGGGCGAGCACGCAGGCGAGTCTGCCGTCTCATCCAGCAAGGGCGCGCTCGGACACCTGCTCTCCGCCGCGGCGGGCGTCGCCTTCTGCTGTTGCGTGCGGGCCGTCCAGGAAGACGCCGTCCCCCCCACCGCGAACCTGCACACGCCGGATCGACTCTGCGATCTCGATCTCGTCCCCGATGCGGGGAGGCGTCGCGAGGTACGCGCCGCGCTGAACAACTCCTTCGCCTTCGGTGGCCAGAACGCCTGTGTCGTCGTGCGAAAGTACGTCCCGGGAGGTGAGGCATGATCCGGACCCACCTGGAGGATCAGGTCGCCCTCGTGACGGGCGGCGCCCGCGGCATCGGCGCGGCGATCGCCTCGCGCCTCGCCGCCGGCGGTGCGCACGTGATCGTGAACTACCGCGGCTCCGAGGACGATGCGAACGCGGTCGTCACGGCCATCCACGCGGCCGGCGGATCGGCGGAAGCGCTCCAGGCCGACGTCGCCGATGCGCAGGCGACCGAAACCCTGTTCCGGGGCGTGTTCTCGGAGCACGGACGTCTCGACATCCTGGTGAACAACGCAGGCGTGGCCAAGGACGCACTCCTCGCCACCATGCGGGATCGCGACTGGCAGAAGGTGATCGACGTGAACCTCGGCGGCCTGCAGCGCTGCACGCGTCTTGCGCTGCAGCGCATGATGCCCGCGCGCAGCGGTTGCATCGTCAATCTCTCGTCGATCCAGGCGTTGCGCGGTGGCCGCGGTCAGGCGAATTACGCTGCCGCCAAGGCGGGCGTCCTCGGTCTCACTCGTGCCGCAGCGCTGGAGGTCGCCGACCGCGGCATCCGGATCAACGCCGTGCTGCCCGGGTTCATCGAGACGGACATGACGGCGATGATCCAACGCCGGGCCGGTGACGAGGTGCTCGCGCGTATTCCTGCGGGACGCTTCGGGACGCCGGAGGACGTCGCGGGCCTGGTCCTGTTCCTCTGCAGCGAGGACGCGGCCTACATCACCGGGCAGGCCTTCACCGTGGACGGAGGGATGTCCATCGCATGAGCCCGTCGCGGATCCGACATGGGATCGACCTGGTGCACGTGCCGGAGCTGCGCACGTTGCTCCGGGAGCGCACGCAGTTCGAAGAGCGTGTATTCACCGAAGCCGAGCGTGATTACTGCAACGGGTTCCCGGATCCGGCGCCTCACTTCGCCGCGCGCTTCGCCGCGAAGGAAGCCGCGCTCAAGGCATTGGGGCTTGGACTGACCCCGCTGGGCGTCGACGCCCGTCTGCGTGAGGTGGAGGTCGTCCGCCGCGGCACGGCACCGACGCTGGCCCTGCACGGCCGCTCCGCCCGCGAAGCCGCGCGCCTCGGCGTCGACTCGACCAGCGTCTCGCTCACCCACGACGGCGACCACGCCATGGCGGCGGTCATCCTCGTCTCGGAGGAGGACGCATGAGGTTCCTGCTCGTCGATCGGATCACGGAGCACGAGCCGGGCCGCTCGATTCGCGGCTGGAAGAATGCCGCGCTCAGCGAGGACTACTTCGAGTGGCACTTCCCGGAGCAGCCCATCGTGCCGGGCATGCTGATCCTCGAAGCGTGCGCCCAGCTCGCGGGCTGGCTCGAGGGCGTGACGTCGGACTTCGAGAGCTGGCTCCTGCTCGACGCCGTGCGCTCGGCCCGCTACTACGCGTTCGCCGTTCCGGGCGACCGCATCGAGCTGACGCTGGAGCGCATCGATGACGGCGCTGACGCGTCGCGCCGAGCTTTCCGGGCCGAGACCCACGTGGACGGCACGCGCGGTGCGTCCATCGAGTTCGAGGGACGCGTCGTGCAGCTGGCGAGCCTGGAAGCGCGCGAGGCGACGCGGCGCGCATGGAGCCGCCTCCGGGGAGAGGACGCATGAGGGCCCCGAGGGATCATGACGCCGTGATCACGGGGGCGGGCTGCGTGAGCGCGCTCGGCTACGGCCTCCCCGAGGTCTTCGCGGGCCTGGACGCCGGCCGGACGGCCATCCGACGCAGCGACGAGGCCGCGCGCGATGAGCGCTTCGGATCGCTGGCGCGGATGGAGCCGCCCTACCTGCGACGCGAGGTTCCCCGCGAGCTCGAGCCGCAGATCAAGTTCCTCAACGGTGCCGGTGAGCTGGCCGTCGAGGCGGCCAGCGAAGCCGCCGACGCGTCCGGCCTGTCGGATGCCGGCTTGCCGCCCGATCGACGCGGGCTGTACCTCTCGCAGGTGGACAGTGACGACTGGCTGTGCAGTGACTTCGCGCCAGGGATCCGCGCCGCCGCAGCCGATCCGGAGGATCCCCTCGACAGGGAGGCGCTCAACCGCGCATCCGCGCGGCGCGTGATGCCGTTCTTCATGCTCACGAGCCTGAAGAACAACGCGTTCAGCTTCCTGGCGACGATGCTGGAGCTACGCGGCGCCAACACGTCGCTGGCCGGATTTGCGGGACCGACGCAGCTCGGGCTCGACATGGCCGTTCGCAGTCTCGAGCACCACCGTCTCGACGCCGCGCTCGTGGTGGGCGCCGCGCGTCCGACGTCGAGTGTGGCTCTCGCCGAGATGTCGGCGTATGGGGTCCCACAGCCGCCCGGGGACGGCGCCGGCGCACTGGCGTTGCGTCGTCATGCGGACGTCGCCCCCGACGCCCGCCTCGCCCACGTCCTCGGTCTCGGTACGGCCACCTACGCCGTCGAGCCCGACACGCGTCAGCTCTCGTCCGACGCGCTGCAGGCCGCCGCGGCGGAGGCGCTCGAGCAGGCCGAGACGCGTCCGGAGGAGCTCGCGGCCATCGTCGCACCGGGCCTTGGCGAGGATGCCGACGCTTTGCGCGCGGTCGCGGACGTACCCACGATCGCGTGGACGGCGGCCCTCGGTCACTGTGCGCTGGCGTGGGAGACGATGCAGGTCGCCCTGGCCGTGCAGTGCCTTCGTGAGGGGCGCCTGCCTGGAGGCGAGCCGTGGGACGGCCGGCGTCCGCTCCTGGTGCTCGGTGCCGGTCTCCTGGGGCAGGCGAGCGCGGTCGTGCTGGCGTAGGCTCGACCCTACGCGAGCTTCTCCAGCGGCCCCGTGCTGTCCCCCAGCGCCGTGCGGTGGACACCGACGCGCTCGAGCATCGACAGATAGAGGTTGTTCAGCGGAGTCCAGCGCGGATAGCGCACGTGGCGCCCCGTACGCAGCGAGCCTCCGCCGCCTCCCGCGAGGAGCACCGGCAGGTTGTCGTGGTTGTGGCGGTTGCCGTCCGCGATGCCGCTGCCGAAGACCACCATCGAGCTGTCCAGCAGCGTGCCCTCGCCCTCCTTGACGCTCTTCAACTTCTCGAGCAGGTAGGCGTACTGGCTCACGTGGAAGCGGTTGATCTTGCGGATGGCCGCGATCTTGCCCTTGTCGCCCCCGTGGTGCGAGAGACCGTGGTGCGACCCGCGCACGCCGATCCACGGGAACGTGGCGTTGCTCCCGCCGTTGCCGAGCATGAAGGTCGCCACGCGCGTCGTGTCGGTCTGGAACGCGAGCACGAGCAGGTCGCACATCAGACGCATGTGCTCACGCCGGTCGCCGGGGATGCCCGCCGGGACGGGGAACTCCGCGGCCGCGCCGAGGGCGTCGGCGCGCTCCTGCTCGCTCTTCTCGATGCGGCGCTCGACGTCCCGCAGGCCCTCGAGGTACTCCTCGAGCTTGGCGCGGTCGGCGCCGCCGAGCCGCCCACGCAGCTGCTTGGCGTCACGACCCACGAAGTCGAGCACGCTCTTGCGCCGCCGGAGCCGCAGGTCGCGGGCCTCCTTCGTCTCGCCGGGCTTGCCGTCGTTGAACAGGCGCTCGAACACGAGCCGCGGGTTGATCTCCTTCGCGACCGGCGTCGTGGGCGTGCGCCACGACATGTTCGTGGAGTACGCACAGCTGTAGCCCGAGTCACAGTTGCCGCTCTGCCGCCCGGGCTCGATGCCCAGCTCGACCGACGCGAAGCGCGTCGCGCCGCCGATGGCGCGCGCGGCGACCTGGTCGACGGAGACGCCGACGCGGATGTTGGCGCCCTTCGTCTTGACTGGGTGCGCGCCCGTCAGGAACACCGCGACACAGCGAGCGTGATCCCCGGGGCCGTCCCCGTGGGCGCGTGCCTGATCCTGGGCGAGACCGGAGAGCACGAGCAGGTCGCGCTTGTGGGCCTCGAGCGGCTCCAGGATCCAGGGCAGCTCGTAGTCCGCGCCCTCCTTCGTCGGCGTCCAGTCCTGCATGTGGGCGCCGTTCGGGAAGAACACGTAGGCCATGCGCCGGGGCGGAGCGGACGCTGCGTCCCCGGCAGCCGCCTCGCGAGGCGCGAGCCACGGCGCGCCCATCGCCTCCAGCCACGGGAGTGCGACCGCGGTCCCCAGACCGCGCAGGACGGCACGGCGGCTCAGGAGGGGGCGGCGACTCATCGGGGCTCTCCGGACGTGCGACGCATGGTAAACGGCTCGCTGGCGACGATCGCGTGGACGAAGCTCGAGAAGCGCAGGCCCTTCTGGCGGGCCTCGTCGACGATCTTCAGGACGGCGGGTCGATCGTAGGGCTCGAGTCCGCGGCCCAGCGCATACGTCAGGAGCTTCTCGGCGAAGCAGCGCGGGAACCCGGGATCGTCCCGCAGGATCGCGCGCAGCTCGGCCGGTCCGTCGAACGCGCGGCCGTCGGGCAGCACGCCGCTCGCGTCGATCTCGACGTCGCCGTCCACGCGCCGCCAGCGCCCTACGGGATCGTACGCCTCGAGTCCGTAACCCAGGTTGTCCATGCGATCGTGGCAGACGGCGCAGGACGGGTCCTCGCGGTGCTGCTGCAGTCGCTCGCGGAGGCTGAGCTTGAGGAGCGCGGGATCCTGGGTCTCGAGCGTGCCGACGCCGGGCGGCGGAGGCGCGGGCGGCGTGCCGAGGATCTCCTCCATGAGCCACTTGCCGCGTTGCACGGGAGACGTGCGCGTGGGGTAGGACGTGAGCGTGAGGATCGAGGCGTGGCCGAGCAGGCCGCCGCGGCGCTCGTCGGTGAGCTTCACGCGCCGGAAGCCCTTGCCCGTCACACCCTCGAGACCGTAGTGCCGCGCAAGCAGCGGATCGACGTACGTGTACGGCCAGTCGATCAGGTCCAGGATGCTGCGGTCCTCGCGGATGAGGGCGGCGAGCACGAGCTCGGTCTCCCGACGCATCGACTTCCGTAGCTTCTCGTCGAAGGTGTCGAAGCGCCCGGGGTCCGGCGCCACGGTGTCGAGACGCCGTAGCTCGAGCCACTGGGCACCGAAGTTCTCGACGAGCGCCGCGGCGCGGGGGTGCGCCAGCATGCGCGTGACCTGGTCGTGCAGCGCAGTACGCAACGTCCCGGCGTCGGCGTGCGCCGCCAGCTCGTCGTCGGGCAAGCTGCTCCACAGGAAGTAGGCCAGGCGCGAGGCCAGCGCGTGCTCATCGAGCGGTGCGGAGCGCGTGCCGGGCCCCGAACGCTCGTCCAGCTCGACGCGGAAGAGAAAGTGTGGCGAGACCAGGACCGCCTGGAGCGCGAGACGCAAGGCGCCCCGGAACGACTCCCCGTCGGCCATGGCCTGCATCACGAGCCCGACGTGGCGCTCGAGCTCGACGTCCGTGGGCGGGCGGCGCCACGCGCGGCGCAGGAGCCCCCGCAGGATCTCCTGCGCACAGCTCCGTTCCTCCCCCACCTCCGGATCGCACGGGACGAGGCGTTGCTGCGCGGGCGGCAAGGGGGTGCGCCCGTCTGCGAGCGGCCCCTGGATCTCGATCCAGTCGATGTGCAGGTTCCGGTCGCGCTTGCGTGGATCGGGGTTTCGCGGGTCCCAGTCATCGTTCGTGAAGGCAACCGCAAGCTCGTGCGGGCCTCGCGTGAGCTTCAGGATGGATTCGAAGACCGCGGGCTCGCGCGCGCGTGCGAACACGTGATGCTTCGCGAGCTTGCGCCCCCGCAATCCGAGCTCGAGCCACGCCGGGGTCTCGTTCATCAGGTCCGCCCACGCACGCACGCGCACGGCATAGCGACCGCCGCGCCCGATCTCGAGAGGGGCGAGTACGGAGCCGTCCGACGTCATCAACACCCGTTCGCCCACGGCCCTGCCGCCGCGTGAGATACGCAAGCGCTCGGCCTCGAGGCGGCGCGGCGTGCGCGGGTCGTAGTCCCAGATCGCTTCCTCTGCGATGCGTGCCGCCGCGTCGAGGTACTTCTCGAACAGGATCGGCGGCATGGAGAGCACGTCCCCGATGTGGTCGAAGCCGTAGCCGACGTCGTCCGTGGGGAAGATCTCCTCGGCCGGGAAGTCCACGCCGACGAGGTCGCGCACGGTGCGGCGGTACTCGTAGCGGTTGAGACGCCGCATCGTGACCCGTCCGGGGTCGGGGGGCGCAGCGGCCCAGGCCTGCTCGAGGTGCTTCGTCCACCACGCCGAGAAAGCGCGTGCGGCCTCAGGATCCGGACGTACCTCGCCGGGAGGCGGCATCAGGCCGCCGGCCACGTGCCCCGCGAGCTTCTCTGCCAGTCCGGCCTGCGTCCGCAGCGCTGCTTCATCGGGCGGATCCCCGGCCGCAACGAACGGATCGAGGTCGAGCGACCCCATCGGCTCCGCGCCGCCGTGGCACCCCACGCAGTGCTGCTGCAGCACCGGCACCACGTCCGCATGCCACGCCTGCACCCGCAGCTCCGCCGGCGAGGGAGCCGCGGGCAGATCCCCGCAGCCCGTGAGTGCAGTCACGCACGTGGCGAGAGCAAGCAGCAGCTGGAGGCGCGGGGGCATCGGATCAGGGTACGGGCATGTGGCCGAGGACGGAGAAGGACGTGCTCGCGACCATACCGGTTGGGAGCAGCCCGGTTTCGCGGGCCGCCGTGCCCCAAGCTGGCCCGCCGGCGACAGGAGGACGTACATTGGGTGCAGGGCGCCGCCGCCGCGTCCACGTCGTGGTGTCTGGAGAGGGACTTGGAGCCTGCGGGACCCCGCATCCTCGTGATCTCGAGCCACGCCCAGGCCCTGGTGCAGAGCGTGGAGGCCCTGCAGCTTGGCTTGGAGGATCCGCACGTACGTGCCGCGCCCTCCCTCGAGAGCGGGCGTGACGAGATCCAGGCCGAAGCACCGGACGTCGTGTTCCTGCTCGCACCGCGCGAGGGCCTCGACGACTCCCTCGCCTTCTGTCGCTGGCTGCGCACCCACCCACCCGCGCGGGAGACCGCGCTCGTGCTCGTCTATCCGAGTCGCGACGTCGAGGACTGGAAGCGGCTGTACGAAGCCGAGGGCGACGTCTTCATCGTCTGGGACAGCGGCTTCGTCGACGGGCTGGCCAGCTGCGTGAAGTCGCTCGTCGGACGTCGCTATCGCCTCGTGATCCCGCCGCTCAAGGCCGGTCCCCTCCAGCTGTTCCCGGAAGGACTCCTCGCGCGCATCGGCGGGCGTCTCGTGAGCTTCACGCCGATGGAGTTCCGCGTCGTGCGGCATCTCGTGGAGAACGCCGATCGCGTCGTCTCCACCGCGGAGCTGGTCCTGGTCATCGAAGAGAACCGTCGCACGCAGCGGGCCATCGGCCCACCGGTCCTGCACCAGTGCATCTCGCAGATCCGTAAGAAGCTGCGACCGGACGACGCGATCATCCGCAACGTGCGCGGCGTCGGCTACTGCATCGACCTCGCCTACCAGCCAGAGCCGGAGCCCTAGGAAACTGCCATGACCGAGCTCGCCCTGACGGACGCCACGCGTCTGATCCTCTTCGTGCACGACTTCGAGGAGGCCGTAGCCTTCTACGAGGACGCGCTCGGACTCGAGCCGGCCTATCCCGCCGCCCACGGCTGGGCGGAGTTCACGACGGGCGGCGCGTGCGCGCTCTGTCTCCACGACGGACGCATGAGCAGTCTGCACACGCAGAAGGTCGTCACCTTCGGGTGGAAGGTCCCCGACCTGGACGCGGCCGTGGCGGCGCTCCGGGCGAAGGGGATCGAGGTGGAAGACCCTCACGTCGTCACGGAGGGCACGCGCGCCGCCGAGTTCACCGACCCGAGCGGCAACGCCCTCTTCCTCGAGGGCGCGTGATCGGCCGGGGCTGCCCCGCCCGGATCGCTACGATCGCCGCATGACCGCTTCCTCCCCCCTGCTCGAGATCGACGGCCTGACGAAGCGCTACGGCGACTTCACGGCGGTCTCGGACCTCTCGTTCGCGTGTGAGCCGGGGGAGATCCTCGGACTCGTCGGCCCGAACGGCGCCGGCAAGACGACCTCCCTGCGCTGCGTCACCGGCATCCTCAAGCCGAGTGCAGGCCGCATACGCGTGGCCGGCCACGACGTCGCGACGGCACCGGAGCGGGCCAAGCGAGCGCTGGCCTTCATCCCCGACACGCCACATCCCTTCGACATGCTCACCGTGACCGAGCACCTGCGCTTCGCGGCCCTGGCCTACGACGTCGCGGATCCGGAGGCTCGCTTCGCCGCCCTGCTCGAGGAGCTCGAGCTGACCGAGAAGCGCGACGAGCTCGCCAGCACGTTGTCGCGGGGCATGCGTCAGAAGCTCGCCATCGCCACGGCGTTCCTGCGCGAGCCCGAGGTCATCCTCTTCGACGAACCTCTCACCGGCCTCGACCCCAAGGCGATCCGCATGATGCGGGACTCGATCCGGCGACGTGCGGACGCCGGTGCCGCCGTCGTCATCTCCTCGCACCTCCTGGATCTCGTCGAGCGGCTGTGCGATCGCGTGCTGGTGCTCCACCGCGGACAGCGCCGCGCGCTCGGGACGCTCGAGACGATCCGCGCCGCCGCTGCCAGCCACGAAGATGCCTCGCTGGAAGAGGCGTTCTTCGCGATCACCGAGGGGCACGACCTCGCGTGATCCTCCATCCCGCGCTCCGCTATCTGATCCTCACGCGATGGAAGAACCGAGTCGGCTCCATCCTCGGCAAGCTGCGTACGCTGCCAGGATTGCTGGGCGGCTTGCTCGCCGTGCTGGCCATCGTGGGGCTCGTCTTCGGCGCCCGTCCCGGCGAGGACATGAACGACGCAGAGCGCGCGGCGGTCTTCTTCGCGCTGCTCGCCTTCCTGATGTTGACGGGCGTCCTGAGCGGGATCGGCCAGCGCGGGCTCGTCTTCCTGCCCGCGGATCTCGACTACCTCTTCCCATCGCCGGTATCCCGGCGCCAGCTGCTGCTCTACCACTTCGTGCCCCACTACCTCGCGGCCGCGTTCATCGGGGTGATCTATCTCCTCGTGCTCGGCGGACGTTTCATGCCGAACCCGACCTGGTTCCTGATCGGCTTCGTGCTCTGCCAGATCACGAACGCGCATCTGGGAGCCCTGGCGGCCGAGCTCAGCATGCTCGTCACGGACGCCGTGTACGCACGCCTACGCCCGTTCTCCACGCTCATCACCGTGGGCTTCGTCGGCGCCGCGATGCTGCTCCTGATCGGCGGTATCGCCGGCCTGGGCGACGTGCTGGAGCACCTGGACACGCTCCTCGGCACGCCCGCCGCGCGCATCGTGTTCTTCCCTGCAGTCAAGGCGGTGGAGCTCAGCGTGCAGCCCGACCTGGCGGCACGCCTGGTGGCCTTGGCGAGCCTGCTGGCCTGCGTCGCGGGCAGCTTCCTCCTCGTGGTGCTGCTGCGTGTGGACTTCGTGGAGTCGTCGTTCGCGGCGACGAAGCGCACTTGGAAGAAGTTCGAGCAGGTGCGGCGCGGCTCCTACGGCGGCAAGGTCAAGCGCAGCGCCGGCGGCCCCCGCAGTCCGTGGTTCCGGGGCGCGGGCGCAGTCCTGTGGCTCAACCTGCTCACCATGCGTCGACAGCTGCGCGCGGCGCTGGGCGGGCTCCTGGTGGTGGCCGTCATGCTCGCGATGTTCAGTCGCGAGACACGCGCGCCGAGCCTCACCGGCACCATTCTCGTGATGCTCGCGATGGTGCCGCTCTGGATGCCGCTGCCGGTCGGATTCCGTCTCCCCCGTGAGCAGCTCCTGGTGCTGCGTCAGCTGCCCCTCGCGCCTGCACGACTCGCCGGCGCGCTGCTGGCCGTGCCCGTGCTCGTGCCGTTCCTGCTGCAGCTCTTCGCCGTGATCGTCCTGACCGTGCTCGGCCGGCTGGACGTGGGCCTCGCGGCCGCGGCGCTGCCCGCCTATGTGGCTGCCGGAGTCACCATGGTCGCGGTGGAGAGCTTCTTCGTCCTCAGGCGACCGCATCCGAACGCGATCAACCTGCTGCACACCGTGGCCCAGATCCTGCTGCAGCTGGCGGCGCTCCTGCCGGGGCTCGTGGCCGCGGGCGTCATACAGTCCTTGGGCGCCTCGCTCCCGGCGGCCATCTTCCTCGGTGCGCTCGTGCAGGCGCCGGCGGCCTACATCCTGGCGCGCGTCTTGGGCGCAAGGCTCCAGGTGGGGAGCGTCGTCGGGGCGTAGGGCAACGTTTCAGGCCGCCCCTACGGCTCACTCTCCGCGACGAACCCGAGCGCGGACTCGAGCGGGTTCTCGTGACGCCTGGCCTACGTCAGGCCCCCTGCATGGGCCAGGCTCCCACGCCCACGCGCTCGCCCACGCGCTCGCACTCGTCACCCCAACCTCGACGGGCGGGCGTTCGCCGCCGCCTGGCGGCGACGTCTCCGGCCGCCCCTACGGCCCCTCGCGCAGATCGTAAGCAGCCTGTGCAGGCCCCCTGTGGCCTGCTCCCCAGCCTCGCGGAGATGCGTCGAAGGCGGATTGCGGGGTGTCGCGCAGGGCGGCACCTGCCGTTCCCGCGTGGGAGGGATGCAACCGGATGGACCAGCCGGCGGAAACACCCGTTTCCGAGGCTCGCGAGCGGATCCTCCTGGTCGAGGACTCGCCGACGCAGGCGCTCGCGATGTCCCTGACGCTGGAGGAGCACGGCTTCGACGTCACCCTCGTCGAGGACGTCCGCTCGGCCATCGACGAGATCAGCCGCACGCCCCCTGCGCTCATCCTCGCGGACTTCTACCTCCCCGGCATGGACGCCGACGCGCTATGCCGCGAGGTGCGCATGCGCTTCGAGACGCGCGGGATCCCGGTCATCCTCCTCACGGCCGACGCTGCCGAGGAGACGGAGCTACGTTCCCTCAACAGCGGCGCAGACGACTTCCTGCCGAAGACCATTGATCCCGAGGTGCTCCTCGCGCGCATCCGCGCACTGCTCAAGACCAGCAAGACCCAGCCGTCCTCGTTCCCGGGCAGCATGGACGAGTACCACAAGGCCCGCATCCTGACGATCGACGACAGCCCGACGTACCTCGAGCTCCTCAACATGGAGCTGAGCGAAGAGGGCTACGAGGTCGTCCCGGCCCACGACGGTGCCGAAGGCCTGGCGCTCCTCGACGCGGAGTCGTTCGACTGCGTCCTCGTGGACCTCGTCATGCCCGGCCTCGACGGCATCGAGGTCTGCCGCCGCGTCGACGAGCTGCGAGGCCGACTCGATGCTCCGCTCTCGGTCATGATGCTGACGGGCCGCGAGTCGCAGGAGGATCTCACCCGGGCCCTGGAAGCGGGCGCGGACGACTTCGTCGGCAAGTCGAGCCACTTCGCCGTGCTCAAGGGCCGCATCCGCGCCCTCCTGCGGCGCAACTTCTATCACCGCGAGAACGAGCGGATCCTCGGCGAGCTCAAGGACAAGGAGCTCGAGGCCATCCGCGCGCGCGCGGAGCAGAAGGCGGCCGAGGCGCGCGCCGCGCTCGTGGATCAGCTCGAGCAGGCGATGCGCGATCTCGAGGCCTCCCGCCACGAGCTCGTGGACGCCAAGGAGGCCGCCGAGTCGGCGAGCCGCACGAAGAGCGAGTTCCTGGCCAACATGAGCCACGAGATCCGTACGCCGATGAACGGCGTGATGGGCATGCTGCGCCTCATCCTGGACACGCCGCTGAGCGCGGAGCAGCGCGACTACGTCGGCACGGCCACGGAGTCCGCCGAGACGCTCCTCACGATCATCAACGACATCCTCGACTTCTCGAAGATCGAGGCCGGCAAGCTCGACATCGAGCAGGTGCCCTTCGACCTCGCCCGCACGGTGGCCCACACGGCCGATCTCCTGGCGCCGCGCGCAGCCGACAAGGGGATCGAGCTCGTGGTCCGCTATCCGGCCGACGCGCCGCGGCAGCTGCTCGGCGACCCCGGCCGCATCCGACAGATCCTGACGAACCTGATCGGCAACGCCATCAAGTTCACGGAGGAAGGGCACGTCCTCGTCAACCTCCGGGAGTACGCCGAATCCGAGGATGAGGTCGAGCTCGAGCTGGCGGTCGAGGACACAGGCGTGGGGATCCCGCCGGATCGTGTGTCCGAGATCTTCGAGGAGTTCACCCAGGCAGAGAGCTCGACGACGCGCAAGTACGGCGGCACGGGTCTCGGCCTCACGATCAGCCGCCGCCTCGTCGAGCTGATGGGCGGCACCATCCGCGCCGAGAGCGAGCCGGGCTCGGGTTCGGTCTTCTCGTTCCGCCTGACCCTCCCTCGTGCGGGCGCAGCCGAAGAGACGTTCCAGAACCTGACCGTGCTGCGGACGGCGCATGTGCTCATCGTCGATCCGCGCCGCGTGACGCGTGACGTCCTGGCCGAGCACCTGACCGGCTGGAAGCTCGAGCACGTCACCTGCGCCGACGCACGCGAAGCGCGGGAGGCGCTGCGGCGTGCGACCGCGGCCGGCCATCCGTTCACGTTGGCGCTCCTCGATCCCGAGGTCGCCGCAGCGACCGAAACAGATCTCCAAGCGCTGCTCCGCAGCGGGGGCACGCGAACGGTCGCCCTGGCGAACGCCCGCGTGGAGGTGCAGAATCTCCGTGCGCAGGGCTTCGCCGACGTGCTCCTCAAGCCGGTGCGACCCACGCAGCTCGCCGCGACGCTGACCCATCTGTGCGCCACGGCTCCGTCTACGGAACGCACGGCCGATGCGCCTACGGCACAGCCCGCGCAGCCGCAGGTCGAGGCCCACGTCCTCCTCGTGGAGGACAACCTCATCAACCAGAAGGTCGCGGTGCGACTGCTCGAGCGCATGGGGTGCACGGTCGAGGTGGCTGATGATGGCCTCGCCGCCGTCGAGTGCGTGCAGCGCAGCAGCTACGACGTCGTCTTCATGGACTGCCAGATGCCCGGCATGGACGGGTTCGAGGCCACGCGCCGGATCCGCGCCCTGGACGGACCTGCGGCCGGACTGCGCATCACGGCGATGACCGCGAACGCGATGGCGGGCGACCGGGAACGGTGCCTGCAGGCCGGCATGGACGACTACCTCTCGAAGCCGATCGATCCCTTTGCGCTGCGTCAGGCGGTCGTCGACGCGATCGACTTGAGGCGCGCGAAGGCAGGGTAGGGGCGGCCCAAGGTCGCGCGAAGCGCGGCCGCAGGCCCGCCCGTCACGGCGTCCAGGGATCTGGGGTCACAACGCTGTCCGACGCCGACGGGCGGGCGTTCGCCGGCGCCTACCGGCGCCGCCTCCGGCCGCCCCTACGCAACCGCCAGACGGATCTCGCGCGCAATCTCGCTCGGGCCCAGGCTGGCGCGCACCAGACGCCGGCGGGCAGCCTCCCGCGGCATGCCGTACACGACGGAGCTCGCCTCATCCTGGGCCACGGCGTCGCCCCCGGCCGCACGCACGGCCTCCAGGCCGGCCACGCCATCCTCCCCCATGCCGGTCAGGATCCCGGCGAAGAGCTCTCCGCCGTACGCATGCGCAGCGGACTCGAAGAGGTAGTCCGCGGAGGGGCGGAAGCGACCGATCGGCGGGCTGGGATCGAGGCGCGCGCAGCCACGCTCGACGCCGAGATGATGCTCGTCGGGCGCGACGTAGACGTGACCTCCGCGCAGGCGCGTCCGCTCCGCGGCGAGCGACACCCGCAGCGGCGTCGCTTCGTCGAGCCACTCGGCGAGCCCCTCGACGAAGCCGGGCGCGATGTGCTGTACGACCAACACGGGCACCGGTAGCGTGCCGGGCAGCTCGCTGAGGATCTGACGTAGGGCGCACGGGCCACCGGTCGACGCAGCCAGCGCCACGGCTCCGCACGGTGTACGAGCCTTCGGCTTGTCGGACGTACGCGTACGTCTCGATTCACGCTTGCGACGGCGCGTCACCACGCGCACGTCGGCGAGGGCGACCAGCGTCCGCTGCAACGCGGCGCAGTCCGTCTGGAACTCGGGCGCCAGCGGTCCCCGCGGCTTCGGCAGGACGGCGAGGGCGCCCAGCTCCATCGCCTCGAGCGAAGCGCGTACCTCGGCGTCGCGCGCAGCCCCGGCCACGATCACGATCGGTGTGGGGCACGCGCTCATGATGTGCTCGGTGGCCTCGATGCCGTCCATCCCCGGCATGCGGACGTCCATGGTCACGATGTCGGGCCTGCGCTGCTCGACGAGCTGGATCGCCTCGCGACCGTTGCGCGCCTGGGCGACGACCGTGAGCGCAGGATGATCTTCGATCACCGCGGCGAGCATCGTGCGCGTCGTCGGCGAGTCGTCGACGACCAGCACTCGTCGAACGTTCCCCACCTACACCAACTCCCCGATCGCCTCGAGCAGACTGTGGCTCTCGAAACCGCTCTTCACGATGTACGCGTTGGCTCCCACGGCGAGACCGCGGAGGCGGTGCTCCTCCTTCTCGAGTCCGGTGACGAGAATCACCGGCAGGTTGCGGTGTTGGGTGGACGACCGGACGCGCTCCGTCAACCCGAAGCCGTCCATGCGGGGCATCTCGACGTCGCTGACGACGATGTCGAAGCTCTCCCGCTGCAGCCGCTCCCAGGCGGCCATCCCATCCGGAACCGCCGTGACATCGAAGCCCGCCTCCTCGAGCACACCCATGAGCAGCATGCGCGTGGTGACCGAGTCGTCGGCAACGAGCAGTCGCGGTGCCGGACCCGTGGGCTCGTCGTCGTCGGCCGCCTCCGCCAAGGCGGTGGCCAGTGCCGGCCGCCCGTCGAGACTGCGCGCCATCGCCTGGGCGTTCAGGATCAGCGCGATCTCGCCGTCCTCCAGGATCGTTGCGCCGGAGACGAACTCGAGTCCCTGCAGGCGATTCCCGAGGTCCTTGACCAGGATCTCGGTCTCGGACTGGAGCGCGTCCACGACCAGGGCGATCTCGGCTCCGGCGTTCCCCACGATCGCCACGGGGAGACGCCCGTCGGAGCCGAAGCTGGGCGCAGCCCCCACGCCCAGCAACGGAGCGAGGAAGCGCAGCGGCAGCAGCCGATCACCGTGGTGGAGCGCATGCCCGGTCGGCAGCTCACGGATGTCCTCGGCGCAGATGCGTACGAGGCCGGTGACCGTGGCACTCGGCAGCGCGAAGTCGCGTCCGCCGCAGCGCACGAGCAGAGCGTGGATGGCCGTGAGGGTGAGCGGCACGATCAAGGTGAACCGACAGCCGTGCCCGAGCGTGGCCTGGAGATCGATGGAGCCGTGGAGGGCCTCCACCTCGGCCTTGACGACGTCGAGCCCCACCCCGCGACCCGAGAAGCGCGTTGTCCGCACGGC
>JASJDY010000054.1 GCA_030065025.1 Planctomycetota bacterium
AGCGAGTACGTGCTGATGTGCATCCGCGGCATCTCGCGGGTGTCGACCGCGGCGCCGTTGACGTAGAGCTCGCCCGTGCCGCCGAAGGGCCTCGTCCGCTTGAAGTTGAACTTCAGCCGAGCGGCACGCTGACGCGAACGGTCGTCCCGCTGCCGGGCGCCGATTCGATCTCGAAGTGCCCACCCAGGAGCTCCGCGCGCTCCCGCATACTCATGAGCCCGATGCCGGACTCCCGCGGGGCGTCTGGGTCGAAGCCGTGGCCGTCGTCTGCCACCGTGACGCACAGGTTCCCGTCGTGCGGCTCCAGCCCGACTGTTGCTTGGTTCGCGCCGCTGTGGCGCGCGACGTTGCGCAGCGCTTCCTGGACGATCCGGAACACGCTCAGCGCGCTGTCGGGATCCAGGGCGGGTAGATCCGCCTCTGCCTCGAACGCGATCGTGAGGTCAGCCAGTTCGCCCATCTCCCGGCAGAGGCCGCGCGTGGCGGCGGTGAGCCCGAGGTGCTCCAAGGCAGCCGGATGGAGCTGGTGCGAGATGCGGGAGACGTCGGCTGCAATCGCCTGGGTGGTCTCCAAGGCGGTCCGGGCCCGCGCTTGGTCGTCGGGATCGCGACCCTCCTGCTTCCGGGCTAGCTGCGCGAGCTCCAGGGAGAGCACGGCCAGGCGTTGTCCGAGATCGTCGTGCAGGTCCCGGCCGATGCGACGCTGCTCGGCCTCCTGCGCGCTCAGTAGACGTGCCGTGAGGTGCCGGATCTCGTCGGCCTTGCGTCGCCGTGCCCGCTCGTCCGCGATGGCGGCCATGGCGCTCCGGGCAGCGTCCACGTCGCCCTGGGCGAGGTGAACACGGGCCAGTGCATCCAACGCGTAGGTCTCGTGGATCCGATCCCCGTGTTCGCGACCCAGCGCCCGCGCCGTCGCGAGACTCTCCTGGGCCTCGCCATGACGCCCCGCCTCGTGCTGGATCTTGCCGAGGCGCACGAGCCCCGCGGTCTGCTCTACGAAGGCCCCGAGGTCCTCCGCCAGTCTGCACGACCTGTCCGCATGCACCTCCGCCTCCGCGAGGGCGCCCTGACGCTGCAGCGCGCAGGCGAGGATCCGTAGGACGCCCGCCTCCATCCGCGGGCTCTGGACCTCCCTCGCGAGCTCGAGGCTCTCGCGCGCATTGCGCTCGGCGTCCTCGAAGGCGCCGAGGTCGATCCCGATCAGCGCTGTGTTCGCCAGGGTGCCCGCGACGCTCGCGTAGTCCTTGACCTCGCGGTAGGCGTCCAACGCACGGCCGTAGGCGGCCACCGCAGCATGGAGGTCGCCACTCACGCTGAGGACCCGGCCCCGGCTGGACTCGGCGCCTGCCAACGCACGCACGTCCTCGTGCTTCTCGGCGATTGCGACGGCTTCGTTCAGGTGGTTCAGGGCCGTGCCCAGCTCTCCTTCGGCAAGCAGTACGTCGCCGGCCAAGCGCAGCAGGAAGCTGTGGAGCTCGGGTGCAGCGTGCAGCGCAGGATCCTCGAGCAGCGGCTGCGTGCGTTCCCTAGCGGCAGCGTAGCGGCCGGCGAACACCAGGTTCTGGACCACGTCGATGCGCGCGCGCAGCAGGATCCTGCCGCCGACGTGCTCGGCTCGGCGCTCGGCCTCGAGGAAGTGCTGGTCGGCCTCCTCCGTCTGACCGCGCGCTTGCAGCATCTTGGCGAGATTGCGCACCGTGCGGAAGTACCGCGCGTCGTGCTCGCAATGCTCCAGGTGCGAGAGGGCCTCCCGGAGGGTCTCCACTGCCGCTTCGGCGGCACCCTCGCGCCACTGCTCCACACCGCGCTCCAACAGAGCATCGATCGCGGCGTCATCAGGCGGCGTTGCGTCGGTCATGGCGCGCCATGCTACCGGTGGGTCAGCGCAATGGCAGGGCACGGAGCTTCTGCGCCAGTGCCCGTGCCCGCGACGCGTCGCCGCGCCGGGAAGCGAGGCCGATCAAGGCGCGCAGCACGTCCGGGTCGCGCGGGTCGAGCCGATGGGCCTTGCTCAGGACGGTGTCGGCCTCGGGGATGGACCCGGCCGCGAGGAGCGCAGCGCCGTAGTTGTAGTGCACGCGCGCGTCCTCGGGCAGACGACGCGCCGCATGGGCCAGCGCGGAGAGGGCTTCGGCAGGCTTCTGCATCTCGGAGAGCAGGAGCCCGAGCGAGTACCAGGCCTGGCCGTTGTCGGGCTCCTGCTTCGTGACGGCGCGCAGCTGGCGTTCGGCTTCGTCGTTGCGCCCCAGACCGTTGAGCAGCGTTGCGAGGTTGAAGCGTGCCGGTACGAAGCGAATGTCGATGGCCAACGCGCGGAGGTAGGCCGCCTCGGCCTCCACGCGCCGGCCACGCGCTTCGTGCAGCGCGCCGAGCGTCACCTGCGCCTCGGGCCGCTCGGCCTGCGCGTCGTACCGGGCCAGCAACTCGGCCAGGGCGGACTTGAAGGCCGCGCTGTCGTCGAGCAGGGCCTCCGCGCCGCCAGCCAGCGCACGGGCTGCTTCCGTGCGCACGAGCAGGAGGGGATCCTGCAGGAGCGGGGCCAGCACCTTGGCCTTCTGTGCAAGCAGCGGAGCCGGCGCCTGGGCCGGAACGTACCCACCGATGGCAGCCGCAGCCGTCGCGCGCACGAGGCCGTCCGGATCCTCGAGCGCGGGCGCGAGTGCGCGGATCGCCTCGGGCGAACGGAAACGTCCGAGGTACTCGACGGACGTGGCACGCACGATGGGGCGGACGCCTTCGACATCCGTCGCCATCGACGCGAGGGCTTCGAAGGACTGCGGATCCCCCGCGCGGGCCTGGGCGAAGGCCTCGCCGAAGTGCGGCGCCGTGATGCGCCCCGTCAGGAAATCGGGCAAGTGCTTGCCGATCTCGGCGACCGACCATGCCGACGTCTTGTCCTTGTGGCAGGTGTTGCAGGCGTTGGGCGTTCCGATCCTCTCAGTGAGGTCCGGCCGCGGGATTCGGAAGCTGTGGTCCCGCCGCGGATCCACCTGCATGTAGGTACGCGCTTCCATGTGGCAGCCGACACACGCCCGCCCCGGCTTCGTCTCGTCCGGGTGGAAGTGGTGCTTCACGTCGTCGTACTTCGCCTTGCGCAGCTTCGGAAAGCGCTCGTCGCCTTCCTCGGAGTGGCACTGCGTGCAGACCTTGTCGCCTTCGTGTTTGAGACGCCCGCTGTGGGGATCGTGGCAGTCGCTGCAGCGCACGCCCTCGGCGTGCATCTTGCTCTGCAGGAACGAACCGTAGACGTAGACCTCGTCGAGGATCTGGCCGTCGGCGTGATAGAGCGGCTCGACGAGCAGCCTCGGTGCGTACTGGTCCAGCAGCGGCCGGCCGTAGACGTACGCGTCCGTGAGCTGCTCGCGGCGGCTGTGGCAGCGCGCACAGTGCTCGATCTCGAGGTTGGCCTCCTTGCCCTTGAACTGGACCTCGAGGCCCATGGAGGCGACGCGCGGATCCTCGCCCTTGCGGGCCCACGTCTCGTGGTGCGAGCCCGGTCCATGGCAGGCCTCACAGGAGACGTCGATCTCGAACCAGGTCGTGTCGTAGGTGTCCGTGTCGGGCGCGTAGCGGCGCTGCAGGTCGGTCGAGTGGCATTCCGCGCACATGAAGTTCCACGTGAAGTGGCGGCCCGTCCAGTGCAGGGCATCCTCGTGCGCGATCGGCTCGTCGTAGAGGTGGAACCAGCGCTGCTCCTCGGTGTCCCAGCACAGGTGCAACACCTGCAGGCGTCCATTCTCGCCGTCGACGAGGTACTGCTGCAGGGGCTCGTAGCCGAAGACGTACTTCACCTCGTACTCGGTGAGCGCGCCGTCCGGGCCGTCCGTTCGTACGAGGTAGTGCTCGCCGTCGCGCCAGAAACGCGACGTGACGCCCTGATGCGTGAACGTCACGTCCCCGAAGTCCCCGCGCACGGTGTCCGGCCGGGCGTGGTCCATGGCGAGGTCGTGGTGCGACCCCTGCCAGCGCTCGGTCTCCTTCTCATGGCACTCGGCGCAGACCTTGCGTCCGACGAAGGTCGCGGACCCCTCGAAGGTGAGCACCGGATCGCGGAGCACGGCCCACGCGGCAGCGGCGACCAGGATGGCCATGGCCATGGCCGCGAGCACGTGGGTCTGGCGGGGTTGCACGGCGTCAGTCTAGAAGTAGAAGCTCATCCCGAGGTGGGGCCCGCTCAACTGCAGGTCGATGTCGAACGGGATGCTCCGCAGGGTACGCCGGTAGTCCAGATCGAGGATGCTCCACGCGAGGGTCAGGCTGAACTTGCGCGAGAAGCGGTAGGTCAGGCCGCCGAGGAAGCTCCAGGCGAACTCCGAGCTGACGCCGAAGCCGCCGATGTCGGCCTGGAGGAGGACGGACCAGCCGTTACGCAGGTGCAGGTGGCTGCGCAGCCCGATGATCGGGTCGAACCAGTTGCGCTCCGCCTTGGTCCGCGTGCCGCTGGGCAGCGTGGCCTTGAAGCTGGCCCACGAGAAGCGCGTGCCCACGTAGATCTCGTGCTCGGCGACGGCCGGCCGCTGGGCGTCCCACAAGCGCAGCCGGTGCTGACTGAAGCGGTAGGCCACCCAGAGGCGGCCGATGCCCGCACGGAACTCCGAGTCGACCTCGGCTCCATTGAACTGGAACGTCAGCTCGTTGCCGATCCGCAGGCCGAACGCGTCGACGCCGACGGACCAGGGCCCGCGGTAGTGGGTCACGGCGCCGACGAAGGCGAACTCCAGCGCCGTGGCGACGTCGGGGCCACGATCGAGGATGCCCAGGTCGAGCGCCTGGGGCTGGCTGCTGCCGCCCTCCGAGCGCTTGAGATCGGCCGGCTGAAAGCTCGCGTCGCCCACGGCCAGGTTGCCCGTCACGCCGGGAACCCATATGGGCAGAGAGACCACCCAACCGCACTCCGGCCGGCACCAGCTCTCGCGGCAGGCGGCGGCGCTCCGGCGCAGCGGAGCGTTCGTCGTCCACGTCGTGGGCGCGGCGACCACGGCGCGAACGTCCGCGGGGGTGGGAGCCGGCGCTGCGAGCGATTCGGTCGCGAAGACCGGGCACGCGGCCAGGAGTGCGAGCAGGCACAGCGCGGTGCGCATCAGCGGCGGCCTCCCGGCGGCCTCGACCCGTGCCCCGGCGGCGCCCGGCGCGAGACGAATACGCGTCCCTTCAGTGCTTCTTCCACGGCACCCACGAGGTCGCCTCCCATGCTGCCCTTGAACACGTAGCCCTTGGCGCCCGCGGCCAGGGCGGCATCAACGTACTCGGGTTCGTCGTGAACCGACAGCATGACGACGCAGGTGGCCGGCCGATCGGCCAGGATCCGGCGTAGGGCATCCAGCCCATTGAGCTTGGGCATGGCGACATCGAGGACGACCACGTCCGGCCGGAGTTCGTGGCAGTCCGCGACGGCGGCCTCGCCGTCCTCCGCCGTGCCAACCACGTCAAAGCGCTCGGCCATCAACGCTGCAGCATGGTCCGCGAGGTCGGCATGGTCATCGGCCAGCAGAACGCGGATCCGGCTCATGGCGCCCCCCATCCGCACGCACGCTGCGCCCGGAAGTCCATGCAACGGATAGCAGACGCGTCGCGCCGGGACTACTGGCACTAGTGACAGTGGGGGCTAGCCCAGGCCCTCGCGCATGGCCAGCTGGAAGAGCTCGGCGTTCGACTCGAGGCCGTGTTCTTCCATGATCTTGTACTTGTGGAACGCCACGGTGCGGGCCGTGATGCCCAGATCGTAGGCGACCTGCTTCATGCTGCGGCCCTTGGCGAGGAGATCGAGGACCTCCCGCTGGCGCGGCGTCAGCGGCTTGCGCTTGGCCGCCGCAGGAGGCGCGGCCTCGACGGCGGGTCGCAGACGGGGTGAGATCCACGACTCCCCGCGCACCACGGAACGGATGGCCGTGAACAGGCCGTCCGCCACGTCGCTCTTGGCCACGAACGCGGCGGCTCCGGCGTCGACGGCAGCCGCCACCACGTCCGGGTCCTCGTGCATGGAGAGGACGATGACGCGACAGCGGGGAGCCGTCTCGGCCAGACGCTGGAGCGCGTCGAGCCCACTCATCTCGGGCATGGCGATGTCGATGACGGCGACGTCGGGCCGCAGGTCCCCGGCTGCTGCGATCAGGGCCTTGCCATCGCCGGCGGTGCCCACCACGTCGAACTCCTCAGCCAGCATGCTCTCGAGGCCGCGGAGGAGGACCGGGTGGTCGTCGGCCAGGAGGACGCGGGGTCGGGACATGGGGGCTCCGGTGGGCCCCGGATCATACCGACCGCCGAGCCGCATTCTGTCACTACTGACAGGTGCAACGGGGGCCTCGGCGGCATACCGTTCGGGTCTTCCAGGAGGTTGAGGATGAGAACTGCGCATAGCAGGCGGTGGCTGCTCGCCCTGCTCGCCGTGGTGGCGCTGGTGGCCGGTACCTACGCATCGGCGGACGAGAAGGCGGCAGCGGTGGGTCCGGCCGCCTACGCCGACGCCGAGGCCGCGAGCAAGGCCCTGATCCACGCCGCGGCGGCCAACGACGATGCCGCGCTGGGCCGGATCTTCGGCTCGGCGGCGAGCGATCTGGTGATGTCGGGCAAGGACCCGGTCGTGGCCAAGGAGCGCAAGGAACTCGCCGCTCTCGCCAAGAAGCGACACGCCCTGCGCGACAACCCCGACGGTTCCAAGACCCTCGTCATCGGGGACGACGACTGGCCGCTGCCCTTCCCCCTGGTGAAGGGCAAGGACGGCACGTGGCGCTTCGACCTGGAGGCCGGCCGCGACGAGATCCTCGCGCGTCGCATCGGGCGCAACGAGCACCGCGCGATGGACATCTGCCGGATCTACGCCGATGCCCAGGTCGACTACGCGTCGGAAGACCGCGACGGCGACCGCGTGCGCGAGTATGCGCGCAGGCTGCGCAGCAGCGAGGGCAAGCAGGACGGGCTCTACTGGCCCACGCAGGAAGGCCAGGACGCGAGCCCGCTCGGGCCTCTCGTGGCGTCATGGCGTGAGCACCTCGGTGGCATGCAGCGCGGCCAGCGCGTGCCCGTCGGCGGCTACTACTTCCGCATCCTCGAGGGCCAGGGTGGCGCGGCGCCGGGTGGCCGGCACAGCTACGTCATCAACGGCAACATGATCGCGGGCTACGCCATCGTGGCCTATCCGGCCGCGTACGGCAGCAGCGGCGTCATGACGTTCCTCTTCAGTCACCACGGCACGATGTACGAGCGCGACCTCGGCCGTTGCACCGCAGTCTGCGTCCAGAAGATGATCGGCTTCAACCCGACCGAGGGTTGGCGCGAGGTGGGGGAGTAACCATGCAGCGCGTCCTGATTGCGTTCGCCCTCTTCGCCCTCGTTGCCCTGCCCGCCGTCGCCGACGAGGCGCAGCCCAAGAAGTACACGGCCAAGGAGCTCGAGGAGATCGTCGGCCCGGTGGCGCTCTACCCGGACCAGGTGCTCTCTTCGGTCTTGCCCGCGACCACCGCGCCCCTGGACGTGCTCAAGGCCGCCCGCTGGCTCGCAGCCCAGAAGGGCGAGGTCAAGGGTGCGCCCGAGAACTCGGACTGGGATCCGTCCGTGCAGGCCCTGGTCCAGTTCCCGGACGTCCTGCAGTGGATGAGCGAGAACCTCGACTGGATGGAGCAGATGGGCTACGCGGTGGCCCACCAGGAGAGCGACGTTCTCGGGGCCGTGCAAGCCTTCCGCAAGAAGGCCAAGGACACCGGCAACCTCGAGTCCAACGACAAGCAGAAGATCGTCGTCGAGAAGGAGACCCAGGTCATCTACGTCCAGCCGGCCAAGCCGGAGGTGATCTACGTCCCGCAGTACAACCCCGTCTACGTGACGCAGCCGGTGCACACGCATCCGCCGTCCTACGCGGGCCACTTCTGGGCCGGCTTCACGGCCGGCGTCGTCGGCGCCTGGGCCTTCCACGAGATCGGGTGGGGGCATCACCACGGTCACGGGCACTACGGCAGCATCCACGTCCACAAGAGTGCCCACTTCAACTACAACCGCAGCGGGCAGATCAACCGGACGAACTTCAACAACGTCAACCGGACGAACATCAACAAGTGGCAGCCGTCGCGCAACAACATGCGCATCCAGCCGACGCGCCCGCCCCGCGGCCCTGGAGGCAAGGTCGGCGGCGCTCGGACGCCGACGTGGAACCAGCGTCGCAGCCCGGCTCAGCCGGCCCGCGGCGGCATGCGCGCGCCCGTCCGGCGCCCGCCGACCGGCGGTCAGCCGCGACCGGGGTTCGGCACCGGCCGGCGCCCGTCGCCGTCGCCGTCCGTCGGTGGGGGGCGCTCCCGCATACCGGAGTTCGGCTCGGGCCAACGCCCGGGCACCCGCCCGACCACGCGCCCGGACCGGAGGCGGACCGGCGCCCAAGGCCGTAGCGGACTGGGCGGCTCGCGCAGCGGTAGCACCGCGCGGCGCAACAGCCAGCGTGGACGCAGCAGCCTGGGGTCGGGGCGCTCGCGCTCCGGCGGCCGTAGCCTTGGCGGACGCTCGCGCAGCGGTGGTGGACGCAGTCTCGGCGGTCGCTCAGGTGGCGGTCGCAGTCGCGGAGGCGGGGGCCGACGCCGCTAGCCTTGATCGATACGAGGGAGGACGACATGAAGCAGACGATCCTGATCCTGGCTCTGGCCCTGACCGCCGCGTGCGCGCTGCCCAGCGACGCCCACGCGCAGGACGGTCGTGCTGCGATCGAAGCCCCCAGCGGATGCGAGCCCGTGCGCCTCGAGCGCTCGCCCTGCTGTCCGGAAGTCTGCCCGCCGAAGTGCCTGCCCTACGACGTGCCGTGCGGCACGTGCTGCTGGCAGTGGGAGCTGTCGATCGCCGCATGGTTCCCGGCTTCGGACGGCCGCATGAACGTTCGGGGTCGTGAGGTCGACGTCGACTCGAGCATCTCCGAGGGCATCGAGAGCTTCATCGATCACGGCGAGTCGTTCTTCCAAGGGCGCATCAAAGGGTGGTACGGCAAGTGGGGCTTCCGCCTCGCCGGCCAGTTCGTGACCTACGCGGATGGCGTGAGCTTCCGCGAGGGCGGCGCCGGGATCGACGCCGAGGCCTCCCTGAACATGTGGCAGGCCGACGTGTCCTACTGCATCAGCAAGTGTCCGCTGGAGCCGGACTGCAATGGCTGCACGGGCAGCATTGCGTACGAAGTCTTCGCCGGCATCCGCTACTTCGACATCGAGGGCGAGATCGATCCGGCCCGGCTCCCCGGCGTGCAGCGTTCGCGCGACTTCGTCGACCCGATCATCGGCGCACGCGTGACGTACGACCTGGGCAACCGCTGGATGTTCGACCTCGAGGGCGACATCGGCGGCTTCGGCATCGGGTCGGACTTCTCGTGGAGCCTGCGTGCTTCGGCGCGCTACCGCTTCACGGATTGGTTCTCGCTGGAAGGCGGCTGGAAGGCCCTCGACATCGACTACGCCGACGGCTCGGGCGCGAACCGCTTCGAGTGGGACGTGCTGTTCCACGGCCCGTACCTCGCGTTCAACTTCAACTTCTGATCCTCACCACGGGAGATCGCCATGCTGCGCCTGGCTACCGCTCTGCTCGTCCTTCTCTGTCTGGTCGGCGTTGCCTTCACGGAAGAGGTCGACACACCCGCTGGGAAGCTCGCGTTCGAGAACGGCTATCCGACGGACGACACCGTCGCAAAGCTCTACGACCGCATCGACTTCCAGCGGGCCTGCCAGGCCTACCTCTGGGCCCTGCCGCTCGTCGAGATGGCGGAGTGGCAGTACGCCACGAAGGCGACCTTCGGCGCGAGCGACTACGACTACGTCGCCTACATCACCTTCACCGAGAAGCAGGGCATCCTCACCGCGAACGCCACGACGCCGTACTTCATCACGTTCCCCAACCTGGCCAAGACCGGTCCGCTCGTCGTCGTCGAGCCCTCGGGCCTGACCGCGGGCGGCATCCTCGACATGTGGCAGCGTCCGCTCGTCGATACCGGCCAGATCGGTCCGTTCAAGGGCGCAGGCGGCAAGTACCTGCTGCTGGGTCCGGACCACCCCGAGATGAAGGTCGACGGCCACCACGTCATCCGCTCGCCCAACAACAACGTCATGCTGGCCTTCCGCGTGCTCGATCCCGATCCGGCGCGCTTCAAGGGCATCACGGACCAGTTCCGCATCTATCCGCACGGGAAGGAAGACAGCACGCCCAAGACGCGGCTCATCCGCCCGGGCACGCGCAAGTGGACCGCCATGCAGCCGCGCGGTCTCGGGTACTGGGAGCGTCTGGCCGACATGCTGCTGCAGGAGCCGGTGCACGAGCGGGACCGCATCATGATGGGCATGCTGGCCACGATCGGCATCGAGAAGGGCAAGCCGTTCGACCCCGATCTGCGCCTGCAGAAGATCCTCGGTGAGGCCAGCATCGTCGGTGAGGCGATGGCGCGCGCGAACAGCTTCGCGAAGCGCATCCCTGGCGCGCGCGTCTGGGAGGACCGTCGCTGGGAGATGTCGCTGCTGCTCAAGGAGATCAACCAGGAGATCCCGGGACGTACGCAGTTCGACGAGCGCGCGTCGTGGTTCTACGAGGCGATCGGCGTGACCGAGGGCATGCTCGGCCGCACGGTCAACGCGGGGCAGGTCTACCTCGAGTCGCAGAAGGACTCCGACGGGAACTGGCTCGACGGTGGCAAGCACTACCGCATCCGCGTGCCCGCCAACGCCCCCGTCAAGCAGTTCTGGTCGTTCACGGTCTACGACAACACGACGCGCTGTCTGATCGACACCGGTGTGTCGCCTGACCGCTCGTCGCGCATGAAGCTGCAGGTGAACGACGACGGCTCCGTCGATCTCTACTTCGGCCCGACGGCCCCCAAGGGCAAGGAGAGCAACTGGGTGAAGACCCTGCCCGGCAAGGGCTGGTTCACCTACTTCCGCCTTTACGCTCCGACGAAGGAGTTCTTCGATCGCAGCTGGGTGCTCAACGACATCGAGCGCGTGAAGTAGGGGCTAGCGGCGACGGCCGCCGGGCACGCCGCCGCCGGTGCGGCCTCCTCCGACCCGGCGCAGCAGGCGTCGCTCCGACTCGCTGAGGCGGCGACCGTCCTTGGCCTTGCGCCCGAGCTCCGCAAGCCCCTCGCGCGTGGGATCGGACTGGAGGTCGGGGTTCTCCAAGTCGATCTTCGAGCCGTAGAAGGCGTTCGCGAAGGGGTCGTGCGGATAGACGGCCATGTGCACGAGCTTGTCGTTCGCGCCCACGACACGACCGCGTGCGCCGCCGCTGAGCTGCATGAGGAGCCGGTGGCCCGCCGCTCCCTCGGGCTGCGAGCCATCGGCCTTGTAGCGCGCCTTCTGGATGCGTTCGAGGAGCTGCTGGGCTTCCTTCGTCACGATGGCGAGCGTCTTCGCCGGATCGTCCTTGCCGGGCATCGGTACGTTCTTCTTCGCGGCTTGGATCTCGATGGCAGCGGCCGAGTACGTGGCGCCGAGCAGGAAGGCCCCGCGATAGCCCTCGGCGACCTGGCGGTCGCCAAAGACGACGAACGACTGCAGCCTGCCCCGCAGCGCCAGGATCCATCCGACGATCTCGCCGTTCGGACGCTTCATGCCCTTGAGGGCGGCGTCGAGCTTCGTGCGGCCTTCCGCGGTGTACTTCTGGAGCACGTCCGAGCTGCCGAGGGCAGCCAGCGACTTGCGCTGGTCGCCTTCGTTGCGGAAGTCGAGGTTGCGCGCGATGAAGGTCGTGACCGTCGTGCTCGAGCCGCCGAAGTCGGCCTTGCGACGCAGGTAGACCGGCGCCAGCTGCTTGCCGAGCACGAAGGGCACCGGCTCCTTGCGAATGTCGCTGCTGGAGGCGGCTGGTAGGGCCCGCACCTGCACGGTCTTGCCGGCGCCGACGATCGTGTCGTGGCGCAGCATGCGATCGCGCTTGCCGCCGACGAGCACCGTGCCGCCGAGCAGCAGCACGGGCTTGTCCGTCGGGTTCGTGACCTCGACGGCGTAGCGGTGATCCGGGAACTCCGGCTCCGCGAAGGTGAGGTCCTCGGCCGTGTTCTGGGAGACCACACCGGCATCGCCCGGGGCCTTGGGCACGACGAGCGGGAACAGGATCGCGACCTTGCCCTGGATCGGTTCTCCGAGCTTCAGCTTCGACACCATGGCCTCGGCGAAGTTCTCCGCCGCGTCCACTGGGGTGGCGCTGATCGCCAGCGTGGAGAGGAGTACGATCCCAAGAGCCATGCGAAGCGGGGTGTTCATGGCCGCGATTGGACGTCGCCGCGCGCCCGATGGCAAGCGGACTCGGGGAGTCTGGCGCTGCTGGCGCCCCTTCGGCACACTGGGCGGCTCAGCCCCGCGTGGACGTCAGGGACCTCCGCGCCTCTCCAGGAGCCTGCCCCATGGACGTGTCGATTGCCGATCTCTGGCGGATAGGGGAAAGTAACCACCTCGCCAGAGTACGTCGCTTGGCGTGACGACTCCCACGGCACTCCCCCACGCTCGGCGACGCGCCTTGAAGACCGCCGGCGCCCCCCTCGGGGATGCGATACGGCGTCAGGGGCCGCCTTGGAATCACCCACGCTGACGATCGACACGCAACTCCCCCACCGCGCGCGGTCTGCGCGTCGAGAAGAGCCGCCCCCATCAACGCTCACCTCACGCAGCCGGCGGTGCGCGCGGCTCGAAGGGGCTCCGGATGTCGCGTCGCAGGCGGTGCTTGAGGATCCGGTCGATGATGATCGGATCCGTGATCGCCGCCACCACCTTCAGCTCGTCGCCACAGCGCGGACAGACGAGCGGGTCCACCTCGTAGATGCGCGCCAGCAGCCGCGCCCACGAACGCCGACGCGTCCGCAGCCAGGCGTCCAGGTCGTCTTCGTCCGGACGCGGCTCCCCTCTCGGCTGCGCATCGGAGGCCTTCGGCTCCGGCGGCCGGTAGAGCCGGCGCGCACGGCTCGCGTACGCGCCGTAGTAGCGCACCATGTGCTGGCGTGGATCCGGGATCTGCGTCGTGACCGCGTGCACCCAGTCCAGCGGGTCGAACAAACGATGATCCCGGCCGGTCGACGGATCGCGCGGCGTGAGCAGCTTCACGCGGCCGTCCTTCTGCGGGTGCACCTTGCCGAGCGCCACGGGCGCCCGCACGACATACCGACTCACCCGCTCCGTGGCCTGGGCGTCGGTTGGTTCGATGACTCCTCCGGCATGCACCGAGAAGCCCGAGGGCTCCCAAGTGAGCAAGGCCTCAGCGAAGTCCTCCGAGAGGCGCTCGGCGCGCACGAGCCCCGAAACCACCAGCCTGCGGAAACGCTGCTCGACGTGCCCAGCGGGGGAGGATCCCAGCGGTAAGTAGCCCCCACCCCGCTCAAGCAGTCCGTCGGTGACGAGCGCGTGGATGTGCGGGTGCCAGTTGCCGAATGAGCCGAACGTCTGGATCTTGCTCTGAGCGAGCAGAGCGAGTCGAAGGGCGACGCCACCATGCCTGGCAGGGCATCACGGCGGTTCAGCGCCGCTTGCAGGGCATCCCGCGTCGCCCGGTACGCCGAGCGGCTGAGAATCGGCAGCAGCCGCCGGTCCCGCTCGAAGAGGCCGCGCAGCGCCCGGGGAATCGTGAAGACCACGTGTCGGTGCGGCACAGGCCTCCGAACGACCTCTACGAAATGCTCGGCGAAGAGCGCTGCGCGCTTGGCCTGACAGCTCGGGCAGAAGTTGCGCGTCTGGCACGAGAAGGCGACGAGGTGTTCCGATCTGCAGCCGCCGCACCGCAGGCGCGCGAAGCCCGAGACGTGCCGCCCACAGTCGAGGAACTGCTCGACGCACCGGCGGACCACGCGGCGCAGCATGCCGTGGCGCGGCGCGTAGCGCTCGGAGTGCACACGGGTGTAGTCCTCGAAGTGCTGCTCGAGCAGTCGGTAGAAGCTCGTGCCCTCGGGACGACGGGGGCGGTAGAGCACCGGGTGCTCCGCCACCCACGACGCGCCGCAGCTGGCACGCAGCCGCGGCGACGGTGCACTGCACCCGCGATGGACGGGCCTCGAGCCGCGAGGGGCCACACCCTCTGCTCGCGCGGGACGAGGTCAGGTCACGGCAGAAGAGGGTGATCCTGGGCGGCGGCGTCTCGCCGCTGGCCTGTGCACCTACATCGAGGCGGCTAGATCTCCAGTCTCACCGCCCTCAGCACGGGTCGCGTATATGTATCGACTCGGCTCAAGACGAGCAACCAGCGACAGCCGTACGCCCAGCCTCTGCGGCCTCTGCGTCCTCTGCGGTTCCTCTTCAGTCCAGCTCCGGGATCTTGATCTTCCGGTCGAACGTCAGCGTCCGGTCGAGCTTCGCGTCCAGCGACTCGAGCACCGTCACGAAGTCGGGCTGCGGCACCCCGCGGTAGACCTCCTTGCCGCCGACCTTCACGACGACGGTCTGCCCCGGATGCACCATGCGCTCGTTGAGGTAGACGGTGAAGTCGTCCGGATACGCGAGCTTGCCCACGTCGAGCTCCACGACGTGGACGCCTTCGACGTTCTTGCGCGTCGCGGTGATGACCATCCTGTCCTCGGGACGCTCGCAGTAGAGCCAGTACATCCACTGTTTCGGACGTCGCGTCGCCTTGCCTTCGTCGTCCGCATCGGCGCCGGGCCACGGCTGGTTGTTGTACTCCCATACGATCTTCGTGGGGTACGCGTTGCGGCGCTGGTCCTGCACGAACTTGTAGCCCTTGCCCGGCTCGCCCGGCGGGAAGCTGTGCGCGATGCCGGGATGGCTCTTGAACCGGATGAGCCCGTAGCCGTCGGGATCTCGCTCCTTGAGCGCTGCGATCGTCTGCCAGGCCTTGATGAAGGTGCCCGGCTCGCAGTTGACGTCCTTCTCGCCCGTGTAGAAGTACACGGCGACGTTGCGCATATTGGGCACGAGGCCGTGCTCGATGTTGCCGACCTTGTCCGGGTCGGGCTCCTTCACCTTGTCGGCCGGGACGACGCCGTGCGCGGGAATGGCACCGGCCAACAGGTCGGGATGGCGGCCGGCCATGAACATCGAGCCCGTGCCGCCCATGCTGAAGCCCATCGAGTAGACCCGGTCCGGATCGACGCCGTGCTGGACCTTGGCGATCTCGATCATCGTGAGCAGGAAGCGCTCACCATGGACGCTGTTCCACGTGTCGTGGATGAGTCGGATGCCCTGGGGGTACATGCTCATCGTCTTGGGCAGCTTCCACTTGCCCGACGCCTCGGACGCGCTGCCGGCGCCGACGCCGCCGCCGTGGAGCCCCAGGATGAGCCCGCTCTTCTTCCCGCCGCGGCCGCTCTGGAGCCACCAGGCCGGTCCGTACGGCGTCGGAATGGCGGTCTTCCCGTCGATCTTCTTCGCGCGGGGACCGTGCTTCTCGACGGCCTTCCACATGAGCTCGACGACCTGCTGCCGGCTGCCTTCCGGGATGGGCCCGAGCGCCTTGGCCTCATCGAGCAGCTGCTGGCGCACCTTGCGATCCCAGCGCTCGAAGTGGGTCTTCGGCCGAGCCTGCATCCACTTCGTGGCGAGCGCCTGGATCTTCTTCTTGTCGAGCTTGACCTTCTTGGGCTTGGCCTCGGCAGGAAGAGCCACAAGGAAGAGCAGCGCGACGATGGTCAGGCGGCGGGCGAGCATGCGTGTGAGTGTAGGGGCATTGTGAGTCGAGGGCGCCTCGATCGGCCGTCGTCAGCACTCGGTAGGGGCGGCCTGAGCCCTGAGCGCAGTGAAGGGCGGTTGGCCGCCCAGGATCGTGGCCGTGCGGCGGGGGCCGCGTGCATCGGACGGGTCGGGCAACCACTCGCCCTCGCTCTGCGAGGGCTCGGGATGCCCCTACAGCTTCACGTGGATGCTCGCTCTGTAGAGCGGCGCCCCCGGTCCACCGCGTACCGCCTCCTGCAGCACGTAGCCCGTCGTGCTCTTCACGACGCCGTCGTGCTTCACGGTGCCGTTGACCATCACCTTCACGGGCTTGGCGAGGTCCACGAGACCGTCGGCGAGGTGCAGCCGGAATGCGGCCACGTGGCGCGTCGTGACGTGAATCGTGTTGGCCTCGACGCGCGCCTCGATCCGACCCGAGGGCAGCCCGTAGCCGAGCTCCTTGGAGCGCGGGGCCGGGCGCGGGAGGCAATCGACGAAGAGCTCCTCGTCACCGCGCTTGATCGTGAACGTGCCGGCCTTCTTCGCCTTGGCCATGGCCGGCAGCGACTTCTGCAGCACGCCCATGGCCTGACGCGCGTCCTTCAGGACCTCGCCTTCCACAGCGAGGATGACATCGCCGACCTCCATGCCGGCGTCCTCGGCCGCCGAGCCCTCCGTCACCTCCTCGATCATGAGGCCGGGGCCCGCGAACTCGCGCACGATGCGGATGCCCAGCACGGGACGCGGGGGAGGCTCGGGCAGGACCGCGTGCTTCGCGTCCTTCGCCGAGGGCGCCTTCGGATCGACGGCGAGCACCTCGATCCACGCGAAGCGACCTTCGCGGTCCGGCAGCGCCGTCTCCCAGGCGATCGTCTTGGGCAGGGCGTCGCGCGGGTGCGTCATGAAGAACGTCCGCAGACGCTCCCAGTGCTCGGGGAAGACCTGCGCCGGGTTGTGGCCGGCAAGCGGGAGATCGGTCCACTCGAGGTCGCAGCCGGCCGCCTTCAGGTGGTCGAAGTACGGCTTCATCTGCGCGGACGGGTACAGCTGGTCCTGGCCGCCGCTGATCGCAAACACGGGACGGGAGCGCACGTTCGCGGCGAAGCTGGGGCCGCCCATGATGCGCGTCACGACCGGGTTGCCCATGAGGGGCATGAAGCAGGCGTAGGGCTCGGGGTCGTGGGCCAGCAGGTGCAGGCAGCCGCTGCCGCCGTCGGAGAAGCCCGCGACCGCGACGCGGTCCGCGTCCACGTGGTAGCGCTTCTTCAGGTCGTCGAGCGAGCCGCGCACGAGGCCGACGCCCTCGTGCACCCACCATTCGGAGCCCTGCTGCGTGGACGGGCTGAGAACGATGAAGCCGCCTTCGTCCACGTAGCGACCCAGGCCGCTGATGCCCGATACCCCGCCGTTCTCCCGCGGCATGTTCACGCCGCCGTGCAACCAGATGAGCACGGGCCAGGCCTTCTTCGGATCGTAGGCCTCGGGGATCGCCGCGAAGATCGCGTGCTCCTTGCCGTTGGCCGTCGTCCGCTTCCAGCGGATGACGTCGCCCTTCTTCGCATCGGCCGGCCACGTGCGCGCGCCGGGGATCGCCTTCGCGACCGCGGCGGCATCGGGATGCCGCATCGCGAGCCCCATGCCGAGGCCTGCACGCTTGCCCTCGTCCTCCTCCGCGAAGAACGCGGTGAGCGACTGGGTGAGCGCGTCGGGCTTCGCCGCGTCGTCGGCGGTCGCGAGCAGCGGGGTGACGCAGAGGAGCGCCGCGAGGAGGAGGGCGATGCGCATCGTCGGATCTCCGGCCCCGGGATCGGGGCCGGTCATCTTCGCCCGGGCCGCGCAGGGGTCCAGCCGGGCAGACCCGTTACTCGAAGGCGACTTCCTGGCCGTCCGCGGTGTCCTTCACGAGCACGCCCTGCGCGGCGAGCTCGTCGCGCAGGCGGTCGGAAGCCGCCCAGTCCTTCCCTGCGCGTGCCGCGGCGCGCTCGTCGAGCAGGGCCTGCTGCTCCGGCGTGAGTGCGCGCGCCTCCTGCTGCAGCGAGAGACCGAAGACCCGGTCGGCCTTGTCGAGGAGCGCGAGGGCCGCCGCAGCGTCCTCCGCGCTCAGCTCGCCGGCAGCCGTGTCGTTACGCGCCTGCCGCCGCAGGTCGTGGAGTGCGGCGAAGGCCTCCGGCGTGTTGAGGTCGTCATCCATCGCGGCGACGAAACGCGCTTCGAACGACGCTGCGTAGTCCGACGGCGCGGCATTGCCGGCCGCCGCCGCGAGGCTCTCGCGCGCCGCGCGCATGTTCTTGATCGTGCGCTCGGCGGCCTCGAGGCCCTTGAAGCTGAAGTCGAGCGAGTTGCGGTAGTGCCCGGAAGCGATCAGGTAGCGGAAGGCGCTCGTGATCTCCTTGCCGTACCGGTCCTCGAGGTCCTTGAGCGTGTGGAAGTTGCCCTTGCTCTTGGACATCTTCGCGCCGTCCACGAGCAGGTGCTTGTGGTGCATCCACGTCGTCACCCACGGATGGACGTCGAGTGCGGCTTCGCTCTGCGCGATCTCGTTCTGGTGGTGCGGGAACAGCAGGTCCTCGCCGCCCAGGTGGATGTCGATCCTCGGACCGAGGATCTCCGTCGACATCACCGAGCATTCGATGTGCCAGCCAGGTCGCCCCTTCACGACGCGTGCCTCGCCGTCGATGGTGAACGTCGGATCCCAGAAGACGTCGCCGTCCTCCTCGACCCACCCCTTCCACAGCGCGAAGTCGCCGACGTCTTCCTTCTCGTACTCGTCGGCCTTGACGCGGCCGCTCGCGCCGGCGCGCAGGTCCTCGCGCTTGATGTTGGCGAGCTCGCCGTAGTGGTCGAACGACGACACGCGGTAGTAGATCGAGCCGTCCTCGGCAATGTAGGCGTGACCGCGGTCGAGCAGCGTCTGGATCATCGTGACCATGCCGTCGACGTGATCGGTCGCACGCGGGAAGTGGTCGACCTGACGCTTGTTGTCGAGGTCTTCCATACCCGCGAGGAAGGCGCCGGCCCAGCGCTCCGTGAACGTAGCGAGGTCCTCGCCCGCCGCGCGTGAGTCGCGGATGATCTTGTCTTCGACGTCGGTGATGTTCTGGACGTACACGACCGTGTAGCCCGACTCGCGCAGCCAGCGCACGAGCACGTCCGCCACCGTGAAGAGGGACCAGTTCCCGATGTGGACGTGGTTGTAGACCGTGGGGCCGCAGGCGTAGACGGCAATCCGCTCGGGATCTACCGGCTGGAAGGGCTCCACCCGGCGCGACAGGCTGTTGTACAGATGCAGAGGCATGGCGCGCTTCTCGGGGTCATGGGTCTACTCGTCGTCGTCCTCGTCCCAGTCCTTGTCGGTGGGCTCGTCGATCTGGGGCAAAGGCAGCGTAGCCTCGCCGCGGTGATCGCGGACGGCGTTTTGTACCCCCAGGAGGGCGTACTGGAACTTTTCCCGGGCATCGTCGGGTCGGCCCGGCCCGCCGAGGACCGCGAAGAACGGAGCGAGCGCCGCGACGTCCATGGCATCGAGCGCGAGGATCTCCTCGCAGCCCTTGTCGCGCACCCAGTCGACGAGGATGTCCGCCGCTACGTACATCGCGGGGTTGCAGAGCCCGCACGAGACGCGCGCGTCGGTGATGCGCTCGCCTTCGCCGAGGAGGGAGAACTCCGTGATGTTCTTGCCGCCGCCGCGACAGCCTTCGACGGCGGCGTGTCCCGTCGGCGCCACGTCGAAGGGCGTGAAGTTGGGCAGGGCACGATCACGCCCCATGTGCGCGAAGATGCGCTCGGCGTAGTAACGGCGGACGGCGCGGGAGACGGCCACGGACCCGACCCTACGCGTCGTCCATGAAGTCGAGCGGGTTCTTCACGATGCGCTCGACGATGTCGGCGAACACGTCGCACTCGTCGAGCGTGTTGTAGAAGTACACCGACGCACGGAGGTTGTTCTTGGCGCTGTCCGTGCGGTCGAAGCGCCGGTGCAGGTAGGCGTTCACACAGAACATGCCGCGCCGCACCATGACGTTCGCCTCCTCGTCGCCGACCCGCTCGATCGCGTTGATGAGGGCGCCGCTGTGCGAGGCCATCGTGATGACACCCCCACGCTCGGCGGGATCCTCCGGCCCCAGCAGCCAGAAGTGATCGCACTGCAACGGAGCGAGACGTTCGGTCAGCCGCGTGTTCAGTGCGAGCTCCCGCTCGTGGATCACGTCGTAGCCGACGGTGTCGCGGACGAACTCGATCGCGGGCGCCGTGCCCACGATGCCGGCGTAGTCCTGAAGCCCGGCCTCGAAGCGTCCGGGCGCATGCTTGTACTCGACGCGGTCCTGCCACGTGTCGGCGATCGTGTCGCCGCCGACGACGAACGGATCGAGCGCATCGAGCAGGTCGTAGCGGCCCCACAGCGCGCCCATGCCCGTGGGTCCGCACATCTTGTGGATGGACCAGGCGAGGAAGTCCACGCCGAGGTCCTGCACGTCGACGCGACGGTGCGGCACGCTCTGCGCGCCGTCGAGCACGAAGATCCCGCCCACCTCGTGCACCCGCTTGGCGAGGGTGCGGATCGCATCGTCCGGAACGACCGTGCCGTCGAGGTTGCTGGCGTGGCCCAGGGCGAGGACCTTCGTGCGCGGCGTGATGGCGGCGAGGGCCTTCTCGAGATCGAACCCGCCGTCTTCGCGCAGCTCGAAGAAGCGCCGCACGACGAGGTCGGGATCGCCGGCGCGCTCACGCAAGCGACGCTCGGCCTCCAGCCACGGCACGAGGTTGCTGTTGTGCTCGCGCTCGCTGCCGAGGATCTCGTCGCCCGGCTCCAGGGCGAGCCCGTGCGCGACGATGTTCAGCGCCTCGCTCGCATTGCGGGTCCACACGATCTCGTCGGGGCTCGCGGCGTTCACCAGCGTGGCCGCGGCTTCGCGGGCGCGCGCCTCGTGTTCGCGCAGCTCGTCCTGGAACCAGTTGTGCAGCCGTGTCGTGCCGTCCGTGCGGCCACCGCCACACGTCGGGAACTCCTCGTAGTAGCGGCGGATGGCGTCGATCACGACCTGCGGGCGCAGGGTCATGCAGGTGTTGTTGAAGTAGATGGGCGGCTTGCCGCCTCGTGAGCGGTGCAGCGCAGGGAACGGCGCGCGCAGGGCGAGGGCGTCGGCGTGGAGGTCGGAGTAGGCGGGCATGGGCGGCCAAGGATACGCGCCGGGGAGCGTCCCCAGGCACAGGGGGCCGGTATCCTGATCTGCCCATGCGCTGCTTCCTCCCCTCGATGCTCGCCGCCCTCCTGCTCCTCGCGCCCTCGCCCGTCCAAGCCGATCCGCCGCGGCACAGCGTGCCCGAGGCGCGACCGATCCAGCTCGACGGCGCTGTCCGCACCGCCGAGTGGGACGCCGCGAAGGCGCTGGCCATGGACGAGGGCACCGAGATCCTGGTCCAGCAGTTCCGCGGGACGCTGCTCATCGCGCTGCGCAGCGATCGCGTCTGGACCCGGCGGGGCTCCCTGACGCTCTTCGTCTGTCCGGACGGCCCGGAGGCCGGCGCCGACGCGCCGGGCGCGGCACGCATCAGCTACGAGCCCTTCGAGCACAACCGGGAGCACGCGATCGTCTATCGGAGGGGTGCCGAGGGCTGGCAGCGCCTCTACGACAGCGTGGTGGTGCGGCACGCGCTCGGCGAGGCGCAGAGCACGATCGAGATGGCCGTGCCGCTGGGCGTGCTCGGACTCACGAAGGACAGCCGGCCCGCACTGCGTGTGTGCGTCCAGTGGTCGCGCATCGGCGCCAAGGGCTTCGTGTGGCCCGCGGGCCTCGATCTGCGGCCGGCGGCGGGGCGACGGCCCGCTGATCTCATGAGCGCCAAGCGCTGGGGACTGCTCGAGGGCTGGGGGGATCCGACCGGACCGGGTGCCTTCTCCAAGACGGATTGGGACACGTGGACGAAGCGTGACCGCGAGATCCGCGAACGGGGCACCACGGCGCACCAGACCGTGGCGCTCCTGGTCGAGGAGTGGAAGAAGACGAAGAAGCGCGACGCCGAACTCGAGGAGCAGGTGCTCGGCAACCTGCGCTGGATCCGTCAGCACGAGCGCCTCACCCCCAACGACCTGCTCGCGATGGTCACGACACTGCGCTACCTCAACCGCCACGGCGAAGCGCTGGGCATGGTCGAGGCCCTGCTCGACCATCCGGACGTACCGTCCGCCCAACGAGCGTGGCGCGAGCGTGCCTTGCTGCTGCAGTCCATGCAGCGTTACGAAGACGCGGCCGCCGACTGGACGCGCCTCGCCACGACGACCGGCAAGCCGTGGAACGCCGCGTACGCACGCGCCGCGGAGACCTGCCGCAAGCAGGCCGCCGCCTGGGCCGCGGAGCGCAAGGCCCGGGCCGCGGTCGAGAAGGACGACAAGCTGCCGCGCGTCGCGCTGCACACGACGCATGGCGTGATCGAGATCGTGCTGCACGCGAACGAGGTGCCCGACGCGGCGAAGCACTTCCTCGAGCTCGTGGGCTCGAAGTTCTACGACGGCACGCTCTTCCATCGCGTGCATGGCGAGTTCCTGGCACAGGGCGGCGATCCGAAGAGTCGTGATCAGGGCCTGGAGCACGCCGGCAGCGGATCGTCGCCGAAGCTGATCCCCATCGAGGAGAACGCCAAGCACGACTTCTGGCGCGGCGCCGTCGGCTTTGCGCGCGGGGTGAGCGACTACAACGGCAGCCAGTTCTTCCTGATGACGGGGCCGCGGCCCGGACTCGGCGACTACACCCTCTTCGGGCACATCGTGCGCGGCCAGGCCGTCGCGGACCGACTCGCATACGGCGACACGCTGATCAAGGCGGTGGTGCTGAAGAAGTGAGCGCGGAACCTGCCGACCGCCTGGATTCCCGCTGTGCGGAGCCAACGAACGGCGTTCCCAGGAACACGATGATCCGCCTCCCCCACCTGCTGGGCCTCGTGCTCCTGCTGTTGCTCGCTGCCCCGGCGTGGCCCGACGACGTGTCCGTACCCGCCCTGGTGAAGCAGTACGAAGGCCTGCTCGTCGGCCGTGCGGACGAGCTGGGCTATCAGGAGCAACGCGAGGTGCTGGGTCGGCTGGCGGCGCTGCGCAGCCAGGAGGCCCGCATGGCTCTGGCGCGGCTGCGCGATCTCTACGGGCCGGCGGATCGCCGTCGGTCGGCGCTGATCCTCGGCGCGCTCGTGCGCTACGGCGCCCCGCGCGACCTGGATGCCGCGATCGACTGGGTCGAGGGGCGCAAGGATCCGCTGCTCCTCGATCTCCTGCACCAGGTGGTCGCCGAGGCACGGCTTCCGAACACGCGGGCGCACCTGCGAGATGTCGCGCTGCGCAGCGCGACGCCGCGTGTGAAGGCGCAGATCGTGCAGGGCCTCGCCGGCGCCCAGGACACGGCGGCGGTCGCGCCGTTGCTCCGTCTCGTGCGCGAGCCGCACCTGCTGGTGCGCGTCGAAACGCTGATCGCCCTGGGTCGCCTGGGCTCACGCCGCGCGCTGCCGGTGGTGCAGGTCTTCCTGCGCGATGCGGACGTGAACGTGCGCGACGCCGCGGCGCGCTCGCTGGGCCTGCTCGGGATCGCCCAGGCTCTCCCGGCGCTCGAGCGTGCCCTGAACGACGACTCGGCGCGCGTGGCGGAGTCCGCGGCCAAGGCGCTCGCGCGCATCGACGACCACCGCGCGATTCCCGCGTTGCTCGCCGCGCTCGAGCGCGTGCACGGTCAGGACGTGCGCTTGGCGGACGCCGTCACGATGGCGCTGCAGGCGCTGTCCGGCAAGGCGATCCAGGACGATCCCGCGCTGTGGCGCGCGTGGTGGTTGGCCGTGAAGGACCGGCGTCCGTTCGTCAAGTCGAGCGAGAAGCCGGGCACGAAGACGGTTGCCGGTCCGCGCTACTACGGCTTCCCCGTGCGCTCCAGCAAGGTGGTCTTCGTCGTCGACGTGAGCCGCAGCATGGGCTGGAACGGGCGTCTGAAGCGTGCGAAGGAAGAGCTCGTGCAGGTGCTCGAGCAGCTGCCGCGCACGACGCGCTTCAAGGTGCTCGCCTTCAGCGACGACGTCAGGGTGTGGCCGAGCAAGAGACGGGGCGAGCTGGTCGAGGCCCGACCGGCGACGGTGCAGCGCGCGATCAACTTCGTGAAGCGCCTGAAGCCGATGAACGGCACGCACACGTACGCGGCGTTGGCGGCTGCGTTCGAGCATCCTGACGCGGACACGGTGTTCCTGCTCTCGGACGGCAACCCAAGCGGCGGCCGGCTGGTGGATACGGAGCTGATCCGGGCGCGGGTACGGGACTGGAACCGCTACCGTCGTGTGCGGGTGCACACCGTGTTCATGCTGCTGGGGCAGCCGCCGAGGTCGTTCCAGAGTCTGGAGAACCCGGAGCTCGCCTTCGACTTCATGCAGCGCCTGGCAACCGAAAACGACGGGCAGTGCAAGAAGGTGAGATGAAGGGGAAGAACCACGGAGGCGCGGAGGCACGGAGATCCGGCGTGCGCTCGTGACTTCGCCTTCGATTCCAACCACAGAGGACACGGAGCGCGAACTGAGGCCGATTCGCGCGTTCTGAGTGCCTTCTCCCTCTGCCATCGAGTCGCGGGGGGGGGGGGGGGGGGGGGGGGCGCCCGCC
>JASJDY010000051.1 GCA_030065025.1 Planctomycetota bacterium
AGCCGACGCCGGCCGCGGCGATACACATCAAAGCGATCACGGGGATGTTGTTCATGGCACAGCTCCTCCCGGCCCGGGGGCTTCATAGGTACCAGGGGATTCGAGGGTCGGAACCGTCGGACGTGCGGGCTGCTATCGCAGATTCAAGAAGTGATGAACTTGCGGAATCACGCGAACGTCCGGATGCAGCCGCCCGGCCGCCGCATGCAGCCGATAGAGATGGCTCGCCGGCGGCGCTGCGGGGCCCTCGCCGTAGGGCGTGACGGGCTGTAGCACCAGGGGCGCCGAGGGCGCGTGCTCGGCGCAGAACGCAGCCGCCTCGGCGACCTCCTCGGGCGGCGTGGTCGCCCCCACCACCGCCTTGATGGCGCGCAGCTTGCCCGCCGCCTCGAGCATGCGGTACGTCTCGCCGTGGGCGTCCCAAGGCGTGGGCGCCTCACACGCGCTCTCGAGCTTGAGGTCCGGGCTGACCGAATCGAGCACGTCGAGCACGGCCTTCAGCGCCCCGGGCCGGTGCCCGCCGGTCTCCAGGTGCACGCGCATGGCGAGGCCAAAAAGCCCGACCGCGATCTCGCGCACGGCCTGCGGGTGCAGGAGCGGCTCACCCCCGGTGATCGAGACGCCGGCGTGCACGCCGGGCGGATCGTCCAGGCGCTTGACCGCCGCGACGATCGCCTCGACGGCGACCGGGTTGGGCAGCATCTCGTCGCGCTCGCCGCCGGGCACGAGCTGCAGCCGCCCGTGTTCCGGGGTCGGATACGACTCCGGCGTGTCGCAGAACGCGCAGCGCAGGTCGCAGCGCGCGAGGCGGATGAACACCTGCCGTGCGCCGACTTCCGGTCCCTCGCCCTGGAAGGTCGAGAAGACCTCGAGCAGCGGGACGCTCACGCCCGAGAGACTCGTGGCATCCACGCTAGGCGTCTCCCACGCGGCCGACCTCGACGAAGCCGGCGCTCTCCGGCGTCTCGGGGCCGCCCTGGGCGGGGCGCGTCTGCAGCGCGTCGACGGGCTCGCCGTCCACGGCGCGACGCAGGAGCAGATAGACGCCGGTGCGGGCGCAGACGATGCGCGACACGAGATCGGCGAGCCACAGCGCGACGAGCCCCGCGAACACGATCGCGATCGCCACGGCCACGACGTAGTCCGTCGCACCGAGCCCGAGCCGCTCGGCGTCAGCCGGCGTCCCCATCGCCCCGAGCACCGCCGACGCGCGCGTGACCACGCCCTGGCCCGCGCCGAGGGACAAGCACGCCCAGCCGAGCCCGAGCACGAGCACGGTGCGTACGAGGCGCCAGCTCGTGCCGATCAGCACGCCGCCGAAGAACAAGAGACGCCAGCCGACGAGCCGCGGCAGGCCGGCCGCGGCGTACGTGAACGTGCGGCTGACCGCGTCGAACGCGTTGCTGTCCTCGGCCGCGACCGTGGGGCCCGACAGGAACCCCGCCGCCGCGTTGATCGTCGCGAGCACGACGGCCACGAGCGCGAGGCCCGCGATCAGGACCACGCCCAGCGCGAGCAGGATGCCCCCCACCACGCCGGGGATGCGTCCCGTCATGGCGATCAGGACGGCGGCGCCGAGCGGCAGCAGGATCGCGAGCCAGATCGCGAGCCGCGCGCCCACGAGCCCGCGCCAGTGGCGCCGCGCGAAACGCAGGGCGGCCGCGGGCTCCTCCTTGGACCCCAGCGCGAGATCCACCGCGGCGAGTCGGTAGAGCGCGCCGCCGAAGTAGCCCCACAAGAGGACGAGCAGGAGGAGCTGCCAGCCGACGTAGCAGAGGAGCGCGAGATCGTGATCCGCGAGGTACGCGCCCTTCAACGGTGCGACCACGAACGCGAAGGGATGGCGGAGTCCTTCGAGCGCGGCATCGGCGCCCGTCGTCACGACGTGCGTGAGGAAGCTGCCGAGCACGAGCACGGGCGCGCTCCAGAGCACCCCCTGCATGGCGATCAGACGCTTGCGGCCATCGTGGGCGGCGCGACCCGCGGCGTGCCAGAGGTCAACCGTCCGTGTCGTCGCCGCCACCTTCGCGCGCCTTTCGCTCTTCGTACTCCGCCACCACGTCGAAGTCGATCGCCCCCTCTCCAGGGACGACGTAGTCTCCATCAAGCCAGCGTCCGAGGTCCACCCACTTGCAGCGCGCGCTGCAGAACGGCCGGTACGGGCCGTCGGCGGGCGAGGGCTCCTCGCAGGTCGGACACAGGCGCTTCGAGGAATCGCGGGGCGCGGCGGGCGGCGGCGTCAATCGTCGGATCCGCTTGCCTTGCTGCCCTTGGCGCCCTTGTCGCTCTTCTTGCTCTCGGACGCCTTGCTCTTCGACTCGCCGGCGTCGCTCTTCGTGTCCTTCGACGACGAGGTCGAGCCCGAGCGCTTGTAGTCCGTCTCGTAGAAGCCCGAGCCCTTGAAGATGACGCCGGAGCCGCTGCCGACGAGGCGATCGAGCTTGGGCTTCCCGCACGCGGGGCACTTGCGCAGCCGGCGGCTCGTCATGCTCTGGAAGTGCTCGAACGCGTGATCACACGCGGCGCACACGTAGTCGTAGGTCGGCATGTCAGGCCTCCTCGCCGCCGGCCTCGGCCTCGCCCTCGCCGCCTGCTTCGCCGGCGTCGGTCTGCTCCGCGGGCGCCTTCACGACGATCACCTCGGCGGGACGCACGACGCGGCCGTTCAGCTCGTAGCCGGCGCGCATGACCGTGCAGACGGTCTGCGGCTCGAACTCCGGGTTCTCGACCATCATCATCGCCTGGTGGCGCGAGGGGTCGAACGGCTGCCCCAGCGCGTCGATCGCCGCGATGCCGTAGCGCTCGAAGATGCCCTGCATCTGCTTCTCGACGAGCGCGAGCCCGTCGCGCATGGGCTGGGACGCCTCGTCTTCGCCGAGGGCCTCGCCCGCGCTGTTCAGGGCATCGACGACCGGCAGGAGGTCCACGACGACCTTCTCGATGGCGTACTTGCGGTCCTGCTCGGCCTGACGTCGGATGCGCTTCGTCTCGTTGACGAACTCCGCCTCGACGCGCTTGACCTTGTCGGCCAGCTTCTCGGCGTCCGCGGCCTTCGCCTGCAGCGCCGCGACCTCCTCGGCCGTGAGCTCGGCCGGCGGTTCCGGGGCGGCGTCTTCCGGCGTGTCTTCCGGGGTGTCTTCGACGGGGGCCGGCGTCTCGACGTCCGGCTGGTCGTCGCCGTGCACCGGCAGCTCGTCGGGCTCGGCTGTCGTGCCGTCCGGGCGCTCGTTGCTCTCGTCTACTCGGTCCATGGTCACTTCTTCTTCTTGCGCTTCTCGATGCTGCGCAGGTGGTCTTTGAGCGTGTCGCGGAAGCGACGCCGCGCGGGTCCGGGCTCGCCGTCCTCGGTGCTGCGCAGGTCCTCCAGGACACGCTTGAGCTTGCGGCTCGGCTTCTTGGGCACGTCGTAGAGGATGCGCACGTACAGGTGGCCGCGTCCGTGGCCCTGGAAGCGCGGCAGGCCGCCCCCACGCACGCGCAGCGTGTCGCCGGGCGAGGTGCCGGCCGCGACGTCGAGCGTGATGCTGCCCTCCAGCGACGGGATCTCGACCTCGCCGCCGAGGAGCGCCGTGGCGATCGGCACGGGCACCTGCAGGAACAGGTCCGCGGGGTCCTCGGGCGATCGCAGGAACACGTCGTGGTCCTCGACGCGCACGCGCACGTTCAGGTCGCCGGGCACGCCGCCGCGCGGCGCGGGCTCGCCCTCGCCCGGGGCCCGCAGCACGATGCCGTCGTGCACGCCGGCGGGAATCGACAGCTCGATGTCGCGCCGCCCCATCACGAGGCCCTCGCCGCCGCATCCACGGCAGGCGTTCTGGATGACCTCGCCTTCGCCGCGACAGCGCGGGCAGGCGCGGCGCATCGAGAAGAAGCCCTCGCTCGAGATGATGTAGCCCTGACCACCGCACGCGCCGCAGCTGACGGGCGGCTTCCCGTCGGACGAGCCGTAGCCCTTGCAGTCTTCGCAGCTGACGCGGCGCCGGAGGCTGAGGGTCTTGTGCGCGCCCTCGGCCATCTCCTCGAAGGGCACCACGATCTCGGCCCGCAGGCTCGCACCGCGGCGCATGCCGCGCTGGTGCTGCGCCCCACCGAAGAAGGCGCCGAACAGATCGGAGAACGCGCCGAAGATGTCGGAGACGTCGCTGAAGCCGACCTGCTCCCCGAGCCCTTCGTGGCCGAAGCGGTCGTAGCGCGCCCGCTTGTCGGGGTTGCTGAGCACCTCGTAGGCCTCGGAGGCCTCCTTGAAGAGCTCCTCGGCCTTCTCGTCCCCCTCGTTCTTGTCGGGGTGGTACTTGAGCGCGAGCCGCCGATAGGCGGTCTTCAGCTGCTTGTCGTCGGCATCGCGGGCGACGCCGAGGACCTCGTAGTAGTCGCGCTTTCCGGTGTCAGGCACGGGGGGATGGTACTCGCTCGCTCCGCAAGCGCGTCGAGCGAGGGATACCCAAAGCCCACGAACGCGCCTGGAGCATTCCACCGGGCGGGCATGCGCCGGCGCCATCGGCGCCGGCTTTGGCCGCCCCTACATGCGGTCCGGGTGGGACGACGCCGCCGGATGGCGGCCGTCCCGCGCCTAGACCAGGGCTCCGTCGGCCGGCTCGTCCTCGTCCTTGAGATCCGTGATGAGCGTCTCGGTCGTCAGGATCATGCCCGCGATCGATGCGGCGTTCTGCAGACCCGCACGCACGACCTTCGCCGGATCGATGATGCCGGCGTCGAACATGTTGACGAACTCACGCTCCTTGGCGTCCCAGCCGCGGCCGAGAGCCTTGGCGTGACGGACCTCGTCGACGATGACGGAGCCTTCCTCGCCGGCGTTCGCCGCGATGCGGCGCAGCGGCGCCTCGAGCGCGCGCTTCACGATGGCGACGCCCATGCGCTCGTCCTCGCCGCGCACACGGAGCTTCTCGAGGGTGTCGATGCTGCGGATCAGCGCGACACCGCCGCCGGGCACGATGCCCTCCTCGACGGCCGCACGCGTCGCGTTCAGCGCATCCTCGACGCGGTACTTCTTCTCCTTGAGCTCGAGCTCGGTCGGGGCACCGACCTCGACGACCGCGACGCCACCCTGCAGCTTCGCGAGGCGCTCTTGGAGCTTCTCCTTGTCGTAGCTCGAGGTGGTCTTCTCGATCTGCGCGCGGATCTGGCCGATGCGGGACGTGATGTCCTTCTTCTTGCCGCCGCCCTCGCTGATCGTCGTCGCGTCCTTGTTCACGGTGATCTTCTTCGCCGTGCCGAGGTCACCGATCGTGACGTTCTCGAGCTTCAGGCCGAGGTCCTCGCTGATGAACGTGCCGCCGGTCAGGACGGCGAGGTCCTCGAGCATCGCCTTGCGGCGATCGCCGAAGCCGGGCGCCTTGACCGCGCACACGCGCATCGCACCGCGCAGACGGTTCACGACGAGCGCGGCGAGGCAGTCGCTCTCGACGTCCTCGGCCACGATGAGCAGCGGACGGCCGCTGTGGGCGACGGTCTCGAGCAGCGGGATGAACTCACGCAGGTTGCTGAGCTTCTTCTCGTAGAGCAGGATCAGGCAGTCCTCGAGGACGCACTTCAGATCCTTCGTGTCGTTGATGAAGTACGGCGACAGGAAGCCCTTGTCGAACTGGAGGCCGTCGACGAAGTCGAGGACGGTCTCGGTCGTCTTGCCTTCCTCGACCGTGATCACGCCGTCGTTGCCGACCTGCTCCACGGCGTCGGCCAGCAGCTTGCCGATCGCGACGTCGTGGTTGGCGGAGATCGTCGCGACTGCGGCCTTCTGCGCGTGGCTCGTGACCTTCTTGGAGATCTCGGCGATACGCTCGGTGACCGCCGCGACGGCCTTGTCGATGCCGCGCTTGAGCGCGATCGGCTGGGCACCCGCGGCGACGGCCTTGAGGCCCTCGCGCAGGATCGAGTCGGCGAGCACCGTGGCGCTCGTCGTGCCGTCGCCCGCGACGTCGTTGGTCTTGGACGCCGCCTCGGTGGCGAGCTTCGCGCCCATGTTCTCGAACGGATCCTGGAGCTCGACCTCCTTCGCCACGGTGACGCCGTCACGCGTGACGGTCGGACCGCCGAAGGACTTCTCGCAGATCACGTTGCGGCCGGCCGGCCCCAGCGTCACCTTCACGGCGTCGGCGAGCTGCTCGACGCCCTTGGCGATGCGCTGGCGAGCGTCGGTGTCGAAGAGGTACTGCTTGGCCATGTCTGATTCCTAAAACCGTAGGGCAGATGGAGGTCGTGAAGACGGGCGGGCGTTCGCGCGCCCTGCGAGCGCGTTCCGGCCGCCCCTCTCCGGGGTATCAGCGAGTGATGAGGGCGAGGACTTCGGACTCGCGGAGGATCTTGTACTCCTCCCCGTTCCACTTGATGTCGTTGCCGGCGTACTTGCCGTAGAGGATCTCGTCGCCGACGTTGACGGTGAGGGGCAGACGCTTGCCCTCGTCGTTGCGCGGGCCCTCGCCCACGGCTACGACGACCGCGCGGGAGGGCTTCTCCTTGGCGGTGTCGGGCAGCAGGATGCCACCGGCGCTCTTCTCTTCGGCCTCGACGGCCTTCACCACGATGCGGTCATCCAGGGGGCGGATCGCCATGGGATCGTCTCCTTCGTCAGGTCTGGTGCGGGTGCGGGAGGCTAGAAGTCCTCGTCCATCCCCGCTTCGTCGTGATCGTCCTTCTCGGGCAGGTTGGCGACGAGCGTGTCCGTCGACATGAGCAGCGCCGCGACGCTCGTGGCGTTCTGGAGCGCACTGCGCGCGACCTTGGTCGGGTCCACGATGCCCGCCTCGAACATGTCGGCGTTCTCGCCCTTGTTGGCGTCGAAGCCGACCGTCTTCGCGGCCTTGCGCACGTTGCGCAGGACGACGTGCCCCTCGAAGCCGGCGTTGTCGGCCAGCGTGCGCAGCGGCACCTGCAGGCTGTCGAGCACGACCTGGACGCCGAGCGCCTCGTCGCCCTCGGCCGAGTCGAGGAGCTTCGCCACGGCCTTCTCGGCGCGCACGAAGGCCGTGCCGCCGCCGGGCAGGATGCCCTCCTCGACCGCCGCGCGCGTCGCGTGCAGCGCGTCCTCGACGCGGGCCTTCTTCTCCTTCATCTCGGTCTCGGTGGCCGCGCCGACCTCGATCTGCGCGACGCCGCCGGCGAGCTTCGCGAGGCGCTCCTGGAGCTTCTCGCGGTCGTAGTCGGAGTCGGAGGCGTCGACCTCGCCGCGGATCTGGGCCATGCGCGCGGTGAGGTCCTTCGCCTTGCCGCCGCCGTCCACGATGATCGTCGTGTCGCCGTCCACCGTGACGCGCCGGCAGGTGCCGAGATCGTCGAGGGTGAGCGTCTCGAGCTCGACGCCGAGCTCCTTGCTGATGGGACGCGCGCCGGTCAGGATCGCGATGTCCTCGAGCATGGCCTTGCGGCGGTCGCCGTAGCCCGGCGCCTTCACCGCGACCGTGTTCACGACGCCGCGCAGCTTGTTCAGCACGAGCGTGGCAAGCGCGTCGCCCTCGATGTCCTCGGCGATGAGGAGCAGCGGGCGGCCCGTCTTGCTGACGCTCTCGAGCAGGGGCACGAGCTTCGTGGCAGCGCTGATCTTGTCACCCCAGAGGAGCACGTACGGCGCCTCGAGGATGGCCTCCATGCGGTCGGGGTCGGTGACGAAGTGCGGCGAGAGGAAGCCGCGGTCGAACTGCATGCCCTGGATCACGCTCACGGTCGTGTCGAGGGTCTTGCCCTCCTCGATCGTGATGACGCCGTCCTTGCCGACCTTGTCCATCGCCTCGGCGAGCTTCGAGCCGATCTCGGAGTCACCGTTGGCGGCGATCGTGGCGACCTGCTTCACGTGCGCCTTCTCGGCCGAGACCTTGCGGGCCATCTTCGCGAGCGCCTCGACGGCGACCTCGGTCGCCGAGCGCATGCCGCGGGCGAGCGCCGCGGTGGAGGCACCGGAGGCGGCGTACTTGTGGGCGCCGAGGAACATCGACTCGGCCAGGACGGTCGCGGTCGTCGTGCCGTCGCCGGCGACGTCGGAGGTCTTCGTCGCGGCCTCCTTCACGAGCTGGGCGCCCATGTCCTCGTAGGGGTCCTTGAGCTCGACCTCCTCCGCGACGGTCACCCCGTCCTTCGTGATGTTGGGGCTGCCCCAGCCGCGATCGATGACGGCGTTGCGGCCGCGGGGCCCGTAGGTGATCTTCACGGCGCGGGCGAGCTTCTGGACGCCGGCGCGGATCTTCTCGCGAGCTTCCTGGTCGAAGGTGAGCTGCTTGGCCCCCATGGGGATCCTCCTGCTGATGACGGGCGGCCTCCTAAGGCCGCGTTCAGGGCGCGGATGAGCCGGGGGAGAGTGATCTCCCGCGGCGTCCAAGGCAGAGCCAACCGTGTGCCGCAACGGTGCCCGCGACGTAAGGCCTTGTCTGCGTTCAGGTTCCGGCGACGGGAACCGATCCCCGTGTGTACACGCGGTGTCATGTTGGCAGCCGACCATCGGCAGGGCGCGCGCGGCCTGACAATCTGTCAAGCCGAGCACGCCGGCGACGGGGCACCGGTGTTTGCCGCTGCCCCCCGCGGCGCTACCCTCGTTCCACGATTCCACCGGCGACCCATCCCCGGAGGCAGGGAGACCCCATGACTGCTCGAACGGCCCTCGTCCTGGCGTTCGCTGCGCTTCTCGTGCTGCCCGCATGCAGCTCCGAGCCGAGCCAGCCCGCCCGCGTGACCAACTACGGTCCCACGCCCAACTACGCGCCCCCGCCCGGCCCGACGGTCGGCACCGGCTCACCCGATGCGTACCGCGCGCCGCCGCCCGGCCCGACGGTGGCCGGCTCGGTGAACTGGTACTACACGCTCGCGGAGGCGCAGGCCGAGGCGCGCCGCACCGGCAAGCTGATCCTGGCGCTGTCCACGAAGCCCCGCTGCGGCCTCTGCGACAAGTTCAAGAACAGCATCGCGCCCTCCGCGGCCGGTGAGCTCAACAACGTCGCGGTCGGCTACATCTACGACATCACGCGCCCCGAGGTGCGGCAGGTCGACCAGACGCTGCGCGCCAACCTGCGCGGTGCCGACCTGATGCCTCTCGTGGGCTTCCTGACGCCGGACCTCCGCTGGGTGCACGGCTTCTGGGGCGCCCGCTCGGTCACCGAGTTCCGCGGCGACATCGCCCGCGCGCGCAGCATGAACCCTGTGCGCATGGGTCGAGTGCAGACGCCGAACCGCATCGGCGGCCCGACCATGGCGTCGGCGCCGGTCATCAACGAGTTCGGGGAGCCCGAGTGGGGCCCGGTCTCGGACATCTGGCCGGACGGCGAGGTCGAGCCGATCGACGCCATCACGGGGGCCCCGGACGTGCTCGCCGAGCGCGCCGCGGCCGCCCGGGGCCGACCGCTGGTGGCTGACGCCACCCCGGCGGCCCCGGCAGCCCCGCCCATCGCGGCAGCGCCGACGGCTCCGGCCGCGGCGCCGCTGCCGGCGGCACCCCAGCCGGCAGCCCCCCTGCCGGCGCTGCCGCTGCCTCCGGTGGAGCCCGCGCCCTCGGCACCCGCCGCCGCGCCCAATGCCTCGACTCCGTGGTCCGCACCCGCCGTCGCCGACGCAGGCACGGACAGGGGCGTCCCGGTGCCGGGCCCGGCGGCATCCCCGGCCCCTGCGGCCACCCCCGAGGCACCCTCCGCGCCGGTCCCGGCCGCACCGCGCGCGACGCCCGAGCCCGTCGACCTCCAGTCGTGGGGTCGCGAGACGCTCCAGCGGGCGCTCACCGAGATCCAGGCCGGCGAGTTCCTCGCCGCACGCGAGACCCTGCAGCAGGTCCGCGAGCGCATGCCCGACACGCCCATGGCGCGCGAAGCCAGCAAGGGCGGCGTGGCCCTCTACAACGCCAAGCGCATCCGACTTGCTGCCAGCGGCGCCGAGCGCACTCGCTACCTCTCGCGCGCCCGCCGCGACTTCGCCACCTCGATGTGGGGCGTGCTCTTCAACTCGTAGCACGCACGCAGTCTTCTTCTCGAGGTCGCGCTTCTCTTCGCACAGGCCGTGGCGGAGGTGTGTACGTCGGCGACTGCGTAGGCGACGCAAGGGATCGGAGACGGCACGGCGGGGCGGGACCCGGTCCCGGGACCGTGGCACGCCGGAAACGGAAACGGTTACGGAGACGGAAACGGAGGAATGTCATCACCACTTCGCGGTGATGACAGTCCCGAGACACGCGCCTCCCGGAATGCACACTTGCGCAAGTAATTTCGCTTGTCGTGTTTCGAAGTCGTTCAAGGATCTCGCGCTCAGGTCCGACAACCGCAAGTAGAAGACGCTTCGCTCGTCGCTTTCAGGTGCAGCCATTCGGGAGGGGGCATCGGTCGCGACACGGCGCGGCACACGCTACGCACGTGCGGTGCACCGCACGCCGTCGACGTGTGTCATGCGCCGTAGCTGCGTGGCCGGTTTCTACGAGATGCGTTGAACCGACCGACGAGCTTGCTCACCGGGGGCATGATCCAGAACAGGATGATGTTCCCGGTGGGCGGGGTCTTCCGCATCTCGAAATGTCCCCCGTCCCACCACGCGTCCCACGCGACGTGAACCTTCGGAGGTTGCGCCCATGCCCACCCTGTCGTGGCGGCGATCCCTCGGTCTTCTCCTACCTCTGGTCCTGCTCTTCGGCGTCTTCTGCCTACCGGCGTCCGCGAGCGGGACTCGTCACCCCTACTTCAACGATCGCGGCACGTTGCGGTGGTACCACTCGCTCGCCGAAGCGCAGCGGGTGGCGCGCCGCACGAACAAGGTCATCTTCATCGAGTACGGCCGCAAGAAGTGCACGAACTGCCGCAAGCTCGCGCAGAACGTGCTGCCGCACCGCTTCATCAAGGGCCGCATGCAGGCGGCGGCGATCGGCCTCGCGGCCGAGTGCGACCGCCCCGAGCGCGCGGTCTACCAGCTCTTCCGCGCACACCTGCCGGGCGCGAAGGTCCTGCCGTTCGCGGCCTTCATCACGCCCGACGGCCAGTGGATCACCGGCTGGTACGGCGGCCGCTCCGTCGACTCCGTCTCCGCCCACCTGGCCGTGGCCGAGAGCCACGTGAGGGCCATGCGGGCCCCCACCGTGCGTCGCTCGCCCGAGCGCGTCGCCCGGCGCCCCGCGCCGCCCACGCGCAAGGCGCCCGTCGCCCCGAAGCCGGAGCCGCGCCGGCGCGTCTACCCGGCGCCGCCGCCGCCGAACGAGCCGCTGGCCGACAATGAGAAGGACGGCGAGGATCCGTGCGCCGGCGGCAACTGCGTCGGCGGCAACTGCGCACCGCCCACCTTCGAGTGCAAGCCGCTCATCGAGCTGCCGAACCCGCTGAAGCTGCTGGCCGGCGGCTGCAAGCCGAAGCCGTGTCCGCCGAAGCCGGTGTGCCCGCCCAAGCCGGTGTGCCCGCCGGAGCCGACCATCGCGCCGACGCCGCTTCCGCCCCCGGCGCCCATGCGCGTCGTCGAGAAGACGGACGGCTACGGCGGCTTCCCGCCGCCGGCGAGCCGCATCCCCGAGCCGAAGAAGCTGCTCGCCACCAAGACGGCACCCGACGAGCGGGTGCCCACGGCCGGCGACACGCCGAACGTCGAGGATCGGGCCAAGGAAGCCGCCGCGCGCGGTGACTGGGGCAAGGTCCTCGAGATCACGCGGGGTGCGACCGAGTCGCAGCGCTACCTGCGCGCCCTCAACCGTGAGGCGCACGCCTGGGCCCACAGCCGCCTGGCGTACGCCGTCGTCGCGACGCGTCGCGGCCGCTTCGGTGAGGCGCGGCAGATCGTGCAGCTCGTTCGGAAGGCGATGCGCGGCGAGGCCGAGGCCGTCGACGCCGAGCGCGGCTTCGAGGCCATCGAGCTGATGCGCGACCTCGAGCCGCTCGGCAAGAAGAGCCCCGTGCGCACGAGCGTGCGCAAGACCGCCTACGAGAAGATGCGCGGCACGCGCTGGGCACCGCTGTTCAGCCCGGTCCCGCAGCCGTCCGTGGCGCTGACGTCGCGCTAGCACGACCGCCGAGGCACGAGCGGCATTCGACAAGTCGGGAGGGCTTTGCCGCTCGTGCCCGCATCGCCCGGTCCGTGATGCGGCGGACCGGGCGACTGCCACCCTGAGGGCCGTCGCACGGCACGCTGGCGCCCTGCGCCTGCAATCGCTACGGTTGCGACCTTCTTCACCACTCAGGGACCCTGCACCATGAGCACCACCAGCCTCTACGAGCGCCTAGGCGGCGAGGACAAGATCCGCGCGATCGCCGGCGACATCTTCGACAACCACAAGCAGAACGACGCGGTCAGTGCACGCTACGTCGACAGCGACCGGGACAAGGTCATCCAGCTCGTCACCGAGTTCATCTGCGCCGGCACCGGCGGCCCCCAGGAGTACACGGGCCGCAACATGGTGGACACGCACCGCGGCATGAACATCAACGAGCAGGAGTACCTCGCCGTGATCGACGACATCATGGCGGCGCTCGAGACGAACGACGTCGGCGAGACCGAGAAGAACGAGGTCCTGCGCATCGCCTACTCGCTCAAGGGCGAGATCCTGCGCCTGTAGGGGCGGCCTGAGGCGACCCTACCGCGGCGCGTGCAGCTCGAGCGTCGGGCCGGCGTCGAACTCGGCGAAGGTGCTGAGGTCGAGCGTCTCGTCGGCGCCGGCCCGGTACTGGGCCAGCCAGAGCAGCACCCGTGCGAGCCCCACGAGCCCCTCGTGATTGCCGCCGATGCGCACGCGCGCACCGCCGTCGGTGATCTCGAGAGCCAGCCGGCCGCCGTCGGCCCAGCACTGCTCGGGGGTGAGACTGGGGTTGTTCATGCTGGGCTCCTCCGTGCGGGCGTGATGCTTCTGGACTCGCGCTCGCGATCTCGCTCGCGCTCGAAATTCGATCACGGCACCCAGACTCGTCCGAAGGTCGAGCGCGTGAGCGAGCGGGAGCGCGAACAGGTGGAAGTGGAAGTGTAGGACTCAACCTCACACCCGAACCGCGTCCAGCAGCTCCCGCACCACCTCGACGCGGCCGAACGGGATCGACACCTGGATGCCCTCCACGCGGTCGCGTACGGCCTCGATCATCTCCACCGCGATGTCGATGCCCGCGCGGCGCTGGCCCTCCTTGTCGCCCGCGGCCGCCATGCGCTCGAGGATCGACTCGGCGACCGTCACGCCCGGCACCTCGGTGTTCAGGAACTCGGCGTTGCGCAGCGACGCCAGCGGCCAGATGCCCGCGAGGATCGGGATGCGATCCTCGCCGAGCTGGTCCAGGAAGCGGTCGAGCGCGTCGATGTCGAACACGGGCTGCGTGATGGCGTACTCGGCGCCGGCGTCCACCTTCCAGTGGTAGCGCGACAGCTCGCGCTCCATCTCGGTTGAGGTCGGGTCGAGCCCCACGCCGATCACGAAATCCGTCGGTCGCCCCGTGGGGTTGCCGGCGAGGTCGACGCCGTGGTTGAGGCGGCTGACGATGTTCGTCAGGCCGATGGCGTCGACGTCGAAGACCGCCGTCGCGTCCGGGTAGTCGCCGAGCACGGGCGGGTCGCCCGTGATGATCAGCAGATCGTGCACACCCAGGGCCGACGCGCCGAGCAGGTCCGCCTGCATCCCGAGGATGTTGCGGTCGCGGCAGCAGTAGTGGAGCACCGGCGGAACGCCGACCTGCTGGTGGATGAGCACGCCGAGCGCGAGGTGGCTCATGCGCGCCGTCGCCCGGGCTCCGTCCGGGATGTTGATGCCCGTGATGCCCATCTCCTTGAGCGCGGCGGCGCGCTCGAGCACCTTGCTCGGATCGCAGCCCTTGGGCGGCATGAGCTCAGCCAGCACCGGACGGGTGCGCTCGGCCAGGGCCTTGCCGAAGGGTGAACGCTCACCGAGCGGCGTGGGCTCCACGCCCTGCGACTCGCCGTTCGCGACCGCGTGCGCGATGGCGTGCGGCTTGTCCTGGATCGTCGCGCGACCGCGCTTGACCGACTTGGCCAGCGCACGGATGTGATCGGGGGTGGTCCCGCAGCATCCGCCGAGCAGGCGCGCGCCGGCCTCGACGAAGCGGCGCGCGTACTTGCCGAGGTAGTCGGGCGTGCACAGGTAGAGCGTGCGGTCATCGAGCATGTGCGGCGGCCCGGCGTTGGGCTGGACGGCAAGCGGCTTGTCCGTCGCCTCCCGCAGGTGCTCGAGCACGGTGAGCATCGCGCTGGGACCGACGCTGCAGTTGACGCCGATCACGTCGGCGCCCCAGGCGTCGAGCCGGGCCCCGAAGGCCTCGGGCGTGGTGCCGTAGCCGCTGACACCCTCGCGATCGACGGTCATCTGGACGATCAGCGTGGCGTCGGGAGCGAGCGCCCGCACCGCCTCCATCGCCGCCCGGGCCTCGTTGATGTCGCCGAACGTCTCGAGCAGGAAATCGCGGACGCCTCCGTCGATCAGGCCCTGGACCTGGCGACGGAAGAACGCCTCGGCCTCGTCGACGCCCGTCGGTCCCCAGGGCTCGATGCGGATGCCGAGCGGTCCGATGGCGCCGACGACGAAGCCTCCACCGCCGACGGCCTCCACGGCGATCTCGGCGGCGCGGCGGTTGATGTGCTCCGTCTCCTCCTCGAGGCCGTGCTGGCGCAGCTTGACGGGGTTGGCCCCGAAGGTGTTGGTCTCGATGACCTCGGCGCCCGCCTGCACGTAGGAGCGATGGACCTCGCCCACGAGATCGGGCTGGGTGAGGTTCACCTCGTCGTAGCAGCGGTTGATGTAGACGCCCTTGGCGTACAGCATCGTGCCCATCGCGCCGTCGGCGATGAGGGGGGCTGCTGCGAGGCGCTGCTGGAGCTCCTTGGTCATCCTGTCTCCGGGGGCTGGCGGACCACGATAGCAACGTGGTGCCCCGGGGGGGCGCTCCACCGCCACGGCCACGGCCACGGCCACGGCCACGCTTCACGCAGACGCGGGCAGCCGGAACCGCGGTACAGTCGCCCCCATGGCCCGTGCCCGCACCCGCGCCAAGCGCACCGTCTACCTCCTGCTCGCGCTCGCCATCCTCCTGCTCCTGCTCGAGCTGAACCGCTGGCTGCCGGGCACATGGCCCGGCGGCGGCGGCGGTGGCTTCCGCTCGGCCGGCACCGCCGGCGTCGAGGACACCGAACGGAGCGGAGAGCGCGACGCACCGCCCACCGACGAGCAGGAGGATCCGGGCGCCGTCACGCCCCCGGACACGCCCCCGCCCGCATGGCCGCCCAAGCGCGGCGTGGTCGTGGAGGTCCGTGGGCCCGACGGGGAGCTCGCCGAGGGCTGGCGTCTCGGCGTCGGTGACGGCGGCGCCGAGGGCAGGCAACCCGACGCCGAAGGCACGCTGCGGATCCGCGACAAGCAGGTGTTCGCGCAGGGCTTCCGCATCCGGAGCGCCGCCGGCGTGCTGCGGCATCGGGAGGGTACGGACGCGCGCGTCGCGCGCTGGTCGATCCACTTGCCCGCGGGCAAGCTGCCCGCGACCGCGCGACGCCCGCGGGTGCCGGTGCGCGTCGTGGACGCGACGACCGGCAAGCCGATCGAGGGCGCACAGGTCGACTTCGAGGTCGGCGGTATGGACGCGACGCAGACGACGGACGCCCGCGGCGTGGCGATGGTGCGCGTCCTCGACGCCAATCCCGTCGAGGTACGCGTGCGCAAGGAGGGCCTCGTCACCACGGAGGCGCTGCTGAGTCCACGCGAGGCGGGCACACCCGAGATCGCGATCGACGAGGCGATCGAGCTCGAGGTCGCGTACGCGCCGTCCCCCTCCTCGGTGCTGAAGGCGCATCTGCTCGACGCCGAAGGCAACACGCTCGCCGAGGGCAAGGTGAGCGTGCGCGGGGCCGGCACCGGCCAGCGCGCGACCTTCCAGACGGGCAAGCGCAGCCTCGAAGGCGCCTGGCTCGAGACAACGGTCGGCACGCCGCGCGGCACGTTCACGTTCCGCCGTCCGGCGACGGACGCGACGCGGGCGCTCGACGTCCCCGATGCGAAGGAGATCGCAGTCCAGGTGCGCGAGGTGAGCGGGCGGGTCGTTCCCAACGCGCGCGTCCGCGTCGAGATGGATACGTACGACGGTCCGGGTGCGGAGGACGAGCCGCGGACGAACGCCGGCGCGATGCTGACCTCGGCCGCCGACGGCACGCTCTCGTTCGTCGTGCCGGCCGGGGCGCGAACGCGCCTGCTCGTGGATGTACCGAACGCGGCGCCGATGGCGCGGACGCTCACGCCGGTGGACGGCACCGACACACTCGAGTTCACGGCGGATGAAGGCGTCCGCATTCCCGTGCTCGTACGGGATGCCGACGGCCGGCCGCTGGTAGGCGCGCGTGTGCTCGCACGCACCTCGATCGAAGGCATGCGGCTCGTGCGTGAGACAGTGACCGACGCGCAAGGTCGCGCGCGATTGGGCACCTTCGCCCCGGGCTCGGTCGAGGTGTTCGCGCAAGCCAAGGGGCATGCGGCCGTCGCCCAGGTAGCGGACGCGGCATCGGCCATGGGAACGGTGGAGCTCCAGCTCGCGCGCGGGTATCCGCTTCGTGTCGTGATCGAGGATCCGTTCGGCCGTGCGCTACAGGATGTCGACGTCGAGATCACGCCGTCGGGCGGCGGCGCCCCGCTCGTGGTAATGCCGTCGGGCGCAGCGCACGTGACGGACAAGGACGGGGTGTGTGCCTTGCCGGCGGTCCCGGACGGTCGGTACGACGTCACGCTCACGAAGCCCGGCTACGAGACGCAGAAGCTGCGGAAGGTCAGGCCGGGGGCGGTGACGTACTACGGGACCTTGGTGAAGAGGTAGCCGCAGTTCCTCACACAGCGCCGTGCCGGTGCCGGTGCCGGTGCCTCTGCCCGATCCGGCGACGACTTGCGGGCAGAGGCAGAGGCACGGGCAGAGGCACGACGGTCGACGTCCCCGCCTACGCGTTCCCGTCCAACACCCTCCGCGCCCACAGCTCCAGCATCACCAGCGCGTGGATCGTCTGCCCCGCACTACGCGTGCCGTGGAGATGGTCGCGCAAGAGCCGCCGCGCGCCCGCCGGCGCGACGAAACCTCGCTCGCGCGCCTTCGTGCCGAGCAGCGTGTCCTCCGCCAGGTCGCGCAGCGCCCCGCGATAGAGCGCGTCGACGGGGAACGCGAAACCGTGCTTCGCCACACGCGCCAGCTCGGCGTCGACGGCCGTGCGCACATAGGCGCGCAGCACCTGCTTCTGGCGAGCCCGGCCGGGGCCGCCCTTGAGCTCGAGGTCGCGCGCCGCGCGCATGACGCGGTGGTCGAGGTACGGGTAGCGCCCCTCGACGGCGTGCGCCATGAACGCCCGGTCCTCCTTGACCAGCAGGTCTTCAGGCAGATAGCGCGTGAGGTCCTCCGCCATGGCCTCCCACGGCGTCGTCGGGCCGACGCGCGGCTCGGGTTCGGCGACGTGCTCGAGCCGCGGGCCGAGGACGCTCCGCACCTCGGCGATCGGCTGCAGGCGGAGTAGCCCGCGGTAGAGCCCCTGCGGGTCGCTGCCTGCGCGTAGCAGTCTCGCGCCCTGCGGCACGCGCTTTTCGATCACCTTGCTGACCGAGGCACGCACGAACTCGGGCACGCTGCGCAGCCAAGGCCCGGCGCCCAGGAGCCAGTAGCGGCGGTAGCCGCCGAAGACCTCGTCGCCGCCCGTTCCGCTGAGGACGACACGCACGTGGCGGCCGACCTCGCGCGCCAGGCCCCACGATGGAATGGCGCTCGCGTCGGCGAACGGCTCGTCGAACGCGTTGGCGGCGCCGAGCACCCACGGGGTCGGGTCCTGCGGACAGGCGACCACGACGTGCTTCATCCCCAGGCGCTCGGCCGTGGTGCGCGCACGCTCCGTCTCGTCGGCGTCCTCGAAGTCGGGATAGCCGAGCGTGAAGGCCGGCAGGCGGGCCTGCTCGTTCACGACCGCGGCGAGCAGCGCGCTGTCGATGCCTCCGGAGAGCAGCACGCCGGCGGGTCGCTCGATGGCGATGCGATCGGCGACGGCCGCGCGTAGCGCTTGCAGCACGTCGGGCTGCTCCGGCGCCTCGCGGGGCTCGCCGCGCTCGGGGCGCGGGATCATCTCACGCTTCACGCGCAGGGATCCGTCGATGACCACGACCTCACCGGGCGCGACGCGCTCCACGCCGCGAAGCGCCGTGCGGTGCGTCGGCACGGCGCCGTCACGCAGGACGTCGACGACGGCGTCCATGTCGGCCTCGATCTCGATCGCCCCGGTCGCGCGGAGTGCGTCCACCGTGCTGGCGAAGACGAGGCCGTCGGCGGTACGCGCGTGGACGAGCGGACGCACGCCGGCCGGATCGCGGCCCAGCAGGAGCGGTCCGCCCGGCAGCAGGAAGGCGAAGGCGTAGTGGCCCTCCACGTGCTCGAGCCCCGCGATGCCCTCGCGCTCCAGCAAGGCGGCGAGCACCTGGCCGTCGCCGCCGCCGCCCACCGGCTCGCCCGCGTCGTGCAGGCGCTGGCGCAGGACGGCGTGGTTGTACACCTCACCGTTCCACACGAGGAGCGCACCCGAGGGCCGGACCACGGGCTGGCGGCCGTCGGTCCGGTCGGCGAGCGCCATCCAGCGGGAGCCGAGCTCGGCGGGACGGTCCCCGAGCCGTCCGGTGGCGCGATCGCCGCCGTCGGGACCACGCGGCGCGAGCGTCGTGAGCGCCCGCCCGAGGCCGTCACCGGCTGCAGTGGTCCTACCGACGATTCCGACGAAGCCGCACATGAGTTCACCTATCGGCGCTTTGGACGCCGACGTTACCCTCCGTCCCATGTCCGACGACAGGAACGTCTCATCACCGTCCACTCTTGCTCCAGGCGATGACGTCCGCGTCGTGCTGAGCACGGCGCCGCCCGGCGAGGCCGCGCGGCTGGCCCACCGTCTGGTCGAAGAGGGCCTCGCTGCGTGCGTGAACCTCGTCCCGGGCGTGCGGAGCGTCTACCGCTGGAAGGGCTCCGTGGCCGACGACCCGGAGACCCTGATGCTCCTGAAGGTGCCGGCGGCGGGGCTCGAGGCCCTGGCCGACCGCCTCGTGGAGCTGCATTCGTACGAGGTGCCGGAGCTGCTCGCGCTCACCCCGGAGCGCGGGCTGGCGGCCTACCTCGCCTGGGCCGCCGCGGCGGGCGGAGAGGCCTGATCTTCGGCGTTTGTGGCCTGTTTCCCGGGTGCTTCCGGGAATGCGGTGCAGCCCTCGCGCCCCCCTGGCCGATAGCGGTCGTGGAAGATCCCGCGCCCGTAGTCCAGGTCTCCGGGGGGAGAGGTGACAACCGTTCACAAGAGCCGATCGATGGACGCCTCGCCGCATGGCTTGATGCGTCTGTACTTCCGCATCCTGCTGTCCGCAGGTGCGGCAGTCTTCCTGCTGCACGCCATCGTGGGGCTGCTCACCGGCTTCGGTGACCGCTACGGCCCCGTGCTGATCGGCATGGATGCCGTGCTGCTGCTGCTCGGCGTCCTGGGCAACGAGCTCACCGCCCACGCGCAGGCCGTGAACCGCAAGCCGCCCAGCGGCGGGCTGCTGGCCTTCGTCGGCGCCTACCTCATCCTCTGTGCCACCGAGACGGGCGGACTCGCGAGTCCCTTCTTCATGCTGGTGCTCGTGACGTGCGTCTTCGGTGCTCTGATCATGAGCGGCGTGGGCGCGACCCTGCTCACGGCGTTCCTCGGCGTCATGCACGCCGGTGCCGCCTGGCTGCTGCCCCACGGCGTCCTCCGCGACGGCGTGGAAGGCATGCGCGCCGCGGTGATGGCCGGTCGCTCGATGGAGCTGGCCGAGGTCACATCGATCGCGATGCACAGCGCGTTCCTCTTCCTGGGAGCGTGGATCGCGCACCGTCTGTCGTCGGACTTCCGCAACCGGGTCGTCACCCTCGAGGATCACGCGACGCGCGATCCGCTGACGCAGCTGCCCAACCGCCGCGGGTTCATGCAGAAGATGCGGCAGGAGATCGCACGCGCCGAGCGCTACGCATGGCCGATCTCGATGCTGATGATCGACCTCGATCACTTCAAGATGATCAACGACGAGCACGGCCACGCCTTCGGCGACGCGGTGCTCGGCCAGGCCGCGCAGATCCTGCGCGACTCCGTCGGCCCCGTGGACCACCTGGCCCGCGTCGGCGGCGAGGAGTTCGCCGTGGCGGCCGTGGCCGCGGATCCGCAGCACGGCGCAGAGCTGGCTTCGCGCATCGTGCGTCGCTTCCGCTCCCATCCCTGGGACGAGATGAAGCCGCATCTGCGGGTCACCTGCTCGGTGGGTGTCGCGGCGCTGGACACGAGCCGCTCGGGCGCCAGCCCGGACGCGAGCCTGTCGCGCATGCTGGACGAGGCCGACCGGGCCCTCTACGAGGTGAAGGAGAGCGGGCGCGACAACTTCGCCCTCGCGCCGAGCACCGAGGAGATGGCGCAGCCGCAGCTGCGTAGCCCGTCGCAGTAGGCGGGGTTCCTCGCCCGATCCCAGGCAGCGCATCCGTTCGCGCTCGCGCTCTCGTGCGCGCTCGCCTTTCGGGCGCACCGCGACTGCTCGCCCGAGGGTCGATCGCGAGGGCGAGCGAGAGCGCGTAGGCCACCGTCCAGCTTCTTGGGACGGCCGACGGCCACGCAGACGCAGGCGCAGTGGATCGCCGTAGCCTCGACCGCCGCTATGATCAGGCGCCCCTGCACCCCGAGAGGTGTTCCGATGAGCGATCCGCACAGCGACGCCCCGCCGCCGCCGGCACCCGAGGCGCCGCAGGGCCTCAGCCGCCGCCGCTTCCTGACCGATGCCGCCGCCGGCGCCGGTGTCGCCACCGTGGCGTGGTTCGGCTTCGAGTCGCTCGGCACGCCCGCGTACGCCGACGACTTCCTGCCGACCCAGCCCGGCGAAGCACCGAAGACCTTCACCGCCCGCGAGTGGCACACGCTCGCCGCCGCGTGCGATCGCCTGCTGCCCTCCAGCCCCGGCTCGCCCGGCGCTCGCGACGTCAACGCGATCGGCTACCTCGACGCCGTGCTGCAGCAGGACTTCATCCAGGACTCCACCCGCACGACGGTCAAGGACGGTGCGGGCAAGCTCGAGGCGCGCTCCCAGCGACGCTGGAAGAAGTCGTTCAAGGACCTCGCCCCCGCCGAGCAGGACGAAGCGATCCGCGTCTTCGAGACGTTCAAGACGCCGGACGGTCGCTACCCCGGTCACACGTGGCTCAAGTGGATGCTGCAGTTCATCCTCGAGGCCTTCTTCGGTGATCCCGTGCACGGGGGCAACCCGAACGAGATCGGCTGGAAGTGGGCCGGTCACAAGCCCGGCTTCCCGCGGCCGGAGGAGCCGGGCTGGCGCCCCAAGGAGCGGCTCGGCTAGATGGCTCGCTATGACGTCTGCGTCATCGGCAGCGGAGCGGGCGGCGGTGCGGCCGCCGCGGCGCTCGCGGAAGCCGGCAAGAAGGTCCTGATCCTCGAGAAGGGTCCGTGGTTCGACCCGCGGACCATGTTCAAGGACGAGGTCGTGCAGTGCCGTCGTCCCGTGCTCTGGGGCAGCACGCAGGACGAGCCGCAGGTCGAGGTCACGTCAGGCGCAGGCTTCGCCGGCGCCGGTCGCGGCGGCCTGACGTCGATCTTCAAGAACGGCAGCCTCGTCGGCGGCTCGAGCACGCTGATGAGCGGGTTCTTCCCGCGCTTCAAGCCGGACGACTTCCGCGCGCTGTCGACGTACGGCGCGATTCCGAAGGCGACGGTCGTGGACTGGCCGCTGACGTACGACGACCTCGAGCCGTGGTACGCGCGCGTCGAACAGGAGCTCGGCGTGTCGGGGGCGCTGCGCCCGATGCCGAAGACGCTCACGGACCGCCGCTCGACGGCCACGTTCCCCATGCCGCCGACCAAGGAGCATCCCTTCGCCAAGGCCGTCGACGACGCGTGCACGAAGCTCGGCCTGCATAGCTACGCGCTGCCCCGCGCCGTGCTCTCGCAGGACAAGGGCAAGCGCGAGGCGTGCAACTACAACGGCTACTGCGGCAGCTACGTGTGCACCAACGGCGCGAAGGGCGACTCGCTGTCGGGCTGGATCCCGCGCGCGCTCGCCGCCGGCGCGGAGATCCGACCGCGCGCGATGGTGCGCAACCTCGTCACGGACGCCTCGGGTCGCAAGCTCGTGGCCGCCGAGTACCTGGACGCCGACGGGCGCCTGCAGCGCGTGGAGGCTCGCGCCTTCGTCGTCGCGTGTCAGGCGATCGAGAGCGCCCGGCTGCTGCTGAACAGCAAGGGCAAGCGGCACCCGAACGGCCTGGCGAACGGCAGCGGTCAGGTGGGCCGCAACCTCATCTTCTCGACGTTCGCCGCGGGCTGGGGCGACATGGTGCACGCCGACTGGAAGGACGGCGGCGCGTGGATGCGTTCCGACGAGCCGTTCATCAACCGGCAGGTGCACGACTACTACTGGTACGACCCGAAGGACCCGCGCGGCCGCAACGCCGGCAACAGCGAGGCCGGGCGCGGCTTCCTCAAGGGTGGCTGCCTGAACTTCCTGCTCTTCCACCCCAATCCGGTCGCCGCAGGAATGGCGCAGTCCTTCGGCGAGCGTCGCGCGAATCCCGCTCCGCTGTGGGGCCAGGCGCTCAAGGACCGGCTCGACTACTGGTTCCACGAGATGACGCCGATCAAGTTCGAGATCTTCGGCGAGTGGTTCCCGGGGCCGCACGCGCACGTCAGCGTGGATCCGACGGTCAAGGACAAGTGGGGTCTGCCCGTCTCCCGGATCCGCGCGTTCGCGCACGAGTGGAGCCGCCGGAACGCGGAGTTCCTCGTGGCGCGCGGGCAAGAGGTGCTGACGGCGATGGGCGCGAAGAACGCGCGGGCGACGCCGCGCTTCGGCGGCCCGAGCGTGAACCTGCAGGGCGGTACGTGCCGCTTCGGCGAGGATCCGAAGACGTCGGTGCTGAATCGCGACTGCCGCGCGCACGAGGTGGAGAACCTCTACGTGACGGACGGGAGCTTCCTGCCGACGGGCGGGTCGGTGCCGTTCACGTTCACGATC
>JASJDY010000052.1 GCA_030065025.1 Planctomycetota bacterium
GCCCCGTGCGCGACCATCGCGAGATGGCCGCCGATCGCCTGCGCGGACTCGCCGACGGCGCATACACGCTCGCCGCGGCGGCGCACGACGTGCTACACGGCTCGGACGAGCACGCCGCGTCCGCACGAGGCAAGGCCGGCCGCGTGCTGCTCAAGGGCGCGCTCGCGGCGCTTGCCGGCGCGTCGCCGCTGGCTGCCGCGCTGCTCCTGGTCGCGGAAGGCGCCGCCGGCATGCACGAGGCCCACAAGCTGCACCGCGCCGTCGATCCGGAGACCCAGGAGCGGCTTGCGCGGGAGGTCGTGGAGTCCGTGCGTGCCCGGGTGGACCGCCTGCCGCCCGAGGTCGCCGAGCGCGTCGTCGCCGCCTTGCGGAGCACGCCGGCAGGTGATGCGACCCGGTGAGCCTGCGCCAAGCGAGTTGGGTCCTGCTCATCGGAGCACTCTGCGCACTGCCGCTGCGCGACGCGCACGCCGACGTGCACGTCGTCGAGAGCGAGCACTACCGGTTGCACTGGGAGGGCGCGCGTAGCGATGCGGAGGAAGCATTGCGCGTGCTCGAGTCGGCGTGGGCCGGCTTTCGCGCCTTCTTCGGGGCCGAGCCCAAGCTGACGCAGGGCGAGAAGCTCCGCGTGCGCTTCTACGCTTCGCGCGACGGCTGGGTGCGCGGCATCCGCCGCGACGGCACGTGGCCGCCCCGGTCGGCCGGGGGCTACTACTGGCCGCCCACGAAGACGGCCCATCTGTTCCGCCAGCCGACGCAGTACTTCACGCGCGTCCTGCTCGTGCACGAGGCGGCGCACCAGTTCCACTTCCTCGCTCGCACGCGCAACAAGCAGCCGGCGGCCGGGTGGTACACGGAGGGCATCGCCGAGCATCTCTCGTGGCACTGGTGGGATGGCAAGCGCATCACGCTCGGCGTGTTGCCGGGTGTGTCGCTCAAGGACTACCCCGCAGCGGCCCTCCAGGAGATGCGCGACGCCGACTTCGATCTCGCCGCCGTCGTGGGGGGGCGGCGGCCCGCATCGCGGCCCGTCTCGTGGGCCCTCCTGCGCTACCTCGCCACGGGACGAGAGGGCAAGCCGCTCCCCGGCTTCTCGACCTTCCTGCGCAAGATGGACGCCGGCGGGCAGCCCTGGCCCGTCTTCAAGCAGCGCTTCGGCCGCCCCAGCCGCCTGCTGCCCCGGTTGCTTGCCTGGCTGGAAGCCCACCAGACGCCGTGGGCCCAGGTCTTCAACGAGTGGGAGCAGGTCGGGCAGGCCACGCTCCGTGGGCGCGCCGGCGTGGTCAGCGCAGCCCGGCTCAAGCGGCCGGCCGCGGCGCTCTCCGCGGTCGTGGCCGTGCCCCGCAACCGCTTTCGCTGGCGGGCGGGGCTGCTGCTCCACTGGAGCAGCAACGAGGACTACACGGTGGCCTTGGTCTCCGCCCGAGGCACGGTCCAGGTGGATCGCCGCCAGGGCGGTCGCTGGCGGACGCTGCACCGCAGCCGGCGTCCCGCGTGGGGCGCCGCCGAGCGGCGTTTCGAGGCCATTCGCCGCGACGGGGCCGTGGTCTTCCGCCTGGACGGGCGCGACGTGGGGTCGTGGCGGCTGCCCGGCACGGTCCTCGGGGTCGCCCTGGACAACGCCGACCTACGTTTCCGCGACGTCGCCTGGCGTTGAGGGATCGCTCATACGTCCATGTTCCGGCTCATGCGGGCGCCGGGCACCGGCCGATGAGATGGTCCCTTCGCTACGAAATGACCCCCGGTGGAGAGGGCCGCGAGGCCCTACCGAATGGACGAACTGAATCACGACCGCCGCCGCGCGGGTCGCGTCGACTGCCGCTTTCCTGTCCTCCTGCACAGCGCCGGCCGCAGCCTGCGCACGGAGGCGATCGACCTGAGCAGGGTCGGCATCCTCGTGCGCATCCCCTTCGAAGAGGTCGGCCTGAAGAGCGAGATCCCGCTGGCCGAGTTTGGGCGCGAGGCCACATACCTGCTGGGCGAGCTCGTGCGCGCGGATCTGCACTACGAGGTCCTCGGCACGCTCGTGCAGCACAGCGCGCGACCGGTGCGTCTGGGCCGGGGCACGCAGAGCGAGCCCTACCTCGAGGTCGGGCTCGACTTCACCGAGCCGATCACGGACATGGAGACGCACGCGCTCGGCATCGACCTGCCGCCGATCCGGGACGACGCCCCCGCGACGTGGATCCCGCAGTCCGAGCAAGCCGGCATGAACGGTCACAAGCCCGACGTCGCGGTCGTGGTGTGCAACGACCACGAGCCCACGACCCAGCCGCTGCGTATCCAGCCCCTGCACCTCGATCGCAACGGAGTGCGTGCCGACCTCGGCCGCTTCAGCGACCTGCCGGTCATCCCCGAGCAGCGCGGTGCGGGTGGCGTCCTGGCGATGCTGGCTGATACGTATGGAGGCGAGCCGCTGGCCGTGATCCTCCTGCGCGGCGAGCCGGTATGGTCAGGCCCCATCGGCTTCTCCGCCGTCGAGATGTGCCCGTACGACCACACGGTGCGGCTGCAGGTCAGCTTCAAGCACGCCCTGCAACAGCACGCCGCGACGCGCCTCGGCGTGGCCTGAGGGCACCTTCTCGAGGCGGGAATTCGCGCTCCGAACAGCGTGCGACGGGACCGAAACCCAGTGGTTCCATGGACGTCGAATTCAGTGGCGGCGCGACGTTTGCCCGCCCAGAAGGAGTCCTGCCATGTCCCCTGTCGCCGAGTCCCTCAACAAGCTCCTGGCGAACTACCAGGTCCACTACCAGAAGCTGCGCAACTACCACTGGAACGTGCGCGGTCCGATGTTCTTCGACCTCCACATGAAGTTCGAGGAGATGTACACGGGCGCCGCCTTGAAGGTCGACGAGCTCGCCGAGCGCGTGCTCGCGCTGGGCACGAAGCCGCTGTCCACGCTCAAGGAGCAGCTCGCTGCAGCCACCCTGGCAGAAGACGCCGGCGATCCCGACGCGCTGGGCATGGTGGCCAACACGCTGGCCGATCTCGAGGCGCTCAACACCGAGCTGCGCGCGGCCGCGAAGCAGGCCGGTGAAGCCGGCGACGACGGCACGTTCAACCTCCTCGAGCCCTTCGCAGACGAGCAGGAGAAGACGGCCTGGATGCTGCGGGCCTATCTCGGGTAGCTCACCGACTGACCGCTGCGAACCATGAGTCCACCTGACGGCGCGACCGCAACCTCACGTGCGGTCGCGCCGTGACGTGGCGCCGCAGGCTCGGCAGCTTCTGCACACTGCCCGTGACCGCGTACAGCAACAGCGACTCGCGATCGAAGAACGTCCCACGCAGGGTCTCGTAGTTGCCGTTGCAGCATGGCGTGCGCATGAGGCTGCGCGACAGGCAGCGGCGGACGAGTCGCGGGAACGTGACGTACAGCGGGATGTCCAGGAAGACGTAGAGCTCCACCTGCGCCGCGTGCGGCTCCCGGTAGCGGGAGTAGTTGCCGTCGATGACCCACCGCGGTCGCGCCACGACATCGCTGAGCTTGGCGTGGATCTCCTCGTCCGCGGCCTGCTGCCAGCCCGGCTGGTGGAAGATGTCGTCCATGTGCGTCGGCTCGATGCCCATGTGTTCCGCCAGACGGGCGGCGAGCGTCGACTTGCCGCTCCCGCACGGCCCCACGATCCAGATGCGGTCGGGTAGGGGCGTCGGGGAGGGCACAGGCAGAGCGTAACGGCCCTTAGCCGGCGCCATGTGCGCCACCAGGAAGAGGCGAGCGGGCAACACAACCGGTCGATCCCTGGGACATCCGTTTCCGGACCGAAGGCGAGGCCGCCTCCGATCTGCTGAGGCGCGCTTCGGATCGCCATAGGCCTCGCCATCGACTCGAATGCGAAACCGCCTCCGATTCGCCGAATGTCGAGCCTGTTCCTGCACGCCTCGCATTCGATTCGAGAGCGAGGACGCCCCTGATTCGCCGAGCGGCCATCGCCGTCCTCGGCGCCTCGCCTTCGTTTCCGGCGCATGCCGCGGGGTCCGTCCGCCCGCCCTCAGTTCAACGATGGATCATCCGTGTCGAGATCCAGATCCAGACCGGGCAGCGTCTCCGTACCCGACGCTCGGCGGACCACCTTCGACCACAGCTCGTCGTCGGACGTGTGGAAGATCGCGTCCTCGTCCGCGAGCGTCGTCAGCCACGAACCCGTGGCCAGCTCGCCCTCGAGCTGACCGCCGCCCCAGCCCGAGTACCCGGCGTAGAAGCGGACGAGCTTCCGGTCGGTGCTCACGAGCTCTTCGATCTTGTCGGCGCTCATCGAGCAGTAGACGCCGTCCACGATGCGCATCTCGGCCAGCCTGGGCTCGGTGTGGAGGGTGACCAGCGGTCCCGTCACCGGCCCGCCGACGTGCACCTCCTGGCGGCAGTCACAGGCCTGGCCGCGCACCTCGGTCCACACCTCCTGGATCGAGCGCCCCGTCGGGCGATTCAGGACGACGCCGAAGGCGCCCTCGGTGTCGTGCTGGATCATCAGCACCACCGTGTGCACGAAGTTGGGGTCGGACAGGTACGGGGGGGCGATCAGCAGGTGGCCCGCCAGGGTGTCCACACCCGAACCATAGCAGCGCGAGCCCCATTCGGCATCTGCGTCTATCATCCCCGCCGTTCGGGAGGGAAGCCTTGGCTGCCGGAGGATCTACACGCGTCGTCGTCCTCGCGCTGCTTGCGAATGCGGGCATCGCCGTCGCGAAGCTCGTGGCCGCCCTGGTTACCGGCTCCGGCTCGATGCTCGCCGAGTCCGTCCACAGCTTCGCGGACAGCGGCAACCAGGGACTCCTCCTGCTGGGCCATCACCGCTCCCAGCGCCCCCCCGACGAGCACCACCCGCTCGGGTACGGCCGCGCGGCGTACTTCTGGGCCCTGCTGGTCGCCGCCATCCTGTTCGTGCTCGGCGGCATGTTCTCGCTGTACGAGGGCATCCACAAGCTGCAGGAGGCGAAGCCGCTCAAGCACGTGGGCTGGGCCGTAGGCGTGCTGGTGTTCGGCTGCTTCCTCGAGGGCTACAGCCTTCGGGCGGCGTGGCTCGAGTGCAACAAGGCGCGCGGCAAGACCTCGCTGCTGCGCTGGGCGCGCGGCACGGGCAACGTGAATCTGCTCGTTGTCGTGTTCGAGGACCTCGCTGCGATGGCCGGTCTGCTCCTCGCCCTGCTCGCCGTCCTGCTGACGTGGATCACGGGGAACCCGTTCTTCGACGCGCTCGGCTCCTGCGTCATCGGCGCGTTGCTGCTCGTCGTGGCGATCTTCCTCGGCAGCCAGGTGCGGCGCCTCATCATCGGGCTGAGTGCGAGCCCGGACGTCCAGGAGGGCATCCAGGGCATCTGGGAACGGCACGGCTACGAGGTGCTCACGCTCCACGTCATCTGGGACGGCCCGGCGCGTCTACTGGTCGCCACCAAGGTGCGTCCCGGCGAGCCCAGCATCGACGCCACCTCGCTCATGCGGGAGATCAACGAGGTGGAGAACGAGGTACGCGCGGCCTATCCGGAAGTCGCCTACAACTTCGTCGAGCCGGACTTCCAGGTGTAGCGAGGACGCCGTGCGCCGAGCTTGGATCGACCGTCTCGCGTGCCCGCTCACGGGCGCGGCCTACGACCTCGATCCCGTGCGGGTCGCCGACGACGAGGTCGTCGAAGCCTTCCTCATCTCGCAGGACGAGCGCGAGGTGCGCGCGATCATGGCCGGCGTGGCGATCCTGCCGCGCGACCTCAGAGCCCACATGCGCGAGCAGGGCAACGTCTATCGGCGCAGCCCCATGAACGACCCGCGCATCGGCCGCTTCCTCCTGGGGCGAGCCGGCAGCGGATACAGCGTCGTGCCCTTCGACGAGGTGGTGTCCAGCTACCGCGATCTCGTGTCCGAGCCGCCCGACGACTACGACACGACGCGCCCCGCGGACCACGTCGCCCTCGCCAACCTCGTCGGTCGCATCCTCGAGGACCGACCTCGCCGCGCCGCGCTCGTCATCGGCTGCGGCGTCGGGCGAGCGGTCTTCGACGTGGCCGAGCACGTCGACGCCGTGCTCGGCGTCGATCGCAGCATTGCGTGCGTACGCCGCGCTCGAAACATCGCGGTCACGCGCGAGCACTTCTTCCTCCCGGCGCCGAAGGGCAGCGGGCGCAAGGAACTGCCGCTCGACCTGTCGGGGCTGACGCGCGACGGCGTCGACTTCGCCGTCGCCGACGCGGAGTCCCTGCCGGTGCGCGACGGCGCCCTCGACCTCGTCGTGCTGCGTGCCGCGGATCTCATGGGGGCGTGGCGCGACCCGCGCCGAGCGCTCGAGGAGGCCCGCCGCGTCCTGGCGCCCGGCGGCACCCTGATCTGGCACGCCGATCTCGACGCCGGCATCTCTGAGGACGTGGTCGAGAGCCGCTGGCACGCCGCGAGGATGTCTTGAGGCGTCCCTTCCTCCACGCCGCGACGGGGCTTCTCGCACTGACGCTCGGCCTGCTGCCTGCGCCGTTGCATCTGGTCGGCGCGGGACTCGGTCTCGTGGCCGGCTGGATCGTCTTCCCCCTCACGGCGTTCGGGCGTTCGCTGCAGCGGCCCGGTGAGCCGTTCTTCGCCGGGCTGCGCACCTATCCGGTGGCCGTGTTCGCGCTGGTCCTGCTCCTGCCGCGAGCCGAAGCCGCGGCGGCCTGGGGCGTTCTGGCCTTCGGCGATGTGGCCGCCGCCCTGGTGGGGCGGGCCCTGCCGGCACCCGCGATCTTCGGCCACCCGAAGGCGACGTGGTCGGGTAGCGGCGCCTATCTGCTGGCAGGGGGCCTGGCGGCGTGGGGACTTTCGAGCGGCGCCGCTGCGTTGGCCTCGGGTACGGGCTGGGTCGTGATCGACGCCGCGCCGACCGTGCTCGCCTGCTTCGCGGCGGCGGGCGCGGCCACGCTGGCCGATCTCGTACCCTTGCCGCCGGACGACAATCTGCCGGCGGCTGCGGCGGCGGGGGCCGTCCTCTATCTCCTGGGGAACCCGACGTGATCGGTACGCGCCTCCTCCTCACGCTCCCACTGGTCCTTGCCCTGGGCGCCACCACCGTCGCGGCGGCTCCCGGCGATGCCGTCACCCCGCCCGAAGCGAAGGGCATCGCGCTGGACGGCCGCCCCGACGAGGCCGCTTGGAAGCAGGCGGTGCGCCTGCCGCTTCCGCCCGTGACGGTGCCCACGCCCCAGGGGCCCCAGCAGCTGAAGCCCGACGTCCGCTTGCTCTCCGCCGACGGACGACTCGTGGTCGGCGTCACGTGCGCGGAGGATCCCGGCACGGCGCTCGGCGTCCACCTGATGATCGCGGCCACCGACGCGAAGAGCGCCGCCGACGCCGTGTCCATCGAGTACCGGCCGGTCGAGCTGCGCACGCCCCGCTACCGCGCGCTCGGGCCGAAGGGCGCGGGACGCGCGCACTACCGTGTCGAGGGCGCGGCGGACTGGAGGCGCGAGGGCGTCTGGACGCTGGAGCTGTCCGTCCCGTGGGTCGACCTCACGAAGACGCCGAGCGACGCGCTGCGGATGGCGCTCGTCGTGCACACGCGCACGCCCAACGTCAACACGGCGTGGCCGGCGGGCGCGATGTGGCGCGGACCGGCAGCGTGGAGCGAGCTGACGCCGCCGGATAGCGGCTGGCCCATGAAGGTCACCGTCGACGCGGAGCGCATCGCGGCCCAGGACAAGGCCGACAAGGCGCAGATGGGCGCGTGGCTCGCCTTCCAGAAGGGCTCGGCCCTGCCGATCCCGCCGACGCTGCCGCGAGCGGAGGTGATCGAGCGTTTCGAGCGCAACGTCGTCGCGCCGCTCGAGCTGGTCCTGCAGCATCGCCCGGACCTCGAGGTGCCCGTCAGCTGCCTGCTCGGCGACGCGTGGCACCGGCTGGGCGTGTGGCGCCGCGCTCGCGACCTCTTCCAGAGCGCGGTGCGGGCGGCGCCGGGTTGGCGTGAAGCCCGGTACGGTTTGCACCTCAAGGTGCTGGCGCAGCGCGCCGCGGCGGGGAAGCCTGGCGGCGCCAGCACCTACGCCGCCGCCTTCGCCCGACTGAAGGAGGCCGAGGCGGTACTGAATCCGTCCTTCTGGACGCAGGAAGGCGCGCGCCTCGGCCGAGCCCTCCTGCAGTACAAGCAGGGCGCCTTCGACGACGCGGCGCCGGTGCTCCAGGAGCTCGCCGCACGCTATCCGTTCGATCCGTTCCTCGAAGCGCACGCGCGCTTCGCCGTCGCCGGAAAGCGAGCAGCTCTGGAAAAGGCCGCGCGTGCGAAGCGCGAGGCGAAGGTCACGCGGCCGAAGGCCGACGTGAAGACGACGAAGGGGACATTCACCGTCGAGCTGCTCCCCGGCACCGGCGACGCGCCCAACACCGTCAAGAACTTCGTGTACCTCGTGCGCAAGAAGTTCTACGACGGCCTCACCTTTCACCGCACCGTTCCGTTCTTCCTCGTCCAGAGCGGCGATCCGAACTCACGCGCGGACGCGGCGAAGCCCGGCGAGACCGGCACGGGCACACCGGGCTACGCGATCCGCTCGGAACGCAACCAGCGCCGCATGCTGCGCGGCGCAGTCGTGATGGCCAGCGCCGGGCCGGACACGGAGGGCTCGCAGTTCTACGTGCTGACGGGAACGGCCATGCACCTGCAGGGCGAGCAGACCATCTTCGGTCAGGTCATCGCGGGCATGGACGTCGTGGATCGCCTCGAGCAGGGCGACCGCATCGAGACGATCACCTGCCGCGATCTCGATCCGCAGGCGCGCTATGTGCCGATCACGGTCGCCGGCCGGGAACCCTGACCCGAGCGCTCCGCACCGTCCACGCGGCGGAAAACGCTTCCCGTGGAGGCGGGACTCGGGGTCCAATCTGCGCCCTGTCCAGGAGGGCTGCGGCCCCATGAGCTACAGCAGTCGCGAAGCCGGCCGTTACTACGGCATTGACGCCTGGGGCAACGGCTACTTCGGCATCAACGACAAGGGCCACCTGACGGTGCATCCCCTGCGTGATGCCCGTGGCGTAGACGTGTACGGACTCCTGCCGCATCTCACCAAGCGCAAGCTCCGCTGCCCGGTCCTGCTGCGCTTCCCCCAGATACTCAAGAGCCGTCTGGAGGAGCTGTTCGGCGCGTTCAATAGTGCGATTCGCGAGTTCCACTACCCCGGCGCCTACCGCGGCGTGTTCCCGATCAAGGTCAATCAGAACGCGGACGTCGTAGCGGCGCTCGTCAAGGCGGGACGCAAGCGCGGCTTCGGTCTCGAGGCCGGCAGCAAGGCCGAGCTCGCCGTCGCCCTCACGCACCGGCTGGACGACAAGGCGATCGTGGTCTGCAACGGCTACAAGGACGCCGACTACGTTCGCCTCGCGCTCCGTGCGACCCAGCTCGGACGCAAGGTGATCCTCATCGTCGAGAAGCCGCACGAGGTGGAGCTCATCGCGCGCGTGGCCAAGCAGCTGAAGGTGAAGCCCTGGCTCGGCGCGCGCATTCGGCTGCACAGTCGCAGCAGCGGCAAGTGGACGGAGTCGAGCGGCTCGGGCTCCAAGTTCGGCCTGACCACGCAAGAGCTGCTGGACGCCGTCTCGCGCTTCGACGAGCACGGCCTGCTCCCGGGCTTCTGCCTCGTGCACTTCCACGTCGGCAGCCAGATCACCGAGATCCGCAGCATCAAGGCGGCCGTGAAGGAGGGCGCGCGGGTCTACGCCAAGCTGCGCGCGACGGGCTGCCCGGTCGAGTACCTCGACGTCGGCGGCGGACTCGGCGTCGACTACGACGGCAGCAAGACGTCGTACGAGGCGAGCATGAACTACTCCGTCAGGGAGTACGCCAACGACGTCGTGTACGGCGTGCAAGAGATCTGCGAGGCCGAGGACGTGCCGCCCCCGACGCTCGTCTCGGAGTCGGGCCGTGCTCTCACGGCCTACCACGCGCTGCTGATCAGCGAGGTGGGGGGGCAGAACCGAGATCCCGACCGGGACCTGGTCGATCTGCCCGCCGACGCCCACGACTCGCTACGCGAGCTGTATGAGATCCGAGACGAGATGACCCGGAAGAACCACCGCGAGTTCTTCCACGATGCCCAGGCGCGCTACGACGAGCTGCATGCGCAGTTCGATCTCGGCTACCTCTCGCTGCGTGACCGCGCCCTGGCGGAGCGCCTGATGGCGGGCGTACGCCGGCAGGCGCTGGAGTACGCGAAGGACGAGCGCTTCATGCCGGACGAGTTCCAGCGGCTGGAGCGGCGTCTGATCTCGAAGTACATCGCGAACTTCAGCGTCTTCCAGTCGCTGCCCGATCACTGGGCGCTGGACCAGCTGTTCCCCGTGCTCCCAATCCACCGCCTCGACGAGCGGCCGACCGTGCAGGCGACTTTGTGCGACGTGACGTGCGACTCGTTCGGCGAGATCGATCGCTTCGTCGACATCAGCGACCGACGCACGAGTCTGGCGTTGCACGAGCTGGAGCCGGGCAAGCCGTACTACTTCGCCATCACGTTGCTGGGCGCGTACCAGGACGTGCTCGGCGACTACCACAATCTCTTCGGCCGCGTGGACGAGGCGCACGTGCAGCTCGACAAGAACGGCAAGGCGCGCATCGTGAAGGCGGTGCGCGGCGACGAGGCGCACGAGGTGCTCGAGCTGTTTGGCTATGACCCGGACGCGATGATCGAGCGCGTGCAGGAGCAGATCGAGGAGCGTGTGGCGGCGGGGAAGCTTGGTGCGAAGGCGGCGGAGCGCGTGCGCAAGGAGTACGAGCGTTCGCTCGATGGGTACACGTACCTGGACTTCGGGTAAGGCTCCGTCCAGTCCACGAGCCACGTGCGCCGGCCCACCGTTTCCGTTTCCGTAACCGTTTCCGTTTCCGACGTGGCCCGGGAAACGGGGCCCGATCCCGCCCGCCGCGCCGAATCCGTCATCCGTACCCGCGAATCCTGTGACCTCCTCGGCCCCTCGTGCGAGTAGATCGCATGAGCAACCACGCATCAGCGCCCCAGGTCCTGGATCACGAGAAGCTCGACGTCTATCGCGCGGCGATCGATCTCCTCGTTGCCTGCGAGGACGTCGCGCGTCATCTCCCGTCCGGCCGTGCCTACATGCGCGATCAGCTCCGCCGAGCAGCCCTGTCGGTGGCGAACAACACCGCGGAAGGTGCGGGTGAGTTCGCGCCCATGGAGAAGGCTCGGTTCTATCGCATCGCACGAAGGAGCGGGACGGAGTGCGCCGCCATGCTGGACGCCGCACGTGCCCTCGAGTTGATCGACGACGGGAGATACGGTTCGGCCCGTGGGGCGCTGGTTCGCGTGATCCAGATGCTGACGCGACTTGCGCGTCGGCACGGGGAGAGGCAGGGGTGACGGAGACGGTGGGTCGGGGCGGGATCCGGCAACCGGGCCCAGTTCACGCCGGAAACGGAAACGCGCACGGAAACGGATACGGGTGAGCCCGTACCCGTACGAGTGCCCCCTACGTCGGCTCGTCCGGGATGCTCAGCAGGTGCCCCAGCTTCTCCGCCTTCGTGCGCAGGTACTTCGCGTTCGACGGGTTCGGCAGCATCTCGAGCGGGACGCGGTCCACGATCTCCAGGCCGTAGCCCTTGAGCGCGCGGAACTTCACCGGGTTGTTCGTGAGCAGGCGCATCTTGCGCACGCCGAGATCATGGAGGATCTGCGCGCCGACGCCGTAGTCGCGGTGATCGGCCTTGAAGCCGAGCTTCAGGTTCGCCTCGACCGTGTCCAGGCCCTCGTCCTGCAGCGCGTACGCCTTGATCTTGTTGACCAGGCCGATGCCGCGGCCCTCCTGGCGCATGTAGAGGATGACGCCGCGGCCTTCCTCGGCGATGCGTCGCTGCGAGGCCCGGAGCTGCTCGCCGCAGTCGCAGCGCGCGCTGTGGAAGAGGTCACCGGTCAGGCACTCGCTGTGTGCGCGCACCAGCACCGGCTCGTCGATCGGCTCGTTGGACTCCTCGAACTTCGGCTGGGGAATGCCCATGCTCAGCGCGAGGTGGGGTTCCGGATCGGCCTTGGCCCGGTAGACGTGGATGTCGAACGCGCCCACGTCCGTGGGCAGCTTGGCCGTCGTCTCCAGCGTGATCAGGCGTTCCTTGTGGCGGCGCCACTCGATGACGTCGCGCACGCTGCAGATCTTGAGACCGTGTTCGGCAGCGAAGGCCTCGAGGTCGGGCATGCGCATCATCGTGCCGTCGGGCTTCATCAGCTCGCTGATGAGCCCGACCTCACGCAGGCCGGCCAGGCGACACAGGTCGACCGAACCCTCGGTCTGGCCGCTGCGGCGCAGCACGCCTTCGTCGGCAGCCCGAATCGGGTAGATGTGGCCGGGACGCGCGAGATCGGCCGCGGTGCACTCGGGATCCGCCAGCAGGCGTACCGTCGTGGCACGGTCGGCCGCGCTGACGCCCGTCGTGACGCCGCGCATCGCCTCCACGCTCACGGTGAACTGGGTGCCGAACTTCGAGTTGTTGCTCGTCGACGTGACCTGGAGCGGGAGCTCGAGGTCGTCCGCCCGTTCGCCGGGCATCGTGACGCAGAGGATGCCGCTCGTGTGGCGCAGCATGAACGCCACGTCCTCGGCCTGCACGTGTTGCGCAGCCATCACGAGGTCGCCTTCGTTCTCGCGATCCGGGTCGTCGACCAGGATCACGAAGCGGCCGGCGCGCAGCTCCTCGAAGATCTCGGGCAAGGGGGAGAAGCTCATGGCGCAAGAGGATACGCGGATCGGAGCATCCGGCTCCTCATCGCCGGGGAGCGGGGCCTCCCCGCCGTGCTTACGCCGGGCTACCATGGGGGCGTGCGGCGCACGCTGCTCACCGCCCTGCTGGTGCTCCTGTCCGTCGGTCCGGCCGTCGCGTCCGAGACCATCCGCCTGCGGGGCGGGGACAAGCTCGAGGTGGATGCCGTCGAGGTCCTCGAGGACCGCATCCGCATCACGCTGCTCCGAGATGGCGGCACGGCCCGCATGGATCTGCCGTTTGCCCGCCTCCAGGGCCGCGGCCTCCTGGCGCTCATCGACCGCCACACGTCGCCGGAAGACGCCACCTGGCGACTCCGCTCCGCACGACTGGCCCTGGAGCGTGGGCTCCGCGCCGAGGCGGCGCGGCGCTTCCGCAGGGCGGCGAAGCTCGATCCCGCCCTCGCCGGTGAGCGCGACGCCGGTCTCGCGCGCATCGCGGCGCTCGAGGCGACCGATGGGCTGGATGCCCTGGAGCGGGCGCTCCGCCGTGGCGACGACCCGCATGCGGCGATGGCGCTCGCCGGCGCCCTGCTCGATGGCCCGCAGGCCGCGTCCCTCACACCCGCCCAGCGCTTGCGCGCCGAGACACTCGCGCGGCTTGCGCGAGCGCTGTTCAAGCGCGAGCAGCAGCGCGCCGCACGTGCTTTGATCGAGGCGAAGAAGCCTGCTCCACCCGCACCCGTCGAGCCCCCGCCCGTCGACGAGGACCTGGCCTCCCGCCTTCGTGCCCTCGAGACGAAGGCCGATGTCGCTCGTGAGGCGGCCTCCCAACCCAAGCTCTCGTCGACGCGTGCGCTGCGTCATCTGCGCAAGGCTGCGGACCTGCTGCGCGACGCGCGTCGTGTGCTGCGCTCGGCACCACCCGCCGCGCGCACCGCCCTGGTCGAGACCTCGGAGCGCCTACGCCTGACGCTCGCAGCGACGTACCTCGAGCTTGCCGACCTGCTGCGCGTTCTCGGTCGGTTCAATGAAGCGCGCGCCCATGTACGCGCCGCGCTCATCCTCGACCCGGGCAACGAGCGAGCCTGGACGCAGCGCGAGCTGATCGAGAGGGACGCACGACGCGATCCGGCCTTCGAGTCCTCGGGCCTTGGCTTCGAGTCGTTCACGTACAGCCCGTCGCCCTTCTTCGGCTTCCGCCGGTACCCGCGTCCCTACGTCCGCGGTTACCGCCCGCTCGGGAGCCACAGCGTCTTTGGCATCCGCCTCCGGCTGGGTTCGTCGGGCACGAAGCGCGGCACCCGCAGGGTCGTCGGCACGCGCCGCTGAGCGTTCGGCAGATGCCGCATCGGTCCCGGCCGCCCGTGCCGTAGGATGGCGGCGTCGATGCGAGGGGCTGGGCATGGCATCCGAAGCCAACTCCGCGGTTCGCGCTGCGCGCCGGAGTGATCTCCACGCCTTGGCCGACCTGCGTATGCGCTTCCTCGGTGCTGTCGGGCATGCGGAGCCGCGCCTACGGCTGCTCGCCGACGCCCGAGCCCGCACGGAGCAGACGCTGCCCGTCTGGATGGGGCAGGACGATCGCGTGCTGATCGTCGCCGAGGGCGAGGCCCCGGACGTCGAGGAGGGCACGCCGCCGATCGTCGGGTACGCCATGGGCCTGTTCACCACGGCGCCGCCCTTGCTGCAGCACACCCACGTCGGTGAGATCCTCGAGATCTACGTCCTCCCGGATGCGCGCGGACGCGGGCTGGCGGGTGCGCTGATCGACGTCCTCACGAGTGCGCTCACGGGGCGTGGCGCGGAGGTGCTGCGGTCGGTGGTGCCCATCGTGGGCAATGCCGACGTCGATCGCATCCAGCGCGCCGGGTACTCGCCGCTGCAGTTCGTTCTCGAGCGTCGGCTGGACACGGTCTGAGGGGGAGGGGGAGCGTCGATGGAAGGGGTGCCGATCCGCAACGCACGCCGCGGCGACATCCCCAGTCTGCTCCTGCTCTGGAACGCGATGATGAAGGAGATCGGCGCGGCCGACCCGCGCTTCGCACTCCATGCGCACGCGCGGGAGCACCAGGCCGCGCTGTTCCAGAAGTGGATCCAGGACGAAGAGCACCTCGTGGTCGTCGCCGAAGAAGGCGGGCGGCTGGTGATCGGTTTCGCGGTCGCGTCCATCGCGGACGGCAACGGCTGGCAGATCCCCAACCGACTCGGTCGGATCAGCGACGTCTACGTCGCGCCGCCGCGTCGTCGCCAAGGCGTCGCCCGGCGTCTTGCAGGTCGCCTCCTCGATCTGCTCTACGAGACCGACGTCGACACCGTGCGCCTCGCCGTCGCCGTGAGCAACGAGGGCGCACACGCGTTCTGGAAGTCGATGGGCTGGGAAGACCTCGAGCTGGTACTCCAGAAGGACGTCGACTCTGCCTAACGGCGTCGTGAACGTGCACGTGATCGTGCACGACACCAGCAGCGCACGAACTCTGGGTCATGGCGCCTGACGCGTTCGATCGGTAGACTCCCTCGATCCTGGGTAGGGGCGTAGGAGGGACCGCATGGCAGGACAGCGTGAACGCTGGGACAGCCGCACGGCTTTCATCATGGCGGCCGTCGGCAGTGCCATCGGTCTCGGCAACGTCTGGCGCTTTCCCGGCCAGGCTTTCGAGAACGGCGGCGGCGCCTTCTTCGTGCCCTACTTCATCGCGCTGCTGACCGCCGGCATCCCGCTGATGATCGTCGAGTACGGCATCGGGTCGCGCTACCAGGGCTCGGCGCCCGCGGCCTACCGCAAGCTCGACCGCCGCTTCGAGTGGGTCGGCTGGTGGGCCGTCATGGTCGGCCTCATCATCTCGTTCTACTACTGCGTCATCCTCGCGTGGAGCTGGCAGTACCTGTGGGACTCCATCAAGGCGATGTTCGACGGCACGCTGCCGTGGCTGGGCGCAGGCGCCGAGGCCGGCGCCGTCGGCACGGCGGACACGGCCGAGTACTTCACCAAGGAGATCCTGCAGTCGGAGAACGCCGAGAAGGAGCCGTTTGGCGTCTTCAACCTCTGGTCCGTACTGGGGCTCGCCGCGACCTGGCTGTGCGTCTACTTCAGCATCGCCAAGGGCGTGCACCGGGTCGGCAAGGTCGTGATGATCACGGTCCCGCTGCCGCTGGTGATCCTGGCCCTGCTGACCCTGCGCGGCCTGACGCTCAACAACTCCATCGACGGGCTGTCCTACTACCTCGCGCCCGATTGGAGCAAGCTCAGCGATCCGCAGGTGTGGCTCGCGGCCTACGGCCAGGTGTTCTTCTCGCTCTCCGTCGGCTGGGGCATCCTCATCGCCTATGCGTCCTTCCGGCCGAAGGACAGCGACGTCGTCAACAACGCGTACATGACGTCTTTCGCCAACTGCGGCTTCAGCTTCCTCGCGGGCCTCGCGGTCTTCAGCACGCTCGGCTATCTCGCAGCCTCGATGAACATGCCCATCCCGGATCTGGAGGGCATCCAGGGCGGCGACCTCGCCTTCATCACCTATCCCGAGGCGATCGAGCGCTTCGAGATGGCCATGTGGCTGAAGGGTCTTCTCGCCGTGGGCTTCTTCGTGATGCTCCTCACGCTCGGAGTCGACTCGGCGTTCTCGATCGTCGAGGCCGTCTCTGCGGCACTGAAGGACAAGTTCAACATCTCGCGGCAGGCCGTCGTCGTCGGGCTGTGCACGATCGGCTTCTTCATGGGCCTGATCTACTGCTTCGCCGCCGGGTCCAAGTGGCTCGGGATCACCGACTCGTACATGGGCAACTACGGGCTTGCTCTCGTTGCACTCGTGCAGTGCCTGCTCGTCGCGTGGATCATCCCCAAGGAGAAGCTCCAGGACCTGCAGCGAAACATCAACGAGCGTTCGGAGCTCCGGACCGGCATCGTCTGGCTGATCTGCCTCAAGTTCATCACGCCGATCGTCCTCATCCTCACCTTCTACTTCGCCACCGCGAAGATGCTGAAGGAGGACATCGATGGGGCCGCCATCGCCTTCGGCGTGATCCCCGCGGCGATGGTGATCGTGATCTCGTTCGCATTGCAGAACATCCGCACGAAGCGCGAGGAGGAGATCGGCCATGAGGACTAGCACCCTGGCATTCGCCTTCGTGATCCTGCTGGCCGGCAGCGCCTACGCGGCGGACGAGGGAGCCAAGAAGTCGCCGCTGGAAGTCGTCGAGGAGCTAGCGACGTACGTTGCCCGTGACGATGCGGACTTCGAGGGGGGCAACGCCCTCTACAAGGCCGCCAAGGACGCCATCAAGGCGGAGGCCGAGGCGATCGAGGACGAGGAGAAGCGCGTCGCGGCCAAGCGCTACGCGGACATCCAGACGCAGGTGGCCTCGAAGCTCCGGCGCGACACCGTTCCGGTGTCCGGCTGGCTCATGGGCCTCTTCGGGGCCACACTCCTCTGGGGTGGACTGCTCTTCTGCATCGGCGTGGCCCGGAAGAAGGGCGGAGGGGGTGAAGGGGGGGACGCGTAGTTCCCCCCTTCCGGTGCGCGTAGCGCGCCGCCCAGTCCGCGCGGTAGCGCGGAACGGACTCAGGATGCCCTAGGCGCCGGATCCTCGGCGTCCGCTTCCAGGAAGCCCTTGCGGCGCAGGCTGCATGCGTCGCAGCGGCCGCAATGCAGCCACGCGCCGTCCTTCTCCACCGGGTCGTAGCAGGAGAGCGTGTGCTCGAAGGGCACGCCGAGCTCCAGACCACGGCGCACGATGTCGCCCTTCGTCATCTCGATGAGCGGGGCCAGGATCTTGACCGGGTTGCCCTCGACGCCCTGCTTCGTGCCCGTGGCCGCCACCCGCGAGAAGGCCTTCAGGAAGTCCGGCCGGCAGTCGGGATAGCCGGAGTAGTCCAGCGCGTTCACGCCCAGCACGATCCCGCGGGCGTCGGCGGTCTCCGCGGCCGCGAGAGCCAGCGCGAGGAAGACCGTGTTGCGCGCGGGCACGTACGTGACGGGGATGCCTTCGCCAATCGCCTGGGCGCTACGGCCCTTGGGCACGTCGATGTCGTCGGTCAGGGCGCTGCCACCGAGCGCGCGCAGGTCCACGCCGACCGTGCGGAAGCTCTCGACCTCGAGCGCGTCGGCAATACGGCGTGCGCTCTCCAGCTCGGCTCGAGCGCGCTGGCCGTAGTCGACGGCGAGCACGTGAAGCATCCATCCCTCATGCTTCGCGATGGCCGCGGCGGTCGCGGAGTCCATCCCGCCGGAGAGCAGCGCGACGGCGCTTCGATTTTTTCCCGATTCCATGCCCGTATTGAACGTCCCAGAACGAGACGACGGCGAGGCAAACCGAGACGCTGCGCGTTGCCGGCGTTGCAGGCCCTAGTAATCGGGCTCTGCCGCCAGCCCTCCGGTGCCTCACTGCGACGTCGTGCGTTCAGCGCTTTGGACACGGCCTGTCTCACGTTGGGGCTTCAACCCCATCCATGGGACGCCGATAGATGCGGGCCGACGGAAGTCGGCTCCGGTGGTTGGTTCGTCCGGCCGCCGGATGTCCAAGTTGAGGCTTTGCCCTGTCAACCCAATACCTTCCACCACATCCCTAATCTCACAAGTCCCCTCGGCTTGGACTCCGGCCCCATCGCGCAATCCCTTGGCGCGGTGGGGCCATCTTCTTTTTTGGGATGCGTGGATGGCGGTCTGCGCGGTGTCGAAGCGGGGACCTCGCGTGGCTTCAGCCACGCCACGCCCCGCATTCTCCTAGCGCAGCCTCGCCCCCACGCACCCATGAGGCGACGCACTGGAAGCCAGCCCATGCAGGCGTGCGTCGGCGACAGGAGATCAAGCTCACGCAGGCATACGCCGGTCTCCCGAGATGAAGCTCACGTAGGCGTGCGTCGGCGACAGGAGATCAGGCGCGAGCAGGCGTGCGTCGGCGACCTGAGATCAAGCCAACGCAGGCGTGCGTCGAGTCCCGGCGATTCGGCTCGCGGAGATGCCCGTCGTCAGGCGCGCAGGACCTGGCCGGCCGTGGCGAGGGCCTCCGTGAGCTCGGTGGGGGAGGTCGAGGCGAGGTACGCGTCGTCGATCACGAGCAGCCCGGGGTTGCCCGGGCGGCCCGGGTCGGCGACGCGGATCACACGCTCGCAGCCGCGCAGCAGATCGTGCAGCTCGTCGTCACTCGTTGGCTGCGGCTGGATGCCGAACTCCGCCAGGCCCCGCAGGTTGCGCTCCACCTCGGCCGGTAGGTCGTCCGCCCGGCTCAGCAGCCCACGGCCCGGTCCCGCCTCGAGGAGCGTGAGCGAGCCGCCCCCGGCCACGAAGCCGACGCACAGCCGGACGAACTCGTCCAGCCCGGCGTCCAGCTGCGGCGTCAGGATCACGGCCAGGGTCGCGGTGCCCCTCACGGCAGCGCCGCCCAGAGCGCGCCGGGCGGCTGCGCCTGCAGCTCGGCCAGCCACGTCGCCACGCTCGACCAACGGATGCCGACGGGCGTCGTGTCCGCCGTCCAGCCGGCCACGCGGGCGTTGCGGCTGCAGACGGCCACGTCGACCCGCCCGCAGAGGTCGAGGAGGCGCGGATCCTGGGCCCAGGCGAGGCCCCCGGCGCTGAGCAGGATGCTGACGGACGCCCCCTCGGCCGCGGCCGACACCGCCCGCTCCAGCAGGGCAGCCGCGCCGGGCGCATCGGCCCCGGCGGCGAGCATCAGGCCTGTGGCGGGGAGGCGCTTCACGCGGCCAAGGGTAGCCGCGAGCGCCTACGCCGGCCCTTGCGGTAGCATCCGCCGGGGTGGGCAGGCGACGTGGGAGCGACATGGACCCGGATCCGGACCGTGACCTGGTCCAGGCTCTGCAGGCGGGCGCCCCCGAGGCGCGCCGACACGCGCTGACTGCGCTGTACGAGCGCCACCAGCGCCGCGTCTTCAACGTCGCGCTGCGCGTGCTCGGCGACTGGGGCGCCGCCCAGGACGTGGCGCAGGAGGTCTTCGTGAACCTGGAGCGCAGCGTGCGCTCCTTCCGCGCGGACGCCTCCTTCGTCTCGTGGGTGTACCGCATCACGGTCAACCGTGCGATCGACCACCGTCGGCGCGAGGCCCGGCGGCCCGCCGCCAAGATGGGCGACATGCCGCCGGCCCTCGAGGAGTCCGGCCTGCCCGGGCGCTCGGAGCGCGCGCCGCTCGACCGGGCCATGAACCGAACCGAGGCGGCGGCCCAGGTCCAGGCCGCACTCGACGGACTCTCGCCCAAGCTCCGTTCCATCGCCGTGCTCCGGTACGTGGAGGGGCTCTCCTACGAGGAGCTCGCGGAGGTCCTGCACTGCTCCATGGGGACCGTGAAGAGCCGGCTCAACCGCGCCCACAGCGCGCTCGCGAAGGCACTGGAGATCCCACCCGACGAAGGCGAGGCCACGTGAGCGCTCGCGGCTTCCTGCTCGCGCTCGCCGGCCTCCTGCTGGCCGGAGCCGTGGCCCGCGCCGACGGACCGCAGGCAGCAGCGCAGCCCGAGCGACTCCTCCAGGCGTTGCTTGAGGCGCCCGACGCCGAGCTCAAGGCACACGAGCGCGCGCTGCGTCGGCTCGGTGCGCCCGTCGCCGCGCTCGTTCGAGCGCGCCTGGCCGCTGCCGAGGGCCGTCCTCGCGCGCGACTGGAGCGGCTGCTGCGCCGCCTGGAGCTGGACTGGCACCGGGCGAAGTGTCCGGCCGGCATGATCTACGTTCCCGCGGGCGCCGTGGAGGTGCCGCGCGACAAGGAGCCTTGGGGGCCGAGCGGGCGGCGCGAGACCGTCCCTGCCTTCTACATCGATCGCACCGAGGTCACCGTGGCCGCCTGGCGCACGTGGCTCGCACGCCTGGACGCGGCCGAGCCGCGGGTCGCGAAGCGGAGCGGGCTGTACCGTCCGCCCGGTCACGTGCGCGGCGATCTGCCCGTGGCGCGCGTGCGCTGGCGGGACGCCGCGCGCTTCGCCCGCGAGGCCCGCGGCGGCAAGCTGCCGACGGCTGCCCAGTTCGAGCGGGCCCTGCGCGGCTCGAGCATCGCGACCTATCCCTGGGGTGAGCTGCTGCGCGAGGGCCTCGCGAATCTGCGCGACACGGGTCCGGGTCGCGTTCAGCCCGTGGGCTCCTACCCGAAGGGCGCCGGACCCTTCGGGGCGCTCGACCTCGTCGGCAACGTCGCCGAGTGGACCTCGACCCAGGTCCGGCAGGGCCGCCGCGGGCGCTATCCCCTCGTCGTGGGCGGTTCGTTCGCCGACCGGGCCGAGCCCGCGCTGTTCTGGCGCGGGAAGGCGCGCATGACCGCGCGCATGGGCCCGGACGAGGCGTCGGCCAGCGTCGGGTTCCGGGTGGTGCAGGACCCGCCGGCCCTCCCCTGAGTCCCCTGTTGGGGCACAGGCTGCGACGAATCCTGTCCAACCGTGCCCTCGCGGGTACGTTCGCGGGCCGTCCGGAGAACACCATGTCCACCAAGTCGAAGCGTCCCGCCGGTCCGATCTTCGAGCGCCAGCTCTTGCGTTCCCGCTCGGTGCTGCTGTTCGGCCCGATCGAGCCCAAGCTGACGAAGGACATCTTCACGCGCGTCCTGACCCTGGATCAGCTCAGCTCCACGAAGCCGATCAAGATCCTCATCAACAGCCCCGGCGGCGTGGCGGACGACGGCTTCGCGATCTACGACCTGCTCAAGTACGTGAAGGCCCCGGTCCAGACGATCGTGACGGGCCTCGCAGCCAGCGCGGCGACGATCGTGATGGTGGGCGCGGACAAGGACAACCGGTTCATCCTGCCGCACAGCCGCGTGATGCTGCACCAGCCGAGCGTGGGTGTGCAGGGCACGGCGTCCGACATCGCGATCAGCGCGAAGGAGATCCTGCGTCTGCGCAAGAAGGCGAACGAGCTCTTCGTGCGCGAGACCGGGCAGAGCATGGAGCGTCTCGAGGACGACATGCACCGCGATTACTGGATGAGCGCGGACGAGTGCGTCGAGTACGGCCTCTGCACGAAGATCGTGTCGTCGGCCGAGGATCTGTAGGGCGCCAGCGCCGTCTAGCTCACGCGCCCGAGGCGGCCCAGCACCGCCACGAGCGCCTGCTCCAGCCGCGTGATCCGCGCGGGCTCCATGCTCTTGCCGGATTCCAACTGCTTGCGGATCACCGCGATCGAGGACAGCTCGCGCACGAGCTCCTCGATCTCCTCGTCGGTCAACGGCCCGAGATCGACGACCCGCTCCACGTCGCGGCCGCCTGCGTTCCAGCGTCTACCGAAGAGCGCCAGCAACACCGCCGTGTCCGCGGCATTGGCGAAGCGCGCGACCAGCTTGCCGTCCGTAGCCGCTCCCGCGACCTCCTCCACGCGATGCGTCGGGAAGCCGGCGAAGCGCCCCTCCATCTGGGCCGTCACCGACCGCACCAGCGGCGCCTTGCGGGTGTTCTCACGCGGCAGCCGACTCCCGGCGACGCGCGTCGCGTTGGACTGCGCCAGCGGCAGCACGCGTTCGGCCAGTGCCCCGTCCAACGCCTTGAGCACGCCCATGAGCGCCACCAGCCGCGCCGGTGGGGGCGGACCCATCTCGGATAGCGGGGGCGCCTGCAGCAGCGCCCGCACGGCCCGCTCGTCATCGGGCGCCAGGACGGCCTCGCGTCCTGCGGCCGCAGCGAGGCTCAGGTCCACGCGCCCTGCGGCCTCGTCGGCCAGCTCGACGGTGATCGAGTCGTAGGTGGGCTCCTCGGACTCCGGATCCGGCGACAGCAGCCCGCCGGCGCTCTCCGGCATGCGGCCGAGGCACAGGACCTCCACCCGCTGCACGAAGCCGAGCACCTCCAGCGCGCGGGCCATGCGCTCGGTGGGGGGCACCTCGACGGCATCGTCGCCGGCTACGCCGAG
>JASJDY010000250.1 GCA_030065025.1 Planctomycetota bacterium
GGGGCGCACGGTCCGGACCGTGCGCTTCGAAGACAACGCGCCCCGCGATGGCGAGCTGCTGATCGTGCAGGGCTCCTATGCCACGTCCGACGACGTCCGCACGGTTTCCATCTTCCGGGCCCTCGATGCGGGCGAGATCATCGTTCGCAGAGCCAGGTTGGCCGCATCGGTCTTCGAAGACGGTGGGCCGGTGCAGGGCGAGCTGTACGTGTACAGCGAAGGGCGGCTCCGCCGCGCGGCCGGCGGTGCGGGTGGCGTCGAGTTGTATCGGGCCGAGCGGCGCGCCGTGAAGGCGCTCCGCGATGCCGGCACGGAGTTGTCCGAGGGCGATCCGGCGGCGAGCATCAGCGTCTTCGGCGAGGCACTCCGCCAGCAGTTCCTGATCCACGGCGCCGACGCGACGTCCGGCTCCTGAGCACGAAGGGACGCGAACCATGTCCGAGCCTGCGTTCTACATCTGGTCATCCAAGGACGGCTGCGAGGCATGCGAGGCGCTGCGTGGTCTCTATCTCCGTCCGCCGCTCAGACCGCATCCGAACTGCCGCTGCACGATCACGCCCTACTACCCGTCGAGCTCCGGCGAAGGTGGGGCGCCCGTCTGCCAGTACGACGCGAACGTGCTCGCGTCGTTCGAGGCCAACGGCGAGGGGACGGACTGGAACGAGGAGGCGCAGCAGTACGACAGCCTCCAGGTCAACGTGGACATCACCGTCCTGTGCAAGGACGGCTCGATCCAAGAAGGCAGCTACGTACACGTGGTGGACGTGCAGTCCGACCGATTCCCGTTCAGCGGAAGGCACGACCTGGAGGCCTTCGGCGAGAGTGCGCTCAACGATGCGTATCGACAGTGGGAACTGGAGGCCGATCGTATCTGCCCCGACTGCCGGGACGCGTAGTAGGCGCCGCTCCGCTACGAGGCCTCGCGCCGAGTCGTCTACCGTCGTACTCTCGGCGCGAGGTCCCGTGGCTCATGGACATCCTTCGCCTCGATCCGGATCACGAGCGCTGGCCTGATCTACTGCGTCAGCTGCGGCACGAGAACATGGCGCGCTGGGTCGTCGACGACGACGGGCAGCCCTCCGGAGCATTCCTCTTCCTGGGCGCGCTGGTCGACGGCGCCATCGTCGGGAACCTCACGCTGCGAGAGCAGCCGATCGTCGTGCCCGGGACGACATGGGCCGGAGACCGCGAGCGCGTGCTTCGCGGCCTCGATGGCGAGACGTTGCGCGAGACGTACGTCCAGACCTTCGCGGTCGACGAGACGTACCAGCGTCGGGGCATCGGCCGTGCGCTCCAGGCCGAGGCGCTGGTCTGGACGCGCGACCGAGGCTGTGTGCAGATGCGGTCGTGGTCGTCGCTCGACCGGCCCGAGAACTACGCGCTCAAGCTCGGCATGGGCTTCGCGTTGGATCCCGCCGTGCATGAGGCCGCGGAAGGACTGCGCGTCAGCGGCGTGTACTTCGTCAAGCGCGTCGACGGGGCGGATTCGGGCTAGCCAACGCTCGGGAAGACGTCCCAGGCCACGCCCAGGGAACCCAGCGCTGCCCCGAGTACGAAGCCGTAGCCGACGTGACCTGCGATGTGGGCGACAGCCACTTGGAGCCCGGCCTTCCGGAAGCGCTCCAGCGGATGCAGGCCGCGCACGACGGCGAGCAGCAGGAAGCTCACCACGATCCCGTGAAAGAGACCCAGGACTGCGCCCATGGTCGACATGGACAGGAACGAGGGCTCCATCACGAGGGACAGGAAGATGGCGTACGGGAAGGCGAAGAGGATTCCCGAGGTGAAGTGGATGACGAGGCCCGGGCCGAACGAGTTCTCGTACTTGGCTGTCGCCATGCTTCCGAGGGCTCGGATCATGTCGGCGTTGGCCAGCTTCGCCCAGTGGATGGTCGACATGAGGATGCTCATGGCAACTGTGCCGATGGCTCCGGCGATGACGGTCGAGATGATGGGCATGGGGACACTGCTCTGGCGGGGCGAGCTTGTGGAAGGAACAAGCCCTTAAGAACAGTGCTATCGACGCGGAGGCTCCGCCCCGTGTTTCAGCTCGGAGCGGACGTAGGCCGTGCAGCCGTCAGTCGAGCTTGAAGCCGATCAGGACCGTGGCCTGGTACTCGGCCACCTTGCCGTCCTCGATGCTGCCGCGCAGCTCGCTGACCTCGAACCACGACAGACCGTGCACGGTCTTGCTCGCCTTCTCGATGGCGCCGTCGATGGCATCGCTGAGGGACTTCTCGGAAACGCCGACGATCTCGATCTTCTTGTAGGCCTTGGACACGAGTCGATCTCCTCTTGGTGGTTCGCAGGAGCATAGCTTGCGGCGAGGCCTGCGCCGGCGGTACCCGGCGTCCGCGGTGCGCCTCGCTGTCGCTACGTGGCTAGCCGAAGAACAGCATCAGGGCCGGGACCGAGATCAACACGATCAACGCCTCCAGCACGAGACCGAGGCGCCAGTAGTCGCCGAAGCGGTATCCGCCTGGACCCATGACCAGCAGATTCGATTGGTGTCCGACCGGTGTGAGGAACGCGCAGGACGCCCCGATCGCGACGGCCAGCAAGAAGGGATCGACGGGTGCGCCGATGCCCTGGGCCGCAGCCATCGCGATCGGACACATCATCACGGCGGCCGCCGCGTTGTTGACGAGGTCCGACAGGAACATCGACGCCACCAGGATCACGCCGAGGACCACCCACGTCGGCGCTACCTCGCCCAGCGCGATCGTGCCCTGCGCGATCTGCTTGTCGAGGCCCGTGCCCTGGATCGCGAGACCGACGGGAATCAGCGCGCCCAGCAGCACGATGACCGGCCAGTCGACGGCGGCGTAGGCCTGGCGTAGCGAGAGCACGCGAAGCAGCACCATCAGCGTGGCCGTGGCCACGAATGCGATCGGCGCCGGGACGAGGCCCGCCGCGATGACCGCGATGCAGCCGACGAAGACCCCGAGCGCGAGCATCCGCTTCCTGCGCTGCCCAAGCGAGAGCGTTCGCTCGGCCAGCGGCAGGCAGCCGAGGTCCGCGAGCTCGCTGAACAGCCCGTCACGCGCTCCCTGCACGAGCAGCACGTCGCCTGCGCGGATCTTCGTGCTCGCGAGCCGCCCGCCCAGGCGCGCGCCCTGGCGCGCGATACCCACGATGCTGATGCCATGTCGCGTGCGGAGATTCAGGTCGCGTGCGCTCCGGTCGACCAGCTGGCCTCGCGGGCGCACCACGGCCTCCACGAGCGCCATGTCGTCGTTCTCGATCAGGGCGGCGAGCTTCTCGTCTTCCGGACCGGCGAAGTCGAGTTGCCACTCGCGGACCAGCTCGTCGATCGCCTCGCTCTCGCCCGTGAGTATGAGCAGGTCGCCCTCTCGCAGCACGCGGCGGGCCCCCGGCGCGGGGATGCGGACCTCGTCGCGCACGATGGCCAGCACCTGCACGTCCTTCGGTTGCAGCGCCGCCAGCGTCTTGCCTGCCGCCATGCTGCCGGCGGGGACGGTCGCCTCCGTCAGGTAGCGGCCCACGTTCATGAGCTCCTCGCTGCCCACGCGCGACTTGCGTTCGGGCACGAGGCGCCAGCCCCAGAGAACGAGGAACGCGATGCCGCCGATGGCGACCAGGCCTCCGACCGGCGTGAAGGCGAACAGCCCGAAGGGCTCGCCCGTCTCCTGCGCGCGGAAGCCCGACACAATCAGGTTGGGCGGTGTGCCGATGAGCGTGGTCATGCCTCCAAGCAGCGAGCCGAAGGCGAGCGGCATGAGGTAGAAGGAGGGCGACCGCCCGCTCTTCTTGGCCAGGCGGATCGTCACGGGCATGAGGAGCGCGAGCGCGCCGACGTTGTTGATGAACGCGGAGAGGACCGTCACCGTGATGGTCAGTCCGGCGAGCAGCGCGAGTGGACGATCGGCGAGCTTCTGGACCGGCCCCGTGGCGAGCTCGACGGCACCGGACGTCGCCAGCGCCTGGCTGACCACGAGGATCGCGGCGACGGTGACGACGGCCGGATGGCTGAAGCCGCTGAAGGCCGCCTCGTACGGCACCAGCCCGACGAGCGTCGCGGTGATCAGCGCGAGCAGGGCCACGAGGTCATGCCGGTAGCGTCCCCACAGGAACAGCCCCAGCGTCAGGGCCAGGAGGCCCGCCAGCAGCCAGCGATCGAGCGTCATGCGTGCGGATGGTACCGAGGCAGAGCCGATCCTCCCTACGTACGCCCCGTGAACGAGCTCAGGACGGCGTCCCAGGCGCACTCCGAGCCCAGGGCCGCGAGCTGGAACGGATTGAGGCTCGCGTTCGTCACCTCGTTCGTCGTGACGCCGAAGAGCACGTCGCCGTCGTTGAGCGTGTGGAACGGATCGATCGCGCGCGCCATGGACGTGTGGACCTCGCGCGCGACCTGGCGCAGCGTGTCGGCGGGCAGTCTCTGGTTGGTCGCGAAGACGGTGAGCGTCGTGTTGCCACCCGGCTGAGACCCCGCACGTCGATCACGAATCCGCAGGTCGGGCATCGGAACGCGCGCTTTGGTCTTGGGATCGAGGTGCCCGCGCACCACGTTGCCCTTGCGATCGACGATCGCGCCGAGCGAATTGACGGCCGTGAACACGGCGACCTTGGTCGGGCCCGACTGGTGGAATGCACCGCCCTGCCCGGCGAGCTCGGACTCGGTGGAGTGGATCAGCCACTTGCCGCAGCTGGCCGAGACGCCAGCACCCCGCGCACCGAGCGGGAACCTGCCCGTCTTCACCGCCGCCAGCGCTGCTTCGCCGAGCTCGCGGTCCGGATAGACGGCGTTCTTCCTCACGCCGAAATCGTAGAGGATCGCGCCCGGCACGATCGCGATGCGGTCCCACGCCGTGGCGTTTTTGCGCTCCCGGAGGATCGCGCCGGCGACGCCCGTGGCCGCTTCCAGGCCATGTACCGAGCCGCCCGCCAGACACAGCGCGTCGATGAGGCCGCTGCGTTCGCGCAGGCGATCCGTGAGGATCGTCGCCGGAGCGCCGCCGCGGATGTCGGCGACCGCCGTCGCACCGCGAGGGAAACGGAACACCGTGCAGCCGGTTGGACCGTCGGGATAGACGGCCGCGCCGATGCGGATGGCAGGCCAATCGAAACGGAGAACGTGTTTGCCGAGCGACGTGTCGATCCTGCGCCTGCGTCTCTC
>JASJDY010000251.1 GCA_030065025.1 Planctomycetota bacterium
GGCCAGAGCGACTCGATCGAGCGCATCACCCACTCCCTGTGCGACACGGACTTCGAGAACCACCGGCCTCTCTACGACTGGTTCATCGAGACGTTGGGCATCTTCCCGTCTCGGCAGATCGAGTTCGCGCGCGGCAACATCTCCTACACGATCACCGCGAAGCGCAAGCTGAGTCGGCTGGTGGAGGAGGGCCGCGTCTCGGGCTGGGACGACCCGCGCATGCCGACCATCTCCGGACTCAGGCGTCGCGGCTACTCACCCGCCGCCATCCGTGCGTTCTGGGACAAGGTCGGCGTCGCCAAGCGTGACAACATCCTCGACGTGGCCCTGCTCGAGTACTGCGTGCGCGACGACCTGAACCGCCACTCGCCCCGCGTCATGGCCGTGCTCGACCCCGTCAAGCTCGTCATCACGAACTACCCGGCGGGCGAGGAGGAGCATTTCGAGGTCGTCAACAACCCCGAGGACGAGTCCGCCGGCACCCGGCCGGTGCCGTTCTCGCGCGAGCTCTACATCGAGCGCGGCGACTTCATGGAGGAGCCCCCGCGCAAGTTCTTCCGTCTGGCACCCGGGCGCGAGGTACGGCTCCGCGCCGCCTACTTCGTCACGTGCACCGACGTCGTGAAGGACGACAGCGGCAACATCTCCGAGATCCACTGCACCTACGATCCGGAGACCAAGGGCGGCAGCTCACCCGACGGCCGGAAGGTGAAGGCCACGCTGCACTGGGTGTCTGCCCGGCACGCGGTCGACGCCGAGGTGCGGCTCTTCGACCGCTTGTTCAAGGTCGAGGATCCGGACGACGCGCCCGAGGGCGAGGACTTCATGTCCAACCTCAACGAGAACTCGCTGGAGGTCCTCACGGGCTGCAAGGTCGAGCCCTCGGCCGCGTCCCCCGAGCCGCTGACGCGCCTCCAGTTCGAGCGCCTCGGCTACTTCTGCGCGGACCAGGACACGCGCCCCGGCGCCCCCGTCTTCAACCGCACCGTGACGCTGCGCGACACGTGGGCCAAGCTGGCGAAGCAGCAGGGCAAGACCAAGTAGGACGTCGCGTGGAGGGGCCTGCGGCTTCCCACCCCACGCCGCGCGTCCCTCCCGCCGGCCGATCCGGGCGAAACGCTGGTCCGCCGAGGGCCTTCGTCCCCCTGCGTGGGCGTTCCATCGCTCTTCCGCGGGAAGCGATCCGACTGTCGCCCCATACGCATGGGAGCGGCTGATCAGGCCGCCCTGCTTCCCCAGCCCCGGAGCCCGATGTGAAGACCCTTGCTGCTGCCCTGATCGCGGTGTGCCTCGTCGCTGCCGATGCCCACGCCGACACGATCTCCTTCGACTTCGCCAAGGGCGGGAACTTCGATCCGAGCAACGGCGGGGGCCTGGTGGGGCCGGACACGGTCACGGGCATCACCGTCGAGACGGGCAAGGGCAACAAGGACGACTACTGGCAGACGAGTACGAGCACGGCCGTCGTGTTCACCGACAGCGCCTCCGGCCTGACGGTCACCGCGACGGCGAAGACGGGGCCAGCCACGAACCTCGTCGACGCCTTCGTCTACGGCGACACGCACGGCGCCCGAGGTGGCCTGGGCGTCCACACGGTCGCCGCGCAGGCGGGCTCGAACGACAACATCACCAGCGGCGAGCGCCTGATCCTCGAGTTCAACCGGCTCGTCAGCCTCGAGTCCAACCACTTCAACGCCGGCCACAACGCGTTCACCGGAAGCCAGGACTTCGAGCTCTGGATCGACGGCGTGAAGGTCGGCACGAACCCCTTCCTCAAGGACGGCGTCGGCGGCCGCATCGGCACGAAGTTCGAATTCGTGCACGCCGGGGATCAGTTCTACGTGAGCGGCCTCACCGCTTCCGTCGTGCCCGAGCCGGGCACGCTGGGGCTCCTTGCCAGCGGGCTTGGGCTCCTGGTGCTGCTGCGCCGCCGCCGCGCGCGCGCCTAGACACGGACACCTCGCGGCCGGCGCACGGCTACGACCGAGCCGGCTTCTGCGCTCCGGACGCGCCTAGGATTCGCAGCCCGTAGCGCAGTGCTTCGAGAGACCAAGGCCGGGCTCGGAGCCACGTCCGCGCGTGCTGGCGCGCTTCACAAGCTCGGCCTGCCTTCACGAGGTGGCGCGCCCAGCCGCGAGCGAGGCGCACGCGGTGACGTGCGGGGTATGCGGCGTACCGGGCATACCGCTCCTGGAGATGCAGCATGTCCTCCCGCTGCTGCGCGCGGTTCTCGGACCGGTGAGCGCCTTCCTCGCCGTCGGCGCGGTACTCCGAATGGACTTGGGTCCGTGCGACGGCGCGATGCCCGGCTGCGAACAGCCGGAACAGGAAGTCCGTGTCCTCGGTGAGCCAGGCCGGATCGAAGCGAAGCGCGCGCGCCACATCCGCGCGCACGACCATGCCCACAGGCAGGTACCAGGATCCGGCCAGCATGTCCTCGATGTCGCGAGGGGGGTGACGACGCGCGCCCACCGTCGTCCACCGGGGATGCAGGTAGCGGACGTCGGAGAACGAGATCGCGGCCTCGGGCGACGCATCGAGCACGGTCACGTGGTGAGCCGCGAACGAGGGGAGGTACACGTCATCGCTGTCGAGGAACCCGACGAGATCGCCACGTGCCTGGTCGAGGCCGGCGTTTCGCGCCTCGGCCGCGCCGCGGTGAGACTGACGTACCAGCACGAGTCGAGGGTCGTCGAAGCGGGCTGCGATCTCGTCGGCCGTGCCGTCGGACGACCCGTCGTCCACGACGATCACCTCGATGTCGCGCAGTGTCTGCTCGAGCGCGCTCCGGATCGCGCGCATGACGAGGACCCGGCGCTCGAAAGTGGGCACGAGGATCGAGAGTCGGGGCGTCCCCATGCACGCGATGGTACGTCCCCGCGCCTTGATCGGGTTCCCCGTGTCCGGTCTACTGACGCCGATGGACGGACCGAGGGTCAAGGCGAGGGGATCCGCGGAGCCGCGGCCCTCGTCGCGCGTGGACGTCGTGATGTTCGCTACGGGACACCGCCGGTACGGGCGGGCCATGCGTGAGGCGCTGCGCTCCGTTCTCGACCGCTCGCCCTTCGATGTGGTCGCCTACACAGGCCCCGGAACCCGGATCGGGCTGCGGTCGAAGCGGCTTCAACGGAGGCCGCTCGAAAAGGCCGATCCGCGGCAGGGGCGGGCCGGACCGTTCCTCCTCGCGCTCTCGGTCCTGGATCGAGCAGCCCGCGCGTCCTCGGCGACCCATCTGCTGCTCCTCGACGCGGATACCGTGATGGTGCGCGATACGGACGTGAGCGACGTGGTCGAGGCGCTCGGCGACTGCCCGCTGGGCATGGTCGAACAGACGTGCGTGCTCGGCGGGCCGATGGATCAGGCTGCCCTGCGCCGCTTCGCCTTCGAGACGATGACGCCCTTCTTCGGGCCCGTGCAGGACGGGCTCACGGCCGAGGACCTCGTCTACTTCAACTCGGGCGTGGTCCTCGGGCGCCGCGAGGCGCTCGCCGAGGCGGCGGCCTGGGCTCTGACGCACATGGCGCGCGCCGGCCCAGACCACACCGCGGGCTCGGACATGGTGGGGGATCAGGACTACCTGCAGCACTGGGTCAACGTGCGGCGTCCGGGCTCGTGCCGGCGCCTCGACTGGTCCTGGAACCACTGCGAGCACTGGGACGCCTCGTTTCCCGATCCGGCTGCCCGCATCCTGCACTTCAGCGGCTTCTGCCACGGCCCGCGTCGCTCGACCATCCGCCGCATGCGCCTGGCGCGCCGCCGGGGCACGGCGGCCCTGGCCGCGGCGGAGGGGAAGGCATCGTGAGCGGCGGCGGATGCACGATCGTGATCGTCTCGCGAGGCCTGGAGCGCATGCTCCACGTCTGCCTCGATGCGCTTGCCCGCGCCTTGGCGTCCCGCCCCGCCGATGCGGGAGACCGCGTGGTCGTCGTCGACAACGCTTCGCCGGTGCCGTACGCCGCGGACTTCGTCGCGCGGCACGGGATCGAGGTCGTTCGCTTCGACGAGCACCAGTCTTTCGCGCACGCGTGCAACGAAGGCGTCCGCGCCGCACCGAACGATCGCATCCTGCTGCTCAACAACGATGTCGTTCTCGAGCCGGATGCCCTCGACGCCATGGAGGCCGTGCTCGATGGCGACGACGATGTCGCCGTGTGCGGCTTGCGCATGCTCTTCCCCGACGCGACCCTGCAGCACGGCGGGGTCGTGTTCGGCCCCGATGACTTCGGTCCGTACCACTGGGCGCGCGGCCGGCCCGACACCGAGGTGCCGCGCGAGAACGTCCCCTTCCAGGCGGTCACGGGGGCGTGCCTGCTGGTTCGGTCGACCGTGTGGGACGCGCTGGGCGGTCTCGACGAGTCCTACCCGTTCGGTCTCGAGGACGTGGACTTCTGTCTTCGAGCGCGTGCGGCCGGGCACGGCATCGTGTGCTGCCACGAGGCAGACGCACTCCACTTCGAGTCCATGACCCCGGGACGCGTCGAGCTCGACAAGCCCTCGCGCCGACTCTTCATGGAGCGCTGGCGCGGACGCTACGTCGTGGACGGGACGGCCGAGGATGCGGCGCGTGCCTTCGGCCGCCCGGTGGTGAAGCGCCGCCGCGGGCTACTGCGTCGTCTGTTCGGGCTGGGGCGATGAGCGGTTGCACAGACCAAGACGGGATCGACCTCTCGGTGGTCGTCGTGAGCCGCAACACGGCCGCGCTGACCGAGCGCGCCCTCGCAGCGATCCCCGAGGCCGCGGCTCCGTATCGCGTCGAGGCGATCTGCGTGGACAACGACAGCCAGGACGGGACGGCCGACGTCCTGCGGTCTCGTCTGCCTTCGGTCCGCTTGCTGCAGAACCGGCGCAACCTGGGCTACGGAGCCGGTTTCAACCGCGCGCTTCCTCTCGCACGCGGACGCCACGTCGCCGTGCTGAACGCGGATACCCGCCCCCGCCCGGGCGCGCTGGCTCACGTCGTCCGCTTCCTGGACGAGCATCCCGAGGCGGACGTCGTCGCACCGGCGGTCGTGGGGCCCGAGGGCGTGCAGCAGGTCGTCGCGCGCCCCGAGCCCTCCCTGGCCGTGCTCCTGCACGAGACGACGCTGCTCGATGTCGTCCGTTTGGGGCGGCGGGGTGCATACGCGTGGCGGCGAGG
>JASJDY010000050.1 GCA_030065025.1 Planctomycetota bacterium
TGCAGGATCGGGGTGCGCAGGCGATCATTGAACAGGACCCGCTCGATCGCCTCCGGACCGCGCTCGTAGAGCACGGCGGCGTTGGACATGCCCCCGCCCAGCACCACGGCATCCGGATCCACGATGTGGATGACCCGGGCGAGGCCCTCTCCGAAGAAGGAAAGGTAGCGCTCCACGGCGCGTACGGCCGGCTCCTCGCCGGCGTCCGCGCGGGCGAGGATCTCCGGAGCTCGGCGCGGCTCTCCGGCAAGACGTGCATAGTCCCGCTCGAACGCGGGACCGGAGAGGCGCGTCTCGAGGCAGGCCGGCTGGCCGCAGTAGCAGCGCGGAGGCGGCGGCGCCTCGGGGTCGCGGTCGTCGAGCGGGCTGTGCCCCCACTCGCCCGCGATGCCGTGCAGGCCATGCCGGGCCTCGCCGTCGATCACGAGGGCGCCGCCGACTCCCGTGCCCAGGATCACGCCGAACACGACGCGTGCCCCGGAGGCGGCTCCCGCAAGCGCCTCCGCGACGGCGAAGCAATTGGCGTCGTTCGCGACGCGCACCTCGAAGCCTAGACGCCGCTCCACGTCCCGCTTGAGGGGCCGGCCGATCAGGCTCGTGGAGTTGCTGTTCTTGACGAGGCCGCTCTCGTCGTCGAGGCAGCCCGGGATGCCGATGCCCACCTCGGGCTCCCCACCGGCTTGCGCCAGCAGCTCGCGGCCCAGGCCGGCGAGATCGTCGAGAACGCGCTCGTAGCCCTCCGCCGCAGGCGTGGGGATGCGCCGCCGGTCCAGCACGCGGCCGTTCTCATCCAGGAGCACGCCCGCGATCTTGGTCCCTCCCAGGTCGAGTCCGACACGCGCCATGGCGGAGAGCCTACAATCCCCGGCTCGCTTCGGAGACCTCCATGCAGCACCTACGCCCCCTCCTCCTCCTCGCGTTCATCCTCCTGCCCGCGCTCCAGGTCGCGGTCGCGGACGAGGAGCCCGAGGGTGCGATGCGGATGGCCGACTCCTTCGCCCTGACGAAGGACGGCTCCGACGTGATCCTCTCGTGGCGCGGCGATCTCTGGATGGTCGGCCGCGAAGGCGGGTCTGCTCGGCGGCTCACGTTCCACCCCGCGCGCGACACACGCCCTTTCGTCTCTCCGGACGGCAAGCACATCGCATTCGTCAGTGACCGCTCGGGCACCGAGCAGGTCCACGTGATGCCGATCGCCGGTGGCCGCCCGCGCCAGGTGACCCTCCACTCCGAGGGTGCTCGCGTCTACGGCTGGTTCCCCGACTCCCGGCACCTGCTCACGCGGAGCGCCCGCGATCACCACTGGCGCTCGTCGTACCGCTTCTTCAAGAAGCCGCTCGATCCGGAGAAGGCGGGCGAGCTGCTGTTCAACGCCGCGTGCGGATACGGCTCGCTTTCCCCGGACGGCAACTGGATTGCGTTCACGCGCGAGGGCATGACCTGGACCCGCAAGCGTTACCGCGGTCCGAAGGCATCGCAGATCTGGCTGTACAGCCTGCAGGACAAGACCTTCACGCGTCTCAGCGAGGGCAACCACGGTGAGCTGTGGCCGCTGTGGAGCGGCGGCAAGTGGCTCACGTACGTCAGCGAGGAGAGCGGGACGTGGAACCTGTGGCGCCGCCACACCGCCACGGGCGAGAAGACGCAGGTCACCTTCTTCGAGGATGACGGTGTCAGCGTGCCCGCCATCTCGGGAGACCGTTCGACGATCGTCTTCCGGCGGCTGTTCGACACGTACACGCTGCCCGCAGCCGGATCCGCGACACCGCAGCGCCTGATGGCGGTGGACACCGGGGATCCGACGGTCGAGCTGCTCGAGCGCCGATCCCTGAGCCGCGCAACGGACGTCGCGTTCACGGACGACGCGCGCGAGATCGCCTTCATCGCCGGCGGCGACCTGTGGGTGATGGACACGGAGCTCAAGGAGCCGAAGCGCGTCACGAGCACGGCGGACGCCGAGTCGGAGCCGGTCTTCGCCAAGGACCACGGTGCCCTCTACTTCGTCAGCGATGCCGGGGGCGGCCCCGACATCTGGCGCGCCCGCCGCGCAGACGAGAAGAAGTACTGGTGGCAGAACGACGAGTTCCTCGTCGAGCGGCTGACGCGCGACGAGCGCGCCGAGTACGAGCTGCGGATCACGCCAGACGGCAAGCGGTTGGCGTACATCAGCGGCACGGAGCTCCGGACGTCGGACCTCGACGGCAAGGACATCCGCACGCACGCCGGCTCGTTCTCCGGCGTGGACTACAGCTTCTCGCCGGACGGCCGCTGGGTCGCGTACGCGAAGCCGGATGACGACTTCAACTGGGACGTCTGGATCGTGCCGACCGACGGCTCCCGCGAGCCCTTCAACGTCTCGCGGCATCCGGACAACGACGCCTACCCCGCCTGGTCTCCGGACGGGAAGATCCTCGCCTTCACCGGACGCCGGTGGAACGAGGAGAGCGACATCTGCTACGTCTGGCTGCGCAAGGAGGATGCCGAGCGCGGCCAGCGCGATCGCACGCTCGAGAAGGCCCTGAAGAAGATGAAGGGCCGCAAGGCCAAGACCCCCAAGAAGGCGAAGACGCCCGCGAAGCCGAAGGCGACGCCCGAGCGGGCCGCTCGCCCCAGTGCGAAGGCCGCGGCGGAGTCCGATCCCCTCGCAGGAACCTGGAAGGGCACGCTCAGCGGTCCGCAGCCGCTGCCGGAGGACGGCGTCGGCCTCACGTTCCAGATCACACGCAACGCGGACGGTGGCTACGCCTGCACGATCGATCTGAAGGACAACTTCTCCGGAGCGGCGGAGACGCTGTCCTTCGATCCCGAGAGCGGAGCGCTCACGTTCACCGTGAAGACGCAGCTCGGCCACCTGCGCAGCGAGGGCAAGGTCGACGGAGCTCGGATCGAGGGCACCTGGGCGATCGAGGGCGTCATGGAGGGCACCTACGAGCTGATGCGGGAAGCGGCCGCGGCCGGAGCCGGCAAGCAGCCCGAGAAGACCGGTGTCGAGCCGCAGGCCGGGACCGACAGGGAGGCCAAGACGGAGAAGAAGGCCAAGCCGAAGAAGCGCGAGGCCAAGCCCATCGAGATCGACTTCGACGGCCTCGAGGACCGGATCCAGCGCATCTCCATTCCGGACTCGCGCGAGCGCGGGCTCTTCTGGTCGCACGACGGCAAGCGGTTGGCGTTCGAGGCGTCCATCGACGGCAAGTCGGGCCTCTACACCGTCGGCTTCCCCGACGACCTGCGGCCCAAGCTGCTGTCGTCATCGCGCGGCAGCGACCCGCGCTGGCTGAAGGAAGGCAACCAGATCGTCTGGCTGAGCAGCGGTGCGCCGGCCACGCTGAGCTCGTCCGGACGCGGGAAGTCCTACCGCTTCTCGGTGCGGCAGGAGGTCTTCCTGCCGGATGTCCACGCGGCCGCCTTCGACGCCGCGTGGCGGACCATGCGCGACCGTTACTACGACCCCCACATGGGCGGTGCGGACTGGCCGGCCGTGCGCGCCAAGTACGCGCCGATGGCGCGCCAGTGCGTGACCGGAGCCGAGCTCGAGCTCGTCATGAACCTGATGCTGGGCGAGCTCAACGGCTCGCATCTCGGCTTCCGCTCGAGCCAGCGGAGTTGGAGCCGGTCGGGCTGGCGGGACGTGACGGGGCATCTCGGCTGCCGCTTCGACCCGGCGTGGGATGGCGAGGGTCTGCGGGTGCTGGACGTGGTGCCCGGCACCCCTGCCGACCAGGCGCGGAGCCGCATCCGCGCGGGTGAGATCGTGCTCGCGATCGATGGTCGTCCGGTCGGCACGGCGACGAACGTCGACCTGTTGCTGACGGGCGATCCGCAGCGCGAGGTGGCCGTGTCCGTGCGGAACGCGGAGGGCGAGGAGCGGACGGTCCCGATGCGCCCGACGACGTACCGGAGCGTGCGTCGGGCCCTGTACGACCACTGGATCGACACGACGCGCGAGCGCGTGGAGAAGGCATCGGGCGGACGTCTCGGCTACCTCCACGTCCGCAGCATGAATTGGTCCTCCTTCCATCGCTTCGAGGCCGAGCTCTACAAGGTCGGCTACGGCAAGGACGGGCTGATCATCGACGTCCGCGACAACGGTGGCGGGTTCACGACGGATCATCTGCTGACGTGCCTGACCCAGCCGCGCCATGCGACGACCATCCCGCGTCACGGCGGTCGGGGCTACCCCCATGACCGCATGGTCTATGCGCCGTGGCACAAGCCCGTGGTGGTGCTCTGCAACCAGAACAGCTTCAGCAACGCCGAGATCTTCGCTCACGCCATCAAGACGCTGAAGCGTGGTCAGGTGGTCGGTGTCCAGACGGCCGGCGGCGTGATCAGCACCGGGCGCACCATGATCGAGGGCGTCGGCTCGCTACGACTGCCGTTCCGCGGCTGGTTCCTACGCGATGACGGTGAGGACATGGAGCTGAACGGCTGCATGCCGCACCACGTCGTGTGGCCCAAGCCCGGCGATCTGGAAGCAGGCATCGACCGGCAGGCGGACAAGGCCGTCGAGGTCGGGCTCGAAGCGGTAAAGGCGTGGAAGGCGCGTAAGCAGCCGGAGCCGAAGTACGCCTCGCAGCGCTAGGGACGGCGGCGCGATTCTCCCATCAGACGAACGTCGCGATCTCCTCCAGCGTCTTGCGCTGGATGTCGGGAACGTGCGCGTCCTCCGTGGGGTAGCCCACCACCAGGAGGATGAAAGGCCGCTCGTTCTGCGGGCGGCCGAGGATCTCCCGGAGGAAGCCCATCGGGCTCGGTGTGTGCGTCAGCGTTGCGAGGCCCGCGTGGTGCAGCGCGGTGATGAGGATGCCCGTCGCGAGCCCGACGGACTCGTCGACGTAGTAGCGCTTCTGCCGCTTGCCCTCGGCGTCCACGCCGTAGCGCTCGCCGAAGATGGCGATGAGGGCCGGTGCCTTCTCGAGGAACGGCTTGTCCGCGTCCGTGCCCAGCGGCGCCAGGGCCTGCAACCACTCGTCCGAGGCGCGCCCCTCGTAGAAGGCCCGCTCCTCGGCCTCGGCCGCTTCGCGGATCCGGCGCTTCACGTCGGTCGAGCGCACCACGACGAAGTGCCAGGGTTGGAGGTTGGCCCCGCTGGGCGCGGAGCCGGCGGCCCGCAGGCAGTCCTCGATCACGCCCTCGGGCACGGGGCGATCGGAGAAGTGCCTCACGGTGCGACGACGGCGCACGTCCTCGTAGAAGGCGCGCGCGCGCGCCTGCATGGCCTCCGCGGGGCGGTGCTGCCACTCGCTCAGCGGCACGAATCGGGGTTCCGTCACGGCGATCTCCCTGGGAAGGCGGCAGCCTAGCGGGCCCTAAGCGCTTTTCCGCCCGTGTGTTGCGGAATCCTGCCGGGAGGCTGCTAGCATTCCCGCGGAGTGGATCTCGGGCAGACACAGACGCTGATCCTCCGTGCGCTCGACGGGACGGAGAAGGACAAGAGCACGTTGCTGGAGTACCTGCGTCCGCGTCTGGTCCTCTGGGCGGCGGGACGACTCAGTCCGGCCCTACGCTCCAAGCTCGAGCCCGACGACGTGGCCCAGGAGGCGCTGATCGCGATCCACCGCGGGATCGGCGGATTCCAGGGCCGCGACGACCGGCAGTTCCTTGCCTGGGTCTTCAAGATCGCCGAGAACCGCATCCGCGACCTCGCCGACCACCACGGCGCGCAGAAGCGGCAGCCCGTGATCCCGCCCCAGGACTTCTCGCAGACCAGTCCTTCGACCGCCGCCGCGCGCCGTGAGGAGGTCGATCGGGTGGCCCGGGCGCTGCCCGGACTGCCCGACGACTACCGCCAGGTGCTCAGCCTGCGGCGCTTCGAGGAACGCGAGGTACGTGAGATCGCGGAGATCATGGATCGCAGCGAGAACGCCGTTCGCATCTTGTATTGCAGGGCCCTGAAGGCCCTGCGCAAAGCCATGGACGACGGGGCCGAGGACGGCGGTCCCGTGCCCCAGAAACCGTGAAACAGCGCGGGACAGAACCCGCTCCCCAAGGTTGATGACGGACGACCACAAAGACCGGATTCTTGCCGATTGCCTCGAGGCGTATCACCGGCAGCGCGCCCGTGGCGAGGTGCCGGACATGGAGGCCCTCCAGGCGGAGCTCCCGGAGGACCTCCACGAGGACTTCCTCGAGCTGGTCGCGGCGGAGACGGCCATCGACGAGGCCCTGGAGCCGGCGGGCGACGCTGCCCTGCCGCTGGCCTGGGGCAAGTACACGATCCTCAGGGAGATCGCTCGCGGTGCTGCGGGCGTCGTCTACGAGGCGCTGCACCGGGAGCTGGGCCGGAAGGTCGCGCTGAAGGTCCTGCGCACGGGCCTCGACACCGACGACGTGACGCGCGAGCGCTTCCGGCGCGAGGCGCAGGCGCTGGCCCAGATCCATCACGACCACATCGTCGAGATCTACGAGTTCGGCGAGTTCGACGATCGCCCCTTCTACGCCATGAGCCTGGTCGAAGGACCGACGCTCTCCGATCTCGTCAAGCGCGACGAGCGGCCCGAGCCGCGTGAGGTCTGCGAGGGGCTCGCCGGTGTCGCCAACGCCCTGCACGCTCTACACGAGGCGGGCATGGTGCACCGCGACGTGAAGCCGTCGAACATCATGATCGACATGAACACCGGCCGGTACATGCTGGCCGACTTCGGGCTCGCACGCACCGCCATGTCCGCGACCGTCACGCGGACCGGCGACGCGCTCGGCACGCCCCTCTACATGAGCCCGGAGCAGATGCTCGGCAACCGCGACGCGATCGAGGCCCGCACGGACGTGTACGGCCTGGGCGCGACGCTCTACCAGATGCTCACGGGCAAGCCGCCCTTCAAGACCGACAACCTCCACGCGCTGATGCGCATGGTGTTGTCGCAGCGACCGGAGCCCGCGCGCACCCTGAACCCGGACCTGCCGGCAGGCTGCAGCAGCATCGCCATGAAGTGCCTCGAGAAGGAGGCGCGCGATCGCTACGCCAGTGCGGCCGACATGGAGAACGACCTGCGCGCGTTCGCCGAGGGCAAGCGCGTCTCGGGCAAGCCGCTCACTCCGTGGCAGCGCAGCGTGCGCCAGGTGGTCAAGCACCCTGTGCTGGCCGTCGCCGCGACACTGCTCGTGGCGTTCGCAGTCTGGTTCGCCGCGAAGCCGCCCGCGCCGGGTCGCCTGAGCGTCACCACCACGCAGACGGCCGACATCCGCGTCGGGGGCGCCGGCGCTTGGCTGCAAGCGCCGATGCGCAACCAGGAGGTCGAGCCCGGGCGCAAGCACCTCGTCACCGTGAAGCCGAAGTCGGACGCGTATCTCGAACGCACCTTCGAGGTCCAGATCGATTCGGGTTCCACGCTCGAGAAGGAGATCTGGCTCCAGCCGCGTGATCCGAACAACGTCGCTGCGTACGGATCCCTGCAGGCCGATACCGGCGTGGACGCCGTGGAAGACCTGAGCGGCATGCCGGGTGTGCACCGCGGCTTCGGAGATGAAGCGCCCATCGTCGAGCTCTGGTTCCCGCGCGGCAAGGTGCGCATGGAGGACCTGGGCCGCTGGGAGGCGCACATCAGCCTCGACTTCCCGGAAGACGGCGGCGAGATCCGCTTCTCCGCCGGGGAAGAGCAGCTCGGCACGATGGACTTCCCGGAGCCCGAGACGCAGCTCACCGCCGGAGACATGTCGGACGAGATCCGGGGCAAGCTGCAGGTCGGGATGATCGTGACCTGGCAGTTCCACGATAAGCGCGGCAAGGCCGTCGGCCGGCCCGCGACGTTCGAGATCACCGACGTCGATCTGCGCGAGCGGTTCGAGGGCATCGAGGCCAAGTTCGAGGGCTGGACCGAAGAGGGCCGCAGCATCTTCGGCGCGACCCTCCGCGCGGAGCTCATGATCAACCACGGGCTCTACGGCCCCGCGTTCCTGGCGCTGCGTCCCTTCGTCAAGAAGGAGTCGGCGACCCAGCGGATGATCCTGCTGCAGAAGAAGGCGCTCGAGTCTCTGTTCAGCGATCGCAAGGAGCGCCGCGAGCTCAAGGATCGTTGGCAGCTCTGGATCGAGGTGGACGAGGCGTACCGCGCGTACACGAAGGAGGAGTGGACCTCCTACCTCGAGAAGCTCGGCACGCGCTAGCGAATCTGGGTTTGTCTCGCCGGGAGATCGACGCCCCAGCATGATGGCCGCCTCGATGGCGGCCTCCCCCACCTACGTCCTGGGCATCAATGCGTATGACCACGACGTCAGCGCGTGCTTGCTGAAGGACGGCGTCCCTCTCGTCGCGATCAACAAGGAGCGCCTGACGCGCGTCAAGCACGACTCGGGCTTCTACCGGGATCCGGTTGCGTACTGCCTGCTGGCAGCCGACATCACGCTCGACGACGTCGCACTGGTCATACGTAACTCGTACTTGCTGCCCGTCGGGGAGCTCGAACGTCGGTTCCTGAGCCAGGTCGGCTCCGAGCTCATGACGCCCGTGGACCGCAGCCAGGCCATGCGCTCCGCGCTGTTCCTCGCCGGTCCGCCGAAGGTGATCGACATCTCGCATCACCTGGCCCATGCCTACTCGGCGTTCGCCTGCTCGCCCTTCGAGAGCGGCGCCTGCATGGTGGTGGACGGCGTCGGTAGCCACCGCGAGGACGTCCTCGAGGACGTCCCCGCAGCCTCCGACGCCTCGCCCCTGGCCCGCGAGTCCGAGTCGTACTACGCGTTCGACGGCAAGAGCCTGCGCACGCACACGAAGGCCTGGCTGCAGCCGACGAAGAGCCTGGTCAACGACGACTTCTTCATCATGAAGGGGCTCGGCGCGCTCTACAGCCGCGTTTCGTCCTACATCTTCGGCCACTGGAACCGGTGCGGCGAGGTCATGGGGCTGGCGCCGTTCGGTCGGCTCGACCTGCCGCCGCTCATGGAGCTGGAAGGCGACGAGCTACAGGTTCACGACTGGCCGGAGGCGTTCTGCCACCCCTACGAGGGCCTGTCCGACACGGCCTGGCTCGAGAGCCCACATCGGGGGCACTGGGAGGATCTCGCGCGCCGCGTCCAGGAAGACACGGAACGGGTGCTCATCGAGCGCGCGCGCCGGCTCCACGCGGCAACCGGGAGCCCCAACCTGGCGATCGCGGGTGGCGTCGCGCTGAACTGCGTCGCGAACGGCAAGATCGCGGAAGAGACGCCGTTCGAGCACGTCTTCATCCAGCCGGCCGCGGGCGACGACGGCATCGCCCTCGGGTGCGCGCTGTACGGCTGGCTCGAGGTGCTCGGCCGCGAGCGCACCTGGACCATGGAGCACCCCTACCTCGGTCGCAGCTACACCGACGTCGAGGTGGAGCGTGCGGTTCATACGGCAGGCGCACGCCTCACGAGCAGCCGCCGCCGGCTCGACGATGCGGCCGTGGCCGCTGCGGAGCGCATCGCCGAGGGGCGCGTCATCGGCTGGTTCCAGGGCGGTAGCGAGTTCGGCCCCCGTGCCCTCGGCAACCGCAGCATCCTCGCGGATCCCCGTGACCCGCGCATGCAGGACCACGTGAACGACCGGGTGAAGCACCGGCAGGGGTTCCGACCGTTCGCCCCGGCGGTGCTGGCGGAGCATGCGCACGAGTTCTTCACGGGCGCGCACCACTCCCCCTTCATGCTCCTGGCCACCGACGTGCGGCCCGACAAGCGCGAGGTGATCCCCGCCGTCACGCACGTCGACGGGACCGCGCGCGTGCAGACGGTGCATCGGGAGACGAATCCCCGCTTCCACGCGCTCATCTCGGCGTTCGCCGACCGCACGGGCGTGCCGGTCGTGCTGAATACGTCGTTCAACGATCGCGGTGAGCCGATCGTCGAGTCACCTGCGGACGCCGTGCAGACCTTCCTGGACACGGAGCTCGACGCTCTCGTCATCCACGACTGGATGCTCGAGAAGCGCGCGGTCCATCGTGTCCTGCGGCCGCTGCTCAGGCGCTGGAACGTCGCCCGCCGTCAGCTGACGAGCTCGCAGCTGCGCCACGCCGCGGCGCGACGCATCCTCGAATCCGAGTAGACGCCCGCTACGGAAGGTCGAAGAGCAGGAACTCAGCCCCGTCCACGGCCTGCACGCGGATCTCCTTCTCCTTCCAGATGGCGGCGCCGTCGCCTTCCTGGAGGAGCTTCTCGTTTGCTTTGACGCTGCCGCGCGCCACCTGGATCCAGGCATAGCGCTTGGGATCGAACTTGGTCTTGATGGTCTTGCCCTTGGCCAGAACGCTGGCGTAGAGGCGCGCATCCTGGTGGATGCGTACGGAGCCCTCAGCGCCGTTGGGCGAGGCCACGAGGCAGAGCCGATCCGCGCGAGCCTTGGGGAGGAACGTCTTCTCCTCGTAGCTCGGCTTGTGCCCGCGCTTGTCCGGCAGGATCCAGATCTGCATCAGGTGGACCGGCTCCTTCTTCGACGCATTGAACTCGCTGTGGCGGATGCCCTTGCCGGCGCTCATGCGCTGGACCTGCCAGGGCTTGATGACGCCCCCGTTGCCCACCGAGTCCTTGTGACGCAGCGCGCCCTCGAGGACATACGTGACGATCTCCATGTCCTTGTGCGGGTGCATGCGGAAGCCCTTGGCGGGCTGGATCCAGTCCTCGTTCAGGACCCGCAGGTGCCGGTAGCCCATCCACTCCTTGTCGTGGTAGTTGCCGAACGAGAAGGTGTGGCGGGCCGACAGCCAGCCGAACTCGCGGCGGCCCCTGTCGCGGGAGCGGCGGATCTTGATCATGGCGTTCTCCAGCGCGCCATGCTGCTTGTTGCAACAGGGACCGTCAAGAAGCAGGTTCAGGCGGTGCTTGGGGAATCAGCCGCCGATCGACGGCCGCCGCGTCATGGCTTCCTTGATCTTCTGGACCAGCTCGGCGGGGCGGAACGGCTTCTGGATGAAGCCGGCCAGCCCCTTGCCGGCGAAGCGCGACGTGGCGTCCTGCGCGTTGTAGCCGCTCATCAGGATGGCGCGCACGTCGGGCTTGAGCTGGCGCAGCTCGCGGAAGGCGGCCTCGCCGTCCATGCGCGGCATCGTCATGTCGAGGAGCACCAGGACGATCTCGTCCTCGTGCTCCTTGAAGGCCTTGAGGCCGTCGGCGCCGTCGTTGGCCGTGAGCACGTCGAAGCCCGCCGTGCCGAGCACGGTCTCCAGCACGAGGCGTACGCCCTCCTCGTCGTCGACGACCAGGACCGTCCCTTCGGCGCGCCACGATGCGATCGTCGGGTCCTCGCGCTCCGGTTCGATGGACTCCTCGCTCGCGGGGAAGAGCACCTTCACCGAGGTGCCCTTGCCCACCTCGCTGTAGAGCTTGAGCGTGCCCTTGTGGCCGCGGACGATGCCGAGCACCGCTGAGAGGCCGAGGCCGCGGCCCGTTGCCTTCGTCGTGAAGAACGGATCGAAGAGCTTGGCCTGGGTCTCGGCGTCCATGCCGATGCCCGTGTCGGAGACTTCGACGAAGACGTAGCGCCCTGGCGGGACCTCACTGCCGAAGTACGTCTGCGCCAGATACGTGTCGTCGGCCTGCTGAACGCCCGTGGTGATGCTCAGGATGCCGGGACTCGCGTGTAGGGCGTCGGAGGCGTTCGTGATGAGGTTCATCACCACCTGCCGTACCTGGGTGGCGTCGGCCATGACGGCCGGGAGGTTCTCGGCGAGGTCGTAGCGCAGCGTGGCGCGTTTGGAGATCGAGGCCTCCAGCAGGTAGGTCATCTCCTTGACGAGGACCGTGAGGTCGATCGGCTCGACCACGAAGCGCCCCTTGCCGGAGTAGGCGAGCATCTGTTGCGTCAATCCTGCGGCGCGCACCGCAGCGGTCTCGATGCCGCGCATGTGAGGCGCGAGCGGGGACTCCGCGCCGAGACTGGTGAGCGCCATGTTCGCGTGCGCGAGGATGCCGGTGAGGAGGTTGTTGAAGTCGTGGGCGATGCCGCCGGCGAGAACACCGAGGCTCTCCAGCTTCTGTGTGTGCTGGATCTGGCGCTCCATCTTCGTGCGCTCGGACTGTGCCCGCTTCACGTCGGTGATGTCCGCGCCGACGAAGTCCCAGCCGCCGCCCGTGGAGCCGGCCGGGTCGCGCGGGGTTGCGCTCACGAGGATCCAGCGGTAGCCACCACCCTGGTGCTTGAGTCGGAACTCCCCCGCCTTGGTTCCCAGTCCGCCGCGCGTACGCGTGAAGGTCAGGGCGCCCTCGACGTCGTCCGGATGCACCCGCTCGAGGAGCAGCTCGGGATCGGCCTTCACGGCGTCGAACCTGTACGGCGAGAAGTCGCGGAAGAAGCCGGGGCCGATGTACAGGAGCTCCCCGTCCTCACCCAGGCTGGCGAGGAGGACGTTGGCGCGCTGAAGCAGCTCGCGCGCGTAGCGAGCGGCCGTCTCGCGCGCCTCCTGCTCTCGGCGTCGGTGCCTTGCGCTGAGCACGAGACCTGCGACCAGTGCGGCGAAGCCCAGCAGCAGAGGGACGAGGAAGTCTGCCCGGGCATACCACGGCGCCTCGATGACGAAGGTCGCCGTAGGTGCGTTCTCGCTCACGTTCCCGAGCAGGTCGAAGCTCCGCACGTCGAAACGATGCTCACCGCTGTCGAGGCCGGCGAGGACCACCTCGGGCTGGCGCGAGGGTTCCGACCACGCGCCTCCGTCGAGTCGCCATTGGTGCAGGAGGGCGTCCTGCGGCGTCACGCTCCAGCGGTCCGTCGCATGCCAGCGCACGGTCGCCGAGCTTCGCGCTTCACCGCGCAGCACTTCGACTTCGTGGACGCGTGGGGCGTCCCTGTCGTCAGGCGTGAAGCGGATCAGGCCCGCACCCGAGCCGCCGATCCAGAGTGCGCCCCCACCGTCACGGTGAACCGGCCAGAAGGACCGCGCAGGCGCACCGGGCTCGCGCGTCACCTCGTGTTCGTGCGTTCCGTCGAAGAGATAGAGGCCCCCTTGCGCGGCGTACCACACGCGGTCGTCACGCCCTTCGGCGAAGTCGGCGGAGGCCGAGAAGTCGACGAGCTGCTTGACGCGGATGGTCTGAGGGCCGTCTTCGATCGTGCGCCCCGGCTCTGCGCCTTGCGCCACCCAGAGAGAGCCGTCGGACGCGGCGAGCAGCCGCTTGACCGGGAAGCCCGTCAGGCCATCGACTGCCACGAAGCGCTCGCCCTCGAGTCGGGCCAGCCCCCGGCTCGTGGCCAGGTAGGTCCGGCCGCTGCCCGTGACGGCCAGGTCGTAGCAACGGGGTCCGGGCAAGCCGTCCGCCGTGGTGAAGCGGCGCCAGCCGCCGTCCTTCCAGCGGGCGGCTCCTCCGCCCCCAGCACGTTCGCCCGGCGGGGAGAGCAGGAGCAGCCAGATGCCGCCGGCGGGCCCTCGACGGATGGCGTGCACGCAGTAGTTGCCGGCGCCGTCCTCCTCCGTGTGACGGTGCCAGCGCTCGCCGTCGAAGCGCAGTGCCCCGCTGAACTCGGACCCGCTGCCGATCCACAGATGGCCATGGTCGTCCTCGTGCGCCGTCGTGATGACGCGCAGCTCCTGGTCGAGCACGCGTTGGAAGCTCTCCTTGAAACGTCCCTCCTGGAAGCGATGCACGCCCTGGGAGGTCGCCACCCAGAAGCCGCCCGCGCGTGCGGGCTCGACGTGGAGTACGTTCGAGTAGGTCGCTTCTGAGGGGGGCATGAAGCGGCGCCAGCGCTCAGAACGCAGATCGCACGTGTAGACCCGCCCCGTGACCGTTCGACAGGCGAGGAGTCCCGAGGGGAGGAGCGTCAGTCCTCGGATCTGTTCCCGCTTGGCAACAGGCAGCTCGATCGTGGTCCAGCGTCCATCGCGACGCACCTGCAGAGCGAACGCGCCTGCCGCGCAGATAAGCCCCTGCCCGGGCACCACTTGCGCACTCCAGACGGGACCGCTGATCTCCTTGACGAGCCGAGCCGCGCCGGCGTCAGGCTCCACGCGAAGCACGAAGTTGTGCCCGGATGCCGGTGAAGGCAGGAACCACGTCTCGTCCCCGAGGCAGCGGACGTGCCGGAACGACGTGTGGGGCCGGCCTTCGATGTCGGTGCGCAGTCGGCGCCAGGCCTTGCGTTCGAATACGTAGGCCCCCTTGCGCGTCGACACCCAGATGCGTCCCTGTGCGTCGACGTCCCCAGCGATGAACACCTCGGGGGGCGAGGGGGCCAGGTCGACGAGACCGTCGAGCTCGGCTCGCATGAGGCGCCCGTCGACCACGAGCAGCCCGCGAGCGCCGATCGTCCAGAAGTCACGTCCCGGAGGCAGGTCTACGTTGCCGTCTTCGAACAGGACCCTCCGCTTGCCGTCGAGGTCGTACGACAGCACCTGAGCACCGTCGTGCACCACGATGCCGCCGGGCACGCTCTGGACGATCCGGCCGGGGCTGGTGGGGAGATCGAGACCCTCACGCACCGGGCTCCATCTGTAGCCGTCGAACAGGACGAGCCGATCGCCCGCGAAGGCCAGCAGCCCGCGCTGCGCTGCGGGAGCGAAATGCACGATGTTCGCCCCGAGCCCTGAACGAGGCAGCTCACGCCAGCGCCAGCCCTGCGCGAGGCGTTCCTCCAGGGGCGTGTCGGCCGAGGCGCTCGGCGCGAAGCAGACGAGCAGCGCGGCCGCGAGCACGATCGAGAGGATGCGCTCCATCCGGTACCTCCGGCCCGGTCGCGCCCATGGTGCCTCCGATCGCCTTCCCGAGCAAGGCGCCGTGCCTCCCGGCGAGACAGGAGGCGGAGTGCCTGCCAAAAACGAAAACGCCGGGTCTCCCCCGCATATCGGAGACCCGGCAGCGCGAAGGACCTCGCCTGACGCTCCTCGGAAGCGGGAGCAGGCTCGAACCTCCGGCTCTGCCTTCCTGAACGCCGCCGGCGGACGAATGTTGTCACGTTGTGCCTGATGCCGAGCGGGCTGGGCCGTGAGTCCCCGTAGACTCGCGCGCATGCTGCGCGGTGTGCCCCGCCTCCTCGTGCTGGTCCTCTGTGTTGGCCTGCTGACACCCGGCGCACACACCGACGACGTACCGTTCGACGAGGCGTGGCACGCGCTGGGTACGCGGTCGGCACAGGAACTGAAGCAGCTCGCGGCCGGCTGCCACAAGGCCAAGCTCTTCGCCTGGCGCAACGAGGCGCTCGAGGACCTGCTGATCTTCGAGCCTGACGACGTGGAAGCCCGCAGGCGGCTCAAGTACCGCCGGTCGCCGGACGGCGCGTGGGTCCAGGGCCGGTACAAGGCGCCCCGCAACCTCAAGCCGGCGAGCCAGGCTCTGACTGCGGCTCGAGGCGCCGTACGAGACCGCTTCGCCGATCGGGCTCGCGAGCTCATGGAAGAACACGCGTCCGAGCTCACCGCGGCGCGGCGTGACGCGCTGCTGCGTCTCGTGGTGCAGATCGCGCCGGATCGCGAGGACGTGCGCTCGGACCTCGGGGAGGTGAGGGCCGAGAAGGGCGCCTGGGTCCTGCGCGAGTCGGCCGCCTCGAAGGCTCGCCGCGAAGCCCTACGGCGCTTTGCCCAGGAGGCCCTGCGCGAAGCACCGCTCCCCTCGGAGGAGCGGCCCACGCGTGCCGACAACGCGCTGCGCCTCGGCTTCAGCGCAATCTACGACACGCCCCTGGCGCGGGTCCTCGGCACGGTGGAGAAGGGCGAGCTGCTGGAGGCGACACGCCGCATCCACGCCAGCCGCGCACTCTTCGCCGAGGCGCTGCCGGGCAAGGACGCCGGGCTCCCCCAGCTGAGCCTGTACCTGCTGGCGGGCAGCTCCGACCGGGACGCGGTGCTGCAGAACCACCCACGCTCGACCGAGGCCTACCGCGCCTGGGCGAAGAGGCTCCAGTCGAGCTGGTTGCCGAAGACCAAGCAGGTCTGGATCCACGCGGCGGAGCCGGCCATGCGGCTCGAGTGGTGCTCCAGGCAGGCGATCGGCCACCAGCTGCGCCAGCGCTTCGGCATACGGGGCTTCCCCGGCTGGGCGTTCGAGGGCTTCGGCCTCTACCTGAGCCACCTCGTCGCCGATCAGCGACGGACGTTCTTCGTGAAGCGCACGAAGTACGGCGAGAAGGGCGCGCGCAAGGACGACCTGTGGGCACGTCTGCGCGAGAAGGGTGCGGACTGGCGCGCTGAAGCGCGCACGCTCCTGGCTTCGAAGCAGGCGCCCGATCTCCGCCTGCTCCTCGACAAGCCACTGAACGCGATGAACACCGAGGACATGCTCGCGTCCTACGCGCTGTGTGCCTACCTGCTCGAGGGGCGTTCCCAGGATGTGCCGGCGCTGCTCCTGGCGATCGGCAAGGGCAAGCAGAAGTCGATCGCGGCCCTGGGGAAGCTCGGCCTCGACCTCGACACCCTCGGCATCAAGCTCCGCCGCTGGCTCGAGGAGACCGCCTGATCGATCGGCTCAACGACCGGCGTACCTCCCCCACAGCCGCTCGAACTCCTGCTTGTACGCCGCGACCAGCACCGGCTCGCTCGTCACGAGGACGTTCTCGTGGTTCTCCCCCGACGCGGCGCGCGTCCAGTTGAACGATCCCGTGAGAAGGCGCGCGTCGTCGAACAGCGCGAACTTGTGGTGCATGTGAGCGTCGCTGCGGTCGTAGGCCACCGCGACGCCGGCCTGCTCGAGGCGTCCGAGGTCGCTCCCGAGATCGTTGGCCTTGTCGTCGTCGCTGATGACGCGCACCTGGACGCCCCGGTTGGCCAGCCCGATGAGCCCGTCGCTGATGCGGTCGTCCGTGATCGTGAACACGCAGACGTCCACGCTCCGGCGTGCGCGGCGCATCTGCGTGATGATCGCGTTCAGCGGTTCGTGTCCCGGGCTGAACCACGCGCCGATCTCGCGCTCCTCGGAGGGGACCTCGGCCCCACGACCCTCGAGCGGCACGAGCAGCCCGAGCACGTCCTGGAGCCAGTCGAGCACCTCCTTCGCCCGGGGCGCGTCGATCGTCTCGCGGGCGATGTCGAAGGCCCTGGCGCGAAGCTGATTGCGTTCGTGCGGATCGAGGTCGTCGTCCTCGATCAACGCGCGCAGGGCCTTGCGCTCGCTGCGCGTCACGCGGCGGTCGTCGATCGTGGCGAGAAGGGCGGCTTCCAGGTCGGCGTGCGTCATGGCGGCATTCTGCCGTAGGCTCCCCGCATGCGCTTCCTCGTGCTCGTCTTGCTCTTCGGCCTTCTTCTGTTCGGCGGACTCGCGACCGCCGACGAGCCGGCCCCGGTCGAGGCCTTCCTGCCCCACACCCCGTCCGAGTGGCTGGTGATCGGACCGGTCGACCATCGCGCGCGCCGGCCCTTCAACCCCGACGCCGTCTTCGCCAAGCATCTGCTCGATCCGACGGCCACTCCCCCGAAGGCGGGCGAGACGATCACCGGCGAGCGCGGGACGCCGCAGGCGTGGTCGCAGCGCACGACGAATGAGAAGGGCGAGCTGCGGGGACGCATCGCCTACGCATACACGACCGTGGACTCCCCGAAGGACCAGGTCGTGATGGCCTTCCTGCGCCGCGGCGGCACGCTCTTCGTCAACGGCACGCCACACGTCGGCTCGATCTACGGCGACCGCTTCGAGGTGCCGGTCAAGCTCGTGAAGGGCATCAACCACGTCTTCGTGAAGGGCTCGCGCGGGGCCTTCCAGCTCACCTTCTCGAAGCCGCCGTCCGGCGTCTTCCTCGCCCCGTTCCGGCAGACCAAGCCGGACCTCGTGGCCGGAGAGCCCGTGGACACCATGGCAGGCGTGCTCGTCGTCAATGCGCGCGAAGAGCCGCTGGGCCAGGTGCTCCTGCGCTTCGAGGGCAACGAGTGGCTCGAGACGAAAGCCAACGTCGGCGTGCTGCCGATCGCCCCGCTGAGCATGGTGCAGGTGCGCGTGCCATTGAAGACCAAGGAGGGCAAGACGGCGCCGAAGGAGCCGGGCAAGGTGGAGATCCCGGTCAAGGTCTGGGGTGCCTACACCGCAGACGGTCAGAGCACGACGCTCACACTCGACGTGCGTGAGCGCGAGAAGGCGGTCATCCGCACCTTCGTCTCGAAGATCGACGACTCCGTCCAGCGCTTCGGCATGCGCGAGCCGCTACCCGGCGGTCCGAAGGACAAGGGCCTCGTGCTCTCCCTGCACGGCGCCGGTGTGAACCCGCGCGGTCAGGCGAACGCGTATTCGCAGAAGCCGGACTTCTGGCTGTTCGCGCCCACGAACCGGGACCGCTTCGGCTTCGACTGGCAGGACTGGGGCCGCATCGACGCCTACGAGGTCCTCGAGGAGGGCCTGCGGATCAGCGGGGTCGACCGCAGCCGCGTCTATCTGACCGGGCACTCGATGGGCGGCCACGGCACGTGGCACCTCGGCGCCAACGATCCGGACGGCTTCGCGGCGATCGCCCCGAGCGCCGGCTGGATCAGCTTCGACACGTACCCGGGCCCGCGTCGGCGCGGTCTCCTGACCGACCTCTGGCATGCGGCGGACGGCGCCTCGCTGACGCGCAAGCTCCTGGACAACCTCGTGCAGCTGCCGACGTTCATCCTGCACGGTGAGAAGGACGACAACGTGCCTGTGGCCCAGGCCAAGGAGATGGAGCGACTGCTGACGGCGGCGGGCGCCAAGCCCGAGGTGCATTACGAGCCGGGCAAGAAGCACTGGTGGGACGGCTATCCCGAGCCCGGTGCCCAGTGCGTGGACTGGCCGGGCATCTACGAGCTCTTCCGCAAGACGCGCATCGCGACGGCGCCGAAGGAGATCTCCTTCCAGGGTGTGCATCCCAGCGTGGACAGCCGCCACCACTGGGTCGAGGTGCTGCAGCTCGTGGAGTACGGCAAGCCCTTCTCGGTGCGCGGCGTTTGGGCCCCCGAGGCGCACTGCATCGAGCTGAAGGTCGAGAATGTGCACGCACTTCGGATCCACTATCCCGGCCTCACCAACCGGGTTGCGATCAATGACTCCGACATCACGCTCTCCGGGACCATGGAGAAGGAGCCGCGTATCTGGATTCGCCGGAACGCGAAGCTGTGGACCCCGCAGAACGAGCCCCTTCCCTCGCGTACGAAGACCCCGGCTGCCGGCGGTCCCTTCCGCCGCGCCTTCACCAACCGCTTCGTGCTCGTGCACGGATCGGCAGGCAGCGACGCGGAAGACAAGACGCTGTTCGAGCAGGCGCGCTTCGACGGCCAGCGTTGGATGTACCGCGCGAACGGTCAGGCCATCTTGCTCAGCGATCGCGAGTGGATGCGGATGGGCACACTCCTCGGCCTCGATCAGCGCAACGCCATCATCTATGGCAACCGCGACTCGAATGCCGCCTTCACGAGGCTCGCGCGCGGGGAGCCCGTGTCGCGCCACGGGGTCCACCACGCGGCCCCCGCGGCGCGACGCGCGCCTGACATCGGTGCGTACTACGTGGGGCCCGGGCCGAAGCCGGGGACCCTCGTCGGCTTCTGCGGCTCCACGGGCGTGGCCGGATCGCGCCTGGGCTTCACGACGATGCTGTTCGTATCCGGCGCCGGCTGGCCGGACTTCACGTTCTTCGACAGCTCGATCCTGACCAAGGGCGACGGCGGCGTCTTCGAGGCGGGCTGGTACGGACGGCGCTGGTCCGTCCAGCGCGGCAGCTTCCTGCGCAAGCCGGAGGGGCCGGTCAATCCGAAGTGAGCGCCTCGGCGATCAGGGGCAGGACCTCGCCGGCCTTGCCGCGGAGCGACCAGCGCACGTGCGGGCTGACGATCGTCGGCTCCGGGTTCACCTCGATCGTCAGGCGGCCTCGCTGGTTGGCCACCACGATCGGTTCGGCGATGTAGGGAAACACCGCGGTCGTGCCTGCGATCAGCACGAGGTCGGGCGGATCCGCGTAGAACTCCTGATGCATGCGACGCACCTTGTCCTCGGGCAGCATCTCGCCGAAGAGCACCGCGTTCGGCCTGCGAACGCCGCCGCAGTCCGGGCAGAACGGCGTGCCCTCGAGCGCGCGCACCTCCTCAGGGGTGAAACGTCCGCGTGCGCCACAGTCCCGACAGCGCGTGTCGAGCACGTCGCCGTGGATGTCGATGACGTTGCGGCTTCCGGCGAGTTTGTGGAGCCCGTCGACGTTCTGCGTCAGTAGGACGAAGCGCGTGAGGTTCTGCTCGAGTTGGGCGATCGCGTGATGCGCCGGGTTCGGTGCTGCGTCGACCGATCGCCGCGCCAGCTCGGCCACGACGCGCCACGTGCGGTCGGGATCGTGGTGGAGGGTCGACGCGCTCAGCGCCTCGACGGTGGCATCGCCTTCCGCCTCGTCGTCGTAGAGCCCACCTTGGCCGCGGTACGTCTGGATCCCGGACTCTGCGGAGACGCCGGCGCCCGTGATCACCCCCATCGAGGTGATGCCCTCCAGCGATTCCAGCAGATCGGCGGGCAGGCCGGCGAGTGTGCTCATCAGTAGCCGTGTTCCAGGTCTACGGGATTCGGCACATCCTCGCCCGCGGCGGCCGCAACCAGCAATCGTGCCAGGGCCTTCGCACGCATGGGCTCGTTCTGGAGCGTGAGTCCAGCGCGATGCGGGCTCAGCACCACGTTGTCCAGCTCGTGGAACGGGAAGGCCGAGGGCAGCGTCTGCTCGCGCTCCTCGGACTGGCGCGGGTACGTGTACCAGACGTCCAGTCCCGCCCCGGCGAGGCGCCCGTCGCGGAGCGCTTCGTAGAAGGGCTGCTCTTGGATCAGCGGGCCCCGCCCGATGTTCACCACGTAGGCGGTCTCCGGCAGCGCCGCGAGCACCTGTGCGTCGACGATGCCCTCGGTCGCCTCCGTCAGCGGGAGGCAGACGACGAGCGCCAGGGCATCCCCCACGACCGATGTGAGCTCCGACGGCGGCGCGAGCGCCACCGGACCGTGGCGGTCGCCGCGCCCGGCCTGGCGCCGGATGGCGGTGACCCGCATGCCGAGTGCGCGACACGCGGCGGCCACGCGCTGTCCGATGGCGCCGTAGCCGAGGATGACGGCATGCCCGCCCGCGAGCGTGGCGGCCTCCGGCGGCCCCCAGCGGCGTCGCCAGTCCCCTTGCCTCAGGTCACGGTCATAGGGCAGCACGCGCTTCGCGGCCGCCAGCAGCAGCGCGACGGCGAGTTCCGCCGTCGGCGCCGCGTTGTGGTGCAGGTTGTGCACCGCCACCTCGGGCCGCTCACCGAGGCGTTCGCGTGTCGCCTTGGGTAGACCCGCGTAGGGAATGAAGAGGTGCTTCAGCTCCGGGCACGCTGCCAGGTGCTCGTCGCCAGGCACGCCCCGCACGAGACCGTCGACGTGAACGCCGTCCGGCACCTCCGGCGCGACGAGCAGGCTCACGCGCTCGTCGAGCGCTCCGCGCAGGTGGCGGAGGAACGGATCCTCCGGGTCGTCCTCCGAGGGCAGCCAGGCGACGTAGCTCATGCGTAGAGCTTACGTGGCGTCGCCCTTCTTCTTCTGCGCGGGCTTGGTGGTGCCGTCCTCGGCGTCGTCGGACATCTTCTTGGCGACAGCCTCGTCGACCAGCTTGCCGAAGAACTCCGGCATCTCGACGCCGCCGATATCGCGCATCATGTGGAGCATCGGGGGCAGGGAGCCGGCCATGCTGCTCAGGAAGTTCGCGGTGGAGCTGCCCTGGCCGCCGGCGCCGCCGGCGCCGTCCCACACGACCACCTTGTCGAACTTGATGTTCGAGATGGCCTGCGCGGCGTTCTCGGACAGGCGCTCGAGCTGCTCGAGCATGAGCATCTGGAAGGCGGCCTGCGGCGTCTCGCACGCCCGCACGATCTCGCCGAAGCCCTGACCCTTCTTCGCCAGGATCTCGTACTGACCGCGGGCCTCGGCCTCGAGCTTCGCGAAGATCGCCTTCGCCTCACCCTCGGCCTCGATGCGCCGGCGCTCGGCCTCCGCCTCGGCGTCGACGATGATGCGGGCCTTCTGCGCGATGGCGGGCGCCACCAGGTCGGCCTTCTTCTCCTCCTCGACCTTGCCGGCTTCGGCCTTGGCGGCCGTCGCCTGTGCTTCGTACTGGGCCCTGAGTACGTCGGCCTCGGCCACACGCTTGCGCGTCTCGCCGAGCTGATACGCCTCGGCGCGCTCGACCTGGAGCTTGGCATCCGCCTTCGCGACCAGGGCCTTGGCTTCGTTCTCGCCCTCGACAGCAGACGCGTTGGCGTCCGCGACGCGGATGCGCTTCTCGCGCTCGGCGTCCGCGATGTCGGAGTCGCGCTGGAAGGCCGCCGTCTGCTCGCCGACCTTCGTCTCCTTGTCGAGCACGGCAACCTGAACGAGGCGTTCCTTGTCCGCGGCCTTCGTGCCGATGTCGCGCTCCTTGTGCGCGTTGGCGACCTGGACTTCCTTCTCGCGATCCGCGTCGGCCACGCCGACCGCACCCTTCTTCTCCTGCACGGCCACGTCGATCTCGGCCTGCTGGATGGCGGTGGCGGCGGCCTTGCGGCCGATGGCCTCGATGTAGCCGGACTCATCCGTGATGTCGGTGATGTTCACGTTGATCAGCACGAGGCCGATCTTCTTGAGCTCGGGTTCCAGCGAGGTCTGGATGCGGTCGAGGAACGAGTCGCGGTCGCGATTGATCTCCTCGATCTGCATGGAGGCGATCACCTGACGCAGCTGGCCGAAGATGATGTCGCGCGCCTGGGACTGGATGTCCTGCTCACGCAGACCCAGCAGGCGGATGGCCGCGTTCTGCATGACCGCCGGCTCCGTGCCGATCGCGACCGTGAAGATCGACGGCACGTTGACGCGAATGTTCTCGATCGACAGCGCGCCGCGGAGCGGAATCTCGATCTGGATCGGTTCCAAATCGAGGTAGTCGTAGTCCTGGAAGAGCGGCATGATGAACGCCGCGCCGCCGTGCACCGTCTTGCTGGCGCCGCCGCCCCCGACCTTGCCGTAGACGACCAGGATCTTGTTCGAGGGACAGCGCTTGTAGCGCTTGATCAGCAGGATGATCGTGCTGAAGACGAACAGGATGATGAACATCACGAGCAGGACCATCGGGTCGCCGAAGTCCAAGTTGCCCATGATCGAACCGAAGAAGCTGCTCACGTGGGTTCCTTCCCTATCTCGCGGTAGCCGACACCCTAGGCGGGCACGACCTTCACCGTCTCGCTCCCGATGATCTCCACGACCTTCACGACCCGTCCGGTGGCGATCTCCTCACCGTCGGTGACGGCAGGTAGCTCGAACGTGCGTCCTTGGATCTCGACGGTGACCTTGCCGTGTCCCTCGCCCTTCCCGGGGATGCGTAGGTACACCTCGGCCTGGTGGCCCAGGGCGTTGCGGATGACGACCGAGCCCGAGGAGCCGAGGTTGTAGAGCGCCCGCATCATGTAGGCGACGACCACCATCGCCACGAAGCCCGCGAGGGCGGCGAAGGCGATGCGGTTGATCGGTCCGAGGGTCGACCTCTCCAGCGCGAGACCCGTCAGGCCGAAGATGCCCGCGAAGGCGACCAGGGTCTTGAAGCTGAGGATGCCGAAGAAGATGTTGCCCTGCGTCCCGTGGGCCGGGTCGAGGTTGCCCACGTCGCCCGAGTCGAAGTCGGCGTTCGGCGAGGTCGAGTCCATCTCGTGGTCGCCGCCCAGCCCGATGATCTGCAGGATCACCTGGATCACGAGCAGCGTGCAGCCGATCAGGGCCGACCAGAAATAGACTGCGTGCTCCATCGCGTGCCTCCGTGGCCCACGCGGTACCAAATGGCATGCCGCGCTCCCCTCACCCCGCGGGAGAGCCCGATTGTGCCGCCCCTGGAGCGGGCACGCAAGGGAGCCCGAAGGCGGACCGGTGTCCTCGTCCGTTCCACGATTCGTCCACCGTCGAACGATTCGTTCAATGCCCGGGAGGCCCGGAAATCAGCCCTAGCCGTCCTTCGGATCCAGCTGGTCGAGGGCGGCCAGGACCGCGGCGCGGATCTTCTCGTCCGCATGCTCGGTGTGCGCCCGGAGGGCAGGCACTGCCCTTGCACCTTCCGTGCCCATCCGGCCGAGTGTGCGCACGGCGACGCGCAGCGCGTCCGTGTCGTCCTCCTGCAGGACAGAGATGAGCACGTCCACGGCGCGTTCGATGTCCTGCTCTTGCTCCCAGAGCTTCTGCGCGGCAAGCGCCCGGACGATCCCGCTCTTGTGCACGAGAGCGCGCCGCAGCGTGGGGTGCGCCACGGTCCCCATCTGTCGCAGGGCCCATAACAGTGGAGCGAGCCTGCGCGCGCGGCCCTCGTACAGCGCGGCTTCGATCGCGGGCAACGCGGGCTCACCGACGCTCCCCAGAGCCGTGGCCGCCTGTCCACGCACCAGGGCGCGCTCATCGTCGAGCAGGGCGAGAATCGCCGGGACGTCGGGCGCGGCCATCGAGCCTGCACGCCCGAGTGCCATGACGGCGTACACGACCACGTCCGTCACGTCGTCTTGCATGGCCTTGACCAGCAGCGGTCGCAGCTGCTCCACCTGGGCGGGTAGCAGCTTCTCCTGCAGCTCGATCTGCGCCAATCCGTAGGCCCCGGCCGCGCGTGCGTCGGCGTCCGCGTCGGAGAGGGCTTTCTGATAGAGGGACAGGAACTCCACGCTGCCCGACGATCGGCGGGCCAGCGTGCGCAGCGCGGCGCCGCGGACGGGTGCCACCTCGTCCGACGCGACGCGCTGCAGTGACGGCATGACCTGCTCGAGCTCGGCCGGCCCGAGGTACGCGACGGCCTCCGCCGCCGTGCGCCGCACCTGCGGGATCTCCGAGCCGAGGGCATGATCCAAGGCGGCCGCCAGGCGCATGTCGCTCGGCCGGTAGCGCGGCACGGCCAGGACGCCGGCCCACTGCACGCCCCAGTCGCCGGCACCCAGCGCGGCCAGGATGGGCTCGCGCAGGGAGCCCTCCAGCTTCTCCAGCACGGCATCCACGAGCCGCCGAGCCGTGACCTCTCCGTCCCGTGTGGCCGGCAGGCCGCGCAGGCGCGGCGCGATCTCGTCGAAGGGCGTCTTCGTCAGCAGGGACTGCCAGCCGCCGCGGCTCGGGCGGTCGGGATTCTCCCGCTTCGGGTCACCGAGGAACATCCCCGAGATGCCCGCCACGAGCAGCATGAGGATCAGCGCGGGCCAGACCAGGCGGCTCTTCACGCCTCGTCTCCCGCGCCCGCCGACACGGCACGACCGTCGGCCCAGGAGCGCAGGGCCTCGATGCTCTCGCGTCGGGTGACCGCCAGCGGCCTCGTTGCGGCGAGCTCCTGCAGCAGGACCTCCGTGGTGAGCTCGGAGCCCGCGGCGAACGCTGCGTAGAGCCCGGCCACGACCGCCTGCTCGATCTCGGCACCGCTGAAGTCCGCGCTCGCGCCGGCGAGTGCCCCCAGGTCGAAGGCCGCCGGATCACGGTCGCGTCGCTCCAGATGCACCGTGAAGATCATCCGGCGTTCCTCGGGCCGGGGCAGATCCACGAAGAAGATCTCGTCGAACCGTCCCTTGCGCATCAGCTCGGGCGGTAGCTGGCTGACGTCGTTGCAGGTCGCGACGAGGAACACGGGAGCGTCCCGGTCCTGCAGCCACCCCAGCAGGCGCCCGAAGATGCGGCGGGAGAGGCCGCCGTCCGCGTCCACGCTGCCTGCATACGCGAAGGCCTTCTCGATCTCGTCGATCATCAGCACGCATGGCGCCATGTGCTCGGCGGTGGACAGCGCTTCTTCGAGGTTCTTGTCCGACTCACCGATGTACTTGTCGTAGATGCGGCCCGCCTCGAGCCGCAGCAAGGGCAGTCCCCAATCGTGCGCGATGGCCTTGGCCACGAGACTCTTGCCGCAGCCCTGGACGCCGAGTAGCAGCACGCCCTTGGGCGGCGGCAGCCCGAAGGCGCGCGCTTCGTCGGTGAGGGCATCGCGCCGCAGCATGAGCCACCGCTTGAGGTTCTCGAGCCCCCCTACCTGGCCGAGTGACTCCTCGACGGGAACGTACTCCAGCACGCCGCCCTCGTGGAGCACGCGGCGCTTGGCCTCCAGCACGCCGGCCACATCGTCACCGGAGAGCACGAGGTCGTCGGCGACGCAGCGGCGCAGGGCGTGCTCGGCCTCCGTCCAGGTCATGCCCTTGAGGCTGTCGACGAGCCGCTCGAATCCCTCGTCGTCGAGCGCGACCTGCACTGGGACGGACAACGAGAAGTCCTGTACGACGCGGCGCGCGAGGGCGTGCAGGTCGTCGGCCGACGGGCGCGGCAAGCGCCACGTCGCGCACAGATGACGCAACGTGGGCGGGAGATCGATGTCCGGCCCCGCGAGCACGAGCGTCCGGCGGTCCGAGCCGAAGTGCCGGCCGACGTCCAGCAGGCGCCTCACGGTCGCGGGATCGTCCAGCCAGCGCTGGAGGTCCTTGAAGAGGAACAACGCCTCGCTCTGCATGCGCACGGCGGCCTCGAGGGCCTCGTCCAGGGTCTTGCCGCGCTGGAGGGCGCGTAGGCTGCCCGCCCGCAGCAGGCCGCGCGTGAGGGTCCAGACGTAGAACGGCATGTCCAAGGAGCGCGCCGCGCCCGTGAGCAGCTGCTCGATCCGCTCTTCGTCGGCGCCGTGCACGGCCAGGAACGGGAGCCTGGAGCGCACGAGCAGCTCGATTTCGCGCCGGGCGTCGATCATGGTCCGGGGCCTCGCATGCGCGCGTCACTCTACCTGCGGGTGACCGTTGGGCAGCGCGCGGTCTGGTCGAGCCAAACGCCCGTGGAGCCCTGCTACCGTGTCCACATGCGATGCGCGCTCCTCGTCTTCACGCTGCTCCTGGGCCTCGTCGGCCCTGCGACCCCGGTCGACGCCGAGGCCCCGGCCCAGACCCAGCAGGTGGACCTGCGCGTCGGGTGCTTCAACGCGTGGCTCATCCCGATCGTCTCCAGCGATCGGAGCGCTCGCCGGGCGCGCATGCCGAAGGCCCTGCGCGCGTTCGGACTCGACGTCCTCTGCCTCCAAGAGGTCTGGAGCGCGGGCGATCAGCGGACGCTGGCGAAGGCACTGCGCAAGGAGTTCCCACACGCCGTGCGCGGCGGTGGCGGGCTGATGATCCTGTCGCGGCACCGCGTGAGCGGGAAGACGTGGATCCCCTTCCCGCACTACCCGGGCCTCTCCCTGCCCGAGCAGCTCGCGCGCAAAGGCATCCTGGAGGCGACCGTGCATACCCCCGCCGGGGCGGTGCGCGTCGTGAACAGCCACCTCGCACTGGCCTTCGGGCGGAACAACCCCCGCAGCAAGCAGCTGGCGTTCCTGCTGCGCCGCCTCGACAAGCAGCGGCACCTGCCGCTCGTGCTCGCCGCCGACCTCAACACCTGGCCTGTCGAGAGCGGACGGCTGACGCGGGAGTACCGCTCCATGCTCGCGACGGGGCTCATCGACGCGAAGCCGCCGACGAAGGATGCGAGCGGCCGCTATGACCCGGGGCAGCCCACGCGCATCGGCTGGCCGCGGCCTGCCGTGAAATCCAATCGCGGCTACTACCCGGACCACGTTCTCTTCCGGTCGAGCCGCTCGCACGCCCTCGCGCTCCGCAGCTTCCGTTTCGCGCTGGACGATCGGGCCACGGCCCTCTCCGACCACAACCTGCTCTGCGCCCACTTCACGCTGACGCGCCGCAAGACGCCGGAGGCCCGATGACGATTCCCGTGCTCCCGCTCGATCGCTACGAGCGCATCGTGTTCTTCACCGGTGCGGGCCTGTCGGCGGAGTGTGGCCTACCCACGTACCGCGGCGCCGGTGGCATCTGGAGTGAGTACAACTACGAGGACTTCGCCTGCCAGCGTGCGTTCGACCGAGATCCCGAGAAGGTCTGGGACTTCCACGACGAACGACGCCGCATCATGGGCGAAGCCGAGCCGGGCCTGGCGCATCGCGTGATCGCCAGGCTGCAGCAAGAACGAGCGGGCACGGCGATCGTCACGCAGAACATCGACGGACTGCACCAGCAGGCGGGTGCCACGGAGGTGATCGAGCTCCACGGCAGCGTCTGGCGTGTGCGCTGTCGCTGCCCCGACGGCCTGCAGGAGAACCACGACCAGCCGATCGAGCGGCAGTGTCCGGCGTGCTCCGCGTACCGGAGGCCGGACATCGTGTGGTTCGAGGATCCGATGCAGGAGGGGCCGCTCCGCGCGGCGGCCACGGCGATCGCCGAGTGCGACCTGCTGGTCTCGATCGGCACGTCGGGCGTCGTGTACCCGGCGGCCGCGCTACCTCAGCTCGCCCGCCAGACGGGCGCGATGTGTGTCGAGATCAACCCGGAGGAGACGGAGGTCTCGGGCCAGTACCAGGTCAACCTGCGGATGGGCGCGTCGGAGGCGCTGTCGTCGCTGTGGCCCGAAGTCGCCGAGATGAGCCGTTAGGCGCGTTCAAGGAACCGATGCGCCACACCCGCCAGCATGCGGGCGCCGATCGGGAGGGCGTCCTCGTCGATGTCGAAGTGCGGCGAGTGGTGCGGATGCACCAGGCCCTTCTCCTCGTTGCGTGAGCCCACGAAGAAGTAGCAGCCGGGTACGCGCGCGAGGATGTCCGCGAAGTCCTCGCCCCCCATCGTGCGCTCTTCGATGATGTTCTCTTCGCCCACCACCTCGCTCGCGACTTCCCTGACCAGCGCCGCCATGCCGGCGTCGTTGATCGTCGGTCGCATGAGGCGGCGCAGGTCGAGCTCCGCACGGCAGTCGAACGCCTCGGCTGTCTTCTTCGCCACTCGCTCGATCTGCGCCGGCAGTGCCTTCCAAATCTCTTCGTCGAAGCTGCGCGCCGTTCCGCGCAGCTCGACCGAGTCGGGAATGATGTTGAACGCCTCGCCGCCGTGCACCGCCCCGATCGTCACGACGACCGCTTGCAGCGGGCTCACGTTGCGGGCGGCGATCTGCTGCAACGCTGTGATCACGTGCGCCGCTGCGAGGATGGGATCACGGGTCTCGTGGGGCATTGCGCCATGGCCGCCGGTGCCCACGATGTGGATCGTGAACTCGTCGACCGATGCCATGAAGGGCCCGTCCACGATCGCTACCTTGCCGACGTCCAGGTGGTTCCACAGGTGGATGCCGAAGGCTGCCTCCACCTTCGGCTGTTCGAGGACGCCGTCCTCGATCATGGCGGTGGCACCGTTGCCGCCTTCCTCGGCCGGCTGGAACATCAGCTTGATGGAGCCGCGGGCCGGAGGCGCGACGCGACGCAGGATGCGTGCGGCGCCCAGTGCCATGGCCGTGTGGCCGTCGTGACCGCAGGCGTGCATGACCCCGTCGTGGCGAGAGGCGTAGGGCACCTCGTTGCGCTCCTGCAGCGGCAGCGCGTCCATGTCCGCACGGAGCAGCACGCAGGGACCCGGCTCCGGCCCCTCCAAGAGCGTGGTCACGCCGGTCCGGCCGACGCCGGCGCGCGGCTCGTAGCCCAGGCCGCTGAGGCGCTCGGCCACGAGGCCGGCCGTGCGGTGCTCCTCGTACTTGAGCTCCGGATGGGCGTGGAGGTCGCGGCGGGTCGCGACCAGCTCCTCGCGTTCCTCCGGGGTCGGGCTGAGCGAATCGTCCATGGCGGGCTCCCGGGGCAGGGACGCGCAGCATAGCGTTGGGAATCGGCGAGCGAAGCGCGACTTTCGTGCCGTGCCGGGGTAAGAGCGAGTGATCGGGAGGTCCCCATGACCGCACTGCACGTGGGCCGCATCCTGGCCCTGACGCTCGCGCTCGCCGCTCTCGCGGTGTTCGCGTTCCCCACCCACGCCGAGGAGGTCGACGAGAAGGCGGCCGCGGCCGAGCTGATCACCGCCTTCAAGGACAAGGACTCGTCCGCCCGCGTGAAGGCGCTCGAGAAGGCGAAGGCGAATCAGCACGCGTCGCTCACATCGCCCCTGATCCGACTCCTGAGCGACAAGGAGCTGGGCGTGCGCATGGCGGCCATCGAGGCCCTGGCCGCCCGCTCGGACAAGAGCGCTCGCAAGAAGGCGGGGGCCTCCCTGG
>JASJDY010000252.1 GCA_030065025.1 Planctomycetota bacterium
CTTGTTGCGCTCGGACTCGAGGCCGCGCAGCACCTCGGGCGTGACGTCGCCCGTCGGGTAGTTGCCGTCCATGCACGCGTGGCAGAACTCGCCCACACGACGCGTCGGGCCCTTCACCGCCTTCACGAGATCGTTGATCGTGAGGTACACGATCGCGTCCGCGCCGATCCGCTCCGCGATCACCTTCTCGCTGCGGTTGTTGCGCGCGACGAACTCGGCGCGCCGCTGCATGTCGATGCCGTACGGGCAGGGGTGCTTGATCTTCGGCGAGGCGACGCCGACGTAGACCTCGGTCGCCCCGGCCTCGCGCACCATCTGGATCGTGGCCTTCGTGGTGGTGCCGCGCACGACGGAGTCGTCGACGAGCATCACCTTCTTCCCCTCGAGCTCCATCGGCAGCGTCGTGAGCTTCGCGCGGACGTTGCGCTCGCGGTTGCCCTGGTCGGGCATGATGAACGTGCGGCCCACATAGCGGTTCTTGAGCAGGCCTTCGCGGTAGCGGACGTCGAGCACGCGCGCAGCCTCGAGCGCCGCGGGACGCGCCGAGTCCGGAACCGGCACGACGACGTCAGGCACGATGCGGCGCGCCATGACCCGGTGGGCCAACGCCGCGCCCATGCGCATGCGCGCGCGGTAGACCGAGATGTCGTCGAGCACGCTGTCCGGACGAGCGAAGTAGACGAACTCGAAGATGCACGGACGGTGCTGCTTCTTGCCGCGGCCGGCCACGACCTTGCGGTGCATCTTGCCGTTCGGCTCGATGACCATCGCCTCGCCCGGCTCCATGTCGCCGACGACCTCGTAGCCGAGCACCTTGAGCGCGGCGCTCTCGCTGCACACGCACCAGTGCTTCCGGCGGCCCTCGCGGCGCATGCCGATGATCGCCGGCTTGATGCCGTAGGGATCGCGGAAGGCCACCATGCCCTTGCCGCCCACGAGCGCGACGCCGCTGTAGGAGCCGCGCACACGGGTGAAGACCTCACGCATCGCGCCGTAGACCGAGTCGACCCAGTCCTTGCCGCGCTTGCGGTCGAGGGCGGAGGCGAACACGTTGAGGATGGCCTCGACGTCGCAGTTCGTGCCGAGGCGGCGGTTCTCGTCGTGGAAGAGGGTCTTCTTCAGCTCGGCGAAGTTCGTGACGTTCCCGTTGTGGGCCATCGCGATGCCGTAGGGATGGTTCGTGTACAGCGGCTGCGCGTCGGCTTCGGTACCGCCGCCGACGGTCGGGTAGCGCGTGTGGCCGATGGCCATGCGCCCCTCGAGGCCGCTGAGCAGCTCAGGGTCGAAGACCTGCTGCACGAGACCTGCGCCGCGGTGCGTGTGGAACGCATCGCCGTCGAAGGTCGTGATGCCGGCCGCATCCTGGCCACGGTGCTGCAGCACGAGCATCGCGTCGGCTGCGTCGTAGGCCGCCCTCGGCCCGCTGAGGATTCCGATGAAACCGCACATGCGTCGTCGCACGCTCCGGGGTTGCGGTGAGTGCGCAGTGTACGGCAGGGGACGACCAGGGGCGCGCGCCGGCGGGGGCCAGTAGGGGCATCCCGAGGTGCGCCGCAGGCGTGCCGAGTGGTTGCCCGGCCCGTTGGATGAACGTGGGTCGTCCGCCCGGTTAGGTCCCGGCCAGTTCGGCCGCGTCCAGGACCACCGCGCCGGCCTCCAGGGAGTCATCCGGGGTGATCTCGAGCGCCTCGATGCGGGCCGCCGCGCGGATGTCGGCGTCCAGGGCCGCGGCCTTCTCGGCCACGTCCGGGTGCGCACGCACCGCAACGCGGCCTAGCGGCTTGCCGGGGGACACCTTCTCCTCGGAGCGCCAGCGGCGCACCGTCGTGAGCACGGCCACGCCGGCCTGCCAGGCTGCGATCGCCTCCACGGCGCCCTCGGGCGCCTCGGCCGCCGGCCACGGGGCCCGGCCGATCGAGACCACGTCTTCGCCGGGGCGGAAGAGCGCCTGGTGGACGGCCTCCGCCACGTGGGGGGTGAAGGGCGTCAGCAGGCGGATCACGCCGTAGAGCACGTCATAGAGTCCCGCCCGCGCGGCCTCGCGCGCCGCGGCGCCCTCCTCCGACTCGTCGTAGAGCCGGTTCTTGATCATCTCGAGGTAGTTGTCGCAGAACTCGTTCCAGAAGAACTTCTCGATCACGCCCTTGGCGATGCCGAACTCGTAGCGGTCGAGGTCGGCCGACGCCTTGCGCACCGTGTCCGCGAGCAGCGCCCGGATGGCCGTGTCCACCGGGAGCGGATCGGCCACGGCCGCGCTGCGGTCGAAGCCCTGCAGGTGGTTCTGGGCGAGCTTGCTCGCGTTCCAGAGCTTCACGCAGAGGCGGCGACCCTGCTTGAGGTCGTCCTCGTTGTAGACGTAGTCGTTGCCCAGCGTCGCGGAGAGCGCCCAGTAGCGCGTTGCGTCCGCACCGTGCGCTTCGATCATCTCGCGCGGGTCGGTGGGGGCGTTGCCCTTGGACTTGCTGATCTTCTGCTTGCCCGGGGCCTGGACGTGGCCGGACATCATCACGTCGGACCACGGGATGTCCTCGAAGTGGATCCAGGACTTCACGATCGTGTAGAAGGCCCAGGTGCGGATGATGTCGTGCGCCTGCGGGCGCATGGTCATCGGCAGGGGGGAGGCGTCCGGCGTGGGCGGCTCGCCCCACCAGGCGTTGATCTCGGGCGTCTCGCTCGAGGTCGCCCAGGTGTCCATCACGTCGGTCTCGGGGCGCCAGGTCTCGTTGCCGCACTCCGGGCACGCCTGGCTCACGTCGTAGTTGGCGTGATCGATCACGGGCAGCCACTCCTCGGGCGCCGTGAACACGTGCTCACAGCTCTCGCAGAACCACAGCGGGAACGGCACGCCGAAGAAGCGCTGGCGCGAGATGCACCAGTCCCAGTCCAGGCCCTCGACCCAGTTGCGGTAGCGCTTGCCCATGTGGTCGGGGTGCCAGCGGATCTGCTCCCCGAGCTCGATGAGCTTCTCCTTCTTGTCGAGCACCTTGATGAACCACTGCCGCGTCGGCAGGAACTCGATCTCCCGGCCCGTGCGCGCGAACACGTTCACCACGTTCGCGATCTCTTCCTGACCGAGCAGGTGGCCGGATTCCTTGAGGCGCTCGAGGATCTGGCGGCGCGCCTGGTTGGCGTACAGCCCCTCCTCGGGGCCGGCGATGGCGGTCATCTTGCCGTCGCGCGCGATGGCCTGGCGCAGCTCGAGCCGGTGCTTCTGGTACCACTCCACGTCGGTCTTGTCGCCGAACGTGCAGCACATCACGATCCCGGTGCCCTTCTCGGGGTCCACCTTGTCGTCGGCGAGGATCTCCACCTCGAGATCCTGGAGCGGCACCTTCGCCTTCTTGCCCAGCAGCTCGCCCGCCTGCGGGTGCTCGGGGTGCACGAAGATGGCCACGCAGGCGCACAGCAGCTCGGGCCGCGTCGTGGCGATCACCACGTGGCCGCCGTCCACGAGGTCGAAGCGCAGATCGTTCATCGTCGTGCGCTTGTCCTTGGACTCGAGCTCGGCCTGGGCCACCGCCGTCTGGGTCTCGGTATCCCAGAGCGTCGGGCTCGAGTGCAGGTACACCTCGCCCTTCTGGAAGGCGTCGAGGAACCCGCGCTGCGAGATGCGGATGCAGCGCTCGTCGATCGTGCTGTAGAGCAGCGACCAGTCGGCCGAGAGGCCCAGGCTGCGCCAGAGGTCCTCGAACTCGTGCTTGTACTTCGCGCTCGTCTGGCGGCAGAGCTCCACGAACTCGTCGCGGGGCATCTCCAGGCCGAGCACGCCGTGCTCGCGCTCCGTCAGGCGCTCGGTCGGCAGGCCGTTGTCGTCGAAGCCGAACGGGTAGAACACATTCTTGCCCAGCATGCGCTGGTAGCGCGCGATGCACTCCGCCTGCGTGTAGCTGAAGACGTGGCCGATGTGCATGGACCCCGACACGGTCGGGGGCGGGGTGTCGATCGAGTAGACCTCGTCCGTCGAGTCGCGGTCGTAGCGATGGACCGCCTCCGTCTCCCAGAGCTCCTGGGCCGCGGAATCGAGGGTTTTGGGGTTGTACTTGCCTTCGAGCATCGCTCCGTCTCCGGAGCGGGAGGGTACAGGAGCCCCGGGCGCCCGCGCGATTCGAATCAGGGTCCGGCGGGCTCGTCGGCGCCCTCCGTAGGCGCCGGACCCTCCAGATCGGCCAGCTTGCCCCTCGCCAGCAGGCGCGCCCGGATGGTGTCGATCTTGAGGCCGTCCTCGAGACGCTTCTGATAGCTCTCGACGGTGTCGTTCTCCTGCCGCTTGAGCCCGAGCATCTCGCCGATCTGCTTCATGAGGTTCGGATCGTCCTCGAGGCGGTAGCCCTGGCGCACCATGTAGTAGCCGAGGATGTCGAGGAAGATCCGCCGGGCGAAGTACGAGCAGATCCAGTGCATCAGCGCTGCGATCGCCAGCATGACGACGATGCCGATCGCAAGATAGGTGCTGATGTCGGCCAGCGCCTGCTGGGGGTCGTTGCCGCCCTCCTCCTTCTGCGCCTGGCGGATCACGATGTAGATGTGCAGCCCGACGCCGATGAGGATGAAGAGGAAGCCGACGATGCGCTCGAGCCGCTGCACGAAGAAGTTGCGGAAGCGCTTGACCTTGTCGGTGTTCAGGCCGAGCAGCTCGCGCATCTGGCCCTTGTCCCGCCGCCGCGCGACCGACTTCGCGAGGAAGAAGGCCCCGATCAGGATGGCGAGCCAGGCGATGATCTGCCGCTCGTAGTAGTCCATGGCGGCTCACGCTAGACGGGGCCTGTCACGGGAGCAAGACGCGGCCCGCCACGGCCCGGGGCGTGCCCCGCCCAGCGGGCCGAGTACCCTCGGCGCGGATGGACGCGGTGCGGATCGAGCTCCGGAAGCTGGCGCGGGGGTACGCCCGCGCCGTCGGCGGGGCCCGGGCTGCGCGCTGGCACCTCGTCCTGCTGATCGCGGCCATCGTGCTCGCCTTCGTCCACCGGGCCGTCGTCGCCCTGCCGGGCCTCGACCTCCTCGCCGGCCGCTGGCTCCCCGCGCTGGCCGCCGGCGTGGCGCTCTACTTCCTGGGGCCGGTGCTGCGCGCGGCCAGCGGGCTCTTCGTGACCCCGCGCGAGGACGCCCTCGCCCGGCGCCTCGACGACCGCTTCGGCTGGCACGACGACACCGAGACCGCGCTCACGCTCGCCCCCGAGGAGGAGGAGCGC